>CAZKTW010000007.1:0-33335 GCA_964555775.1 uncultured Bifidobacteriaceae bacterium | reverse complement strand
AAAAATGGCACGGATTGGCGCCTTCCAACGGAAGCGTTTCCTGTACTGACGTTGCTGCATTCATACTTATTCCCTTTATCAACGTTGACGGCTGCCGGCCCTGTTCCGAAGACAGTCATCCGTGGAAAGATTTTTTAATATTTTGAATTACAACATGGTACATTGACCCTCGTCTTTTTTTCGCCGGATTCAAGCCTCAGTTGTTCACATTCATTCACAGGTTATCCACAACTTGTCCACGCAAGCCCACGAGCAAATGGATTGGGGGGGGCCGAAACCCTGCACGACACGGTGCATAATTTCCGGTGGGGCGAGGTTTCAATTGGCTTTCAACGGGACCGGCTCGTTATCAACACGGTGTTTGAAGAGGCTCAACCACGATTCTGCGGTGGTTTGTAGATCAGTTGGCGGCTGGTCAAACCATCGGTACCTGGTCGGTTCGCCCGGCCGGATCTCCACCAACCCCACCAATTGGAGTTGCTCCCGCTGATACCGGCCAAACCACTGAAAGATCGAAGGATTGGAATCCGCATACTGCAACCAGGAGTTGCTGACATGGACAAAGACCACATACTCCGGGTTGGCCTGTTCAATCTGCCGGATCATTTCCTGTTGCATCTCCCCGGCGTACGGTTGCGCCTCCATCAGCGGATAGGTGCAAATATAACCCGTGGCGGACCGGCGATGACTGTAAAAGTAGATCTGCGGTTCGGATCCCAGCACCGCAATCCGTGCCGCCGGCAAAGTGTGGTCCGCCAGATAACGGGCAATCTCCACCGACTCGGGAAACGGATTGGTGCCGTAAAGTGTGCGGCTTACCTCCGCCGGCGTCTGGCGAAAATAGATGTCGCACCTTTGAATCAGCACGCTGAGACCGGCGACCGCAAAAACCAGGGCGGGCAGCGCAGCCGTGGGAAAGACCGGCGCGCGCCGGGCCAGGAAACCGGAAATCCAGTGATAAGTTGCCGCTGCCAGCAGTCCGGCGGCGGGCAGCAATTGAATGTAATAATGTGCGCGCCACCCGGGCCAGGCCGCGGCGGCGGAAAAAACCGCGAATCCTATGACAAATCCCCGCCAGCGCCGCAATTCCGATTCGCAAGAGATCAGAAAAATGCCCAGCACCGCAAAACACCACAAACCTGGCGCCGCCCGGAACAATGTCGTCACCACAGCGGTCATCGTCCTGAGACTCTGACCAAACGTGATGATCGAAGCGTGGGAACCGGCGTATTTAAAAGTCCACAGCCAGAATTGGCCAAAGTCACCCGTCAGGGCAATGGCCCCGCACATCAGGACAAACGGCAGCACCCCGCCCAGCGCCAGCCAGACCAGCCGCAACACGAGCCGTCCCCACTGCTTCTGACCGGATGAAATCTCCCGGCTGATTATCCAGCCGGCTGCAAACAATCCAAAGACTGCGCCCGTTTGTTTCATCAAAGTCGCCAGTCCGAGAAACAACCCCGCCAGAAAAATCCGGGCAGCCAGGGTCCTCTCATTGAGGTTTTGCAGGAGGAGGACGCCGGCCAACGCCGGCAGCATGACAAAATGGGTCGCGTGGGCGGCCAAACCCAGGGTCGCTGGCACGATGGAAAGCAGGGCGCAAACTCCGGCCGCGATCACTCCGCCGGCTTCCCCGTAGATGCGCCGCGCCAGAACGAAGACCAGCATCGCCGTGGCCAGGTTCACCAGCAGGACACCGGCATGCAATGCGGCCGCCGTCTGTCCAAACAACGCCATGATCAGCGCATACGCCGCGCACGTTCCGGGCAGTTTTATCGTGACATTGTAAGCCCCCTGATATGGCGAAACTCCCTGAAGCAGGAGCTGCCCCGCATAGGCGTATTCCCCCTCGTCGCGTTCCAACGGCACGTCCAACAGACGGATGCGGATGGCTACAACCGTCGCCAACACCAGGAACAGGAAGACCCAGTTCCTGATCTTCCCGGCGCCCCAACCGCGGGCCGATGATGGCTTTGAATCGTTGAACATTGGCAACTGCTCTCCCGGACGGCTCGCAGCAAAATCCATTATGCCTGGCGCCTCGCAACCGGCAGCAAAATTTCCGCCCCCGGGCTGATTCCTCGGCGGCGGGTATTCGCTGCCGCCAGGCGGGAATCGGCATCTGGTTACTGAATGCGGTAACCGTTTGTGCCGGTGTTGAGCCGATAAATCAGAAACGGCACGAAATTTGAGGCACTTTGGTACTGATAAACATCCGGTTCGGGAATGCTGTCCCCCCGGACCGAATCATGTACCCGGAGGGTGACCGGCTCATAGTACGGCCTTAGAAAATCCGGCAGCACCACCGGAGCCTGGGCCACCACGCCGGATGCACTGCTGGGCAGAATCCATCTCGGCATGTGCCCTTTGGGCGGGGCCATCAGCACCCCATCAATTACCGCCAACGACGTGTAGAACTCCACGGGAAATTCCGGATCGAAGGACAGGACAATTTCCCCGGGCTGCGCCTGCTGTTTAAAAAAAGCCAGCACATCGGAAAATTGGTCGGCGTAAGGCCGTGCCGTGCCCCGCGCGTAATCCACCAGGGGAACCCGGAACCGGTGCGTGCCCCGGAACGGATAAGCGGTGACCATGGAAACAACGTTGCTCATGACCTGGATGACAATCAACAGAACCACCATTGTCCGCCGTTGGACGTAGCGAAAAATCCAGGTGGCGGCCAGCAGACAGGTCAGTGGCAAAATCGGCAGCAGATAACGCAGATAAAATCCGGGCGCGAGCAGAATCGCGGCGAAGTACGACGCCAGCAGCCACAACAACCAACGTTCCCAGCCTGCCGTCAAAGGATCAGTTCCGGCGGTTTGTCCGGTTCCGGTCTTCGGGAGATGTTTCAAAAACGGAAGCAGCAGAAAGCACAGCGGCAGAAAATGAAAATGAAATTCCAACAGATAAGGCCATGCTTTTCCCAAATGCAGCTCCTCGCCGACCGCCTTGCCCTGTCCCCACTGATGCGCATAAATCATCCACGGCAGGGCCGCCGCCAGCCAGAGGCCCGCAATCATGGCCACATCCAGCACCGCCCGTTTACCCTGTTTGCGACGCATCCAAGCCAGAACCACCAGCCCCGGCAGATTCCCCACCATGACGATGTAATTGCTGTAGAATTGCAAACCCAAGGCGAACGCCGCCAGCCAGACACCCCGCCGGTCCCGGGCAAACAACTGGTAGATGCCATAAATGAACAGGATTTCCGCAAACACCGAGATCGGGTAGTAACGGCATTGCCGCGCGTGCAGCAGAAAGACCTCCGAAGTTCCCAATAGTACCACGCTGGCCAGGGCCACCCAATGGCTGCGGTAGATTTTATAGGCCACCAGCGCCAAGGCCACCAGGCTGCACCAGCCAATCAGGGCAAACGGCGCCCGCGCCGCCCAGGTGGTCTCACCGAAAATGACGAACGCGCTTGCCGCAATATATTCCTGCATCCACGGCGACCAGGTCCAGATGTGGTCCTGGTTTTCATCCCGTTGTCCATGAAGCAGGATGTAATTGGTTCCGTCAAAAGTTCTCGGCACACCAAATTTGGTCACATTTCTGGCCAGCACCGCCGTCTCCCCTTCGTCACCCCACAACAAATGGTTGTCGAGATGATGGAACAACAGGAAGAAAGCAAACGCCAGAAACAGCCCATACCCCAGGGCTGGCAACAATTTCCCGACTGTCCTGGAATCGTTCATGAAAAATCGTCGATGGCCTTCACGTCCGCATTTTTGAAAGCCGCCGAAGGTTTTGCATCGAAGTGGCTCCGGCCACTCATCCAGGTCGAGTTCAATTTGGCGGGGGGAAACCGAAATGTGCGGCATGTGAAGCGTAAGCCGCCGAGTCCTCCAGCATCGCATCAATTGCCGCCGCGATCGGACCGGCCTTGACCAGGCCGGAAAAAACGGCGCGATCATCAATGTTGCTCTTCAAAACGAATGCCGGTCGTTGTGTCACCTGCAAGGCATGGAATTCCGCCGTTGTCGTCCGGACACGTTTTTCGATTTCCGGCGACCGCGACTTCGTCAGCAGGGCCGCGGCATCCAGATTGGCGGCCCAGGCGGCCACCGCCACGGAAACGTCCCATTTGCCCACTTTTTTCCCGGCGCACATAGCGGCTTCCATCAGCGCCAGGCGCACCCGGTCGTCGGTGACCCCAAAATCTTTCGCCGCTTCCGCCACGCAATTGGGCGCGAGATATTCCTTCGCTCCGGTCATCCAGCCGGATTTCAGCATGAACGGCGACCGCACGATCGTTCCGCTGCGCCGGTAAAACCAATCCGCCTGCGCCCGCGATTTGGACATGCCCGATTGATCGAGCAAGGCAATGACCCACTTGAATTCCACCGGGGACCGGGCGTATTTCTGCTTCAATTCCCGCCACGCCGGTTCGGCCCAGTAACACCAGGAAGAAATGACATCGAGATAGTAGGTGATTTTGACGTTCACGGCGGCAATTTATCCTCGCCGCCGGCAAATGGCATTCAAAATATGCGCCGTTCGCTTCCGTGAAAGTTCAGGCCTGTAGCGCAAACAGTCTGTCTGCTGTACCACCGACTGGCAGTCGGCAGGTGGTCAAACGCGGAAGAGTCGTCGTTGCACGTAACAAGCCCGAACCGTCTGCGGATTGCCAATCCGCGATACGGCAGACTGCCAGTCTGCGCTACGGAATAATGCCAGTCCGTGCCGGCAAATCGCCCGCAAGCCAGAGTTGTCAGATGATGCCCTATCTGCTACCCAAAAGACGTGAACCCCGAAGGACGCAATTCCGGGCTGGAGCGCGTGAAGTTTTCCCTGCGAGCAACCGGTGTTCCCGCTGAGCCACCAAATCCGTTCCGCAGCGGCATCCACTCACGCGGTTATCTGCCGCACGTCAAACGCGAAGGCACAGCCTATTTTATCACCTTTCGACTTGCAGACTCATTGCCAAAAGAAGTCCTGCTGCGCTTCCAACGTGAACACGCCGAAACCCCATACCGATTGCCCGCCCATGCCAAATCGGAGCAGACGGAAGAGACACATCGGGAACTGCGCCGAAAAATCGAGCGTTACCTCGACCGCGGCGCCGGCGCGTGCCATCTGCGCCGGCCTGAGATTGCCAACATGGTTGCCGGATCGCTTCGGCATTTTCATGGGAATCACTATTTGCTGGACGATTGGGTGGTTATGCCCAACCACGTCCACGTCATCCTCTGGCCGATGCCAAACTTCACTTTGAGCGAAATCCTCAAAAGCCGGAAACGCCACGCGGCGCGACAGGCCAATCTGATCCTAGGCACAACGGGCAAAACGTTTTGGCAGCCGGAATCATATGATCATTGGATTCGGAACGACGAAGAAAAGTCGCGCATCCGCCGCTATATCCGCATGAACCCGGTGAAAGCTGGCCTCTGCAAGGCCCCAGAAGATTGGAAATGGAGCAGTGCGTGGCCAAGTTGGCAGGGCAACGCGGCATCGCCGATGCCGCAACCGTAGCGCAGACAGTTTGTCTGCTGTATCGCCGACTGGCAGTCGGCAGATCGCAGCTATAGCAGCGTTTGTTAGATTCGCAGGTTCCCAACCTGCGACACGGCAGACTGCCAGTCTGCTCTACTAAACTACCGGGTTGCGTTCTTGACCGCGTCAATTGCTTCGCCGACCACGTTGGTGACCACTATCTTGACCTTGGCCGTTACATTGGTCGCCACTCCGGTGGCTTTGTACACGCCGACGCCGATTTGATGAACCACGTTGGTCATTGCGTTGTCGGTTTCCTGCACTCCCTGCCGCACGGCGTCTTTTCCATCAGCCACGACGTTCTTTATCGTTTCTTTGGCTTTATCCGCAGTGGTTTTTACCGGCGGATTGGTTTTCACCGTCTCCGGACCGCCGGGACAATTGGCGGTGGACGCAACCATTACCGACAGCACGAGCACCGGGGCCACAAATCTGCCAGCCAAAATTTTCATGTTGCTGGTTATTGGATTCATTTCCCGCGGGTTTTGTTCGAATTGGCTTTGCTACTCCTCCATGGTCAACAGAACGTCACCACCACTTTCTGCTGCGGTTTTGCAGCGGATGAAGCTGGCGGACCTTGATTTATAACGAGCCATGGTGCGCAGCATAGTACCACCACACTGCCAGTCCAAGCGCGGCCAGGGCAGCGAGCAGTAGAAGCGTTTTAATGATGAACTTGCCGACTTTGAATGCCAGGTAAAACACGACCAGCGCCGCGATGCCAATGCCAATGGCGGCGGGTTTGCTCACCGTGAGCGCTGCCAGAAAAATCGGGTTCATGGCCGGAATGCTTTTACGCCCGCCGCTCTTTGATTGCCGCAATGATGTCCGCCACCACTTCGCCCTTTGGCCTGGCACCGACGTTGCCTTTGCCGTGCAGGCGCACCGAGACGTTCCCGGCATCCAGGTCACGGCCGCCGATGACCAGCATGGTGTGGACTTTCGCCTTCTCGGCTTCGGCAATCTTCGCCTTGATCGGGTCGGAACTGAAATCGGCTTCGCAACGCACAAAATTCGCGCGCAGTTCGCTGACGGTGGCCTTGGCGTAGTTCAACAGCGGCTCTTCCTCGCCGAGGGTGAGTACGCGGACCTGCTCCGGCGCGAGCCAAAGCGGGAAGTTGCCGGCGTAATGTTCGATGAGAAAACCGATGAACCGTTCGTGCGTGCCCAGCGGCGCGCGATGGATGCACAATGGAGTCTTGTTGCTGTTGTCCTTGTCGCGATAGACCAAACCGAACTTGGCCGGCACGGCGAAATCGACCTGGTTGGTCGCCAGCGTGAATTCGCGGCCAATGACGCTCCAGACCTGCACATCAATCTTCGGGCCGTAGAACGCTGCCTCGTTCGGCACCTCGACGTAGTTGATGCCGCTGTTCTTGAGGACGTCGCGCACCATGGTCTCGGTTTTGATCCACAAGTCGGGCTCATTCACGTACTTCTTGCCGAGGCCTTCTTTCGAGTGCGTGCTGAAACGCATCACGTGCTTGTCGATGCCGAAAATCTTGAAATACTTCAGATACATCTCGTTTACCGCATTGAACTCCTGCGCGAACTGGTCTTCCGTGCAATAGATGTGCGCGTCGTTCATATTGAGCGACCGGACACGCATGAGGCCGAACAACTCACCCGACTGCTCGTAGCGATAGCAGGTGCCGTATTCGGCGAGGCGCAACGGCAAATCACGATAACTGCGCGGTTCAGCCGCAAAAATGCGGTGATGATGCGGGCAGTTCATTGCTTTGAGGTAGTAACGCTCAGTCCTGTCTGTCAGAGTTCCTTGCAGAACAGCTAGTATACGCTTTTCCCCGTACTCTCGAACAAACTTTCTTATTCCGTCAGGTGCCTTAGCAAAAGCCTCTTCAAGTTCTGCAGTGTACTGGGCGTAATCCAAATTCAATGGAGGCATTGGTTCCGGGCTGGTCGACTTCTTGTCTAGGGTTGCTCGCAGAGTCTCAAAGAAATGGCGCATCGCACTGTCTAAATCTCCGCTAGCAATCTTCGCTTCCTTGCCTCGTAGAAGATGAGGTTCTGGCAACAACCCAGCAAGGTTAAGGAGCTTTGCAATTATCGAATCCAATGATTCCATCGCTCGTTCTGCTTTCAGGAAAAGTTGGTATTCAGATCCTTCAAGCGCGAGTTTCATTGGAGGAAACATGGACTCCGCATAAAGCACCGGTAGATGCCCACTGGTCAGGTACATCTTCTCCTTGGCGATGTGCGGCGTTTTCACGCGCACGTAGCCGGCGGCGAATTCCGTTTCCTTCGCCAGTTTTTCCAATTCCTCCACAATCGCCGTGCCTTTCGGCAGCCAGAGCGGCAGGCCCGGGCCGACAAATTCCGTGTCGATGGCGAACAAGCCCATCTCCGTTCCAATCTTGCGATGGTCGCGCTTCTTCGCCTCTTCAATCATGTTGAAGTAGGCTTCCATCTCGGTCTTGTTCTTGAACGCGGTGCCGTAGATGCGCTGGAGCTGCGGGTTTTTCTCGTCGCCCTTGTAATAGGCGCTGGCCACGGTGGTGAGCTTGAACGCGCCCACGTTGCCGGTGCGCATCACGTGCGGCCCGGCGCACAGGTCGATGAAATCGCCGTTCTTGAAATACGAAATCGCCTCGCCCTCGGGAATCTGGTTGATCAGGTCGAGCTTGAACTTCGACGGGGCAGGGCGCTCGGCCAGTCCGCCAAGCCGGCCGCTCTGCGCATCCTTGATGGCCTGTTCGCGCGCAACGACGACCTTCTCGAAAGTATGGTTGGCCTTGATCTCCTTTTTCATCTCCGCCTCGATGGCCGCGAAATCTTCGGGCGAAATGCGATGCGAAACCTCGACGTCGTAATAAAAGCCGTTCTCGACGGGCGGGCCGTAGGCGAACTGGGCGTCGGGCCAGAGGCGGAGGATGGCGGTGGCCATCACGTGCGCGCACGAATGCCGGATGCGTTCCAGTTCGGTCATTTTCGCGCGGTCGTCAAGGGTCTTGCGCTGCGGGTCAGGTTGCGGTGGTTGTTCAGCGGACATGGGGAAAGATTAACCACAAAGCAGCAAAAGAACGAGGGAGAAAACTCACTGCCAAATTGGGAAAGAAAACATCGAACATTCAACATTCAACTTCGAACATTCAATGTGATTGAGTCCGGCGGCCCACTTCGACGTTTAAAGTTGAGGGTTGAATGTTGAATGTTTCCCCCACAACTTTACCGGGCGGTCTTCCAGATTCCCACCAGCCCGCCCAGGCCGCACAGCAACAGCACGCTCACGGCCACCGCCCCGCTGTTGGCGTATTGCGGCACCCACAGCAACGTGGCCGCGCCCAGGGCCGGGCCGAGGCAGTTGCCCACCCCGATGGCGGCTTCGTGAATGCCTCCATGGTCGCCCTTGGCTTCGCTGGCATCCATCGAATAGAACAACGACGAGTAGTAAATCAGCCCAATGGCGCCCCCGAAGAAAATCTGCGCCCCAATCAACAGGACCAGACTCGGCACCGTAAGGATCAATGCGAACGAGACAATGAGCATGGCGAACGCCGTCACCAGCCAGCGGAAGCGGTAATGCCAGTCCGTCCAATACCACAATAGCATGAAGGTGCCCAGCCGCACGAAGCCCCACAGCGAGCAGGTGAACCCGGCGAACATGGGCGTGAGATGAAACCGCGCGGCCAGCGTGGGCAGCATGGGGATGAGCGTGTTGATGGCGATGTAGGCGAACGGATTGGCCAGCCACGCCATGCGCAGGAACGCCCGGGTTTTGGCTGGCGATGGCCGGTGCGGGTCGGGAACCGGCGCGGGGGCGGATTCATGGCCGGCAGCGCGAGCCGCCTCCACATGTTTTTGCAGCCAGAAAACCAGGGCCAGTTGCGCGGCCATGGCGGCGAGGGGCACGTAAAAAATGGTGTTGAACCCAAATTTTTCCACCAGCGTGCCGCCGCTGAACAACGCCAGCGCATTGGTGGCGGCCCAGACGACGTTGTAAGTGCCCACCATGCGCGGCAGGCCGACGGCGTCCTCGCCTTCGCTCACGAGCGCCTCGATGGTCGGCCAGATGAAACACATGCCGACGTTGAACAGTCCGGTGGCCAGCACCAGGCCGGGGGCGGTGTTAAACAACAATGCGGCGATCAGCGCAACAATCATCAGGCCAAAACCAACCTTGAGCGCGTTGAAATAACCGCGCCGCTGACCGAACCGCCCACCCTGCCAGGCGGAAAAAATATAAATCAAGCCATTCAGCGCAGCGAAGGCGAGATTGTCCCGGCCGCTGAAGCCATGCTGGTCCCGCATGAGGAAAAAAATGTAGTAGGAATAAAGGGACACGGAGAAGGAAGTCATCCCTTCGATCGCGAAGCAGACGGTCTTAAATTGGCGGCTTTCCGGGGCGCTCATGTCCGGCTTGAAATCTCCCGGATGGCGGCGCGGCAATACCATTTCACCGCATCCGACATCGGCGGCTGGAGCTTGTCCAATTGTTCCGTGGAACACCAGCGAATGTCGTGATGTTCCTCGACAGCAAGCTTCGGATCGGCGGCGGGGGCGCCGCCGCCACGCTTGGGCCGCGCCCAATAAATCATGCCGACGTGTTCGTGGGTGTCGTTGATGCGGTGGATGTCGAGGAAACGCGGGGCGATGAGCGCGCGAGTGCCGGGACCGGTCGTGGGCGGGCGTTCCCCGAGCAGCTCCACGTCGAGACCGCTCTCCTCCTTCGCTTCGCGCAACGCCGCCTGCTCCGGATCCTCGTCCAGCTCGATGTGCCCGCCGAGCGGCAGCCATTTGTCCAGCTTGCGATGGTGGATGAGCAGGATCTTTTCATCATAAACGATGAAAATGGCGACCGTGAAATCAATTTTTTCGTGGATATGGGCCATGGTTTCGGGTTGTGGCGGCGTCTCGTGAGAGCGCCGCATATTTCGTTTCAAATTGGCCGCGCTCTCACGAGGCGCGGCTTCGGAACGAATTAATAATCATAAAGTCCGCCGTCTTTGGCATAACCGCCGGGGCCGCCTTCCGGGCCGCCCATGAAACCGCCCAGCACGTCACCCAGGTCCGCCTCGATTTTTTCCGGGTCTTCGCCGGCTTCGAGCCGTTTGATGGCCGTGTCCAGCTCCTTCGGCATCGAACCCGGGGGCATGAGATCCTTCATCTTTTTCATCAGGTGCGCCATGTGGCGCGGATTGTTTTCATCGAGGCGCTCCATGTCACGTTCCATCTCCATCATGGCGTGCTCGACGCGCGGATCATCGAAATCGGGCATCGGCGGACCATCTCCGGCCATGCCGGTTCCAGCCGCCGGTTCCTTCACCCCCTTGCTCAGGGCAAACCGGCTGATTTGTTTGGACATTTTCTTATTGCCGCATTGGGGACAGACGGGCAGCCGGTCGGGATTCAGGCGCTTTGACAGGAAGCTGAAAATCCGGCGGCATTTCGGACAGGCAAATTCGTAAATGGGCATCGCGACATTTACGATTTACGATTTACGATTGACGCGCCATAAAAAAATACGAGTCCGGGGATGGTCCGCGGACTCGTAAACGGTGAATCGCAAATCACTTCATCCGGTCAAACGTCTTCTGGAGCACCTGCCAGTCTTTCAGGCCTTTGACTTTTTCCATCAGACCGCGATTGATTTCGGCCTCCTTGGCGTTTTTGGTCGGCTTGTTCACCTTGTAAAAGATTCCGAAGCTGCCGGGAAACGGTTCACCCGCGATTTTGTATGCAGCCAGTTCGTCGGTCACGTCGTGGCTCTTCGGCACCTCGTTGAACACGCCGCCCTTGCGCGGGTTCGCGGCGTCAAACGCGCCCTCGTAAAATTCCACACATTCGCTCAGGCATTCGATGAAGCTGAAGCCTTCGTGGTCCATCGCGGCTTCCATCATTTGCAGCACGTGATTCGGGTTGGTGGCCGTCGTGCGCGCGACGAACGTGGCCCCGGCGGAAATCGCCTGTTTCATCGGATTAATCGGATAATCCACCGCACCCCACTGGTCGGTCTTGCTCTTGAAGCCCAGCGGCGAGGTGGGCGACGTCTGCTTTTTGGTCAGGCCATAGACCCAGTTGTCCATGACGCAGTAGGTCAGCTTGATGTTTTTGCGCGCGGTGTGATTGAAATGGTTGCCGCCAATGGAGAAGGCGTCGCCGTCGCCGCCAAACACGAATACGTGCAAATCCGGGCGCGACAGCGAAATGCCCGAGGCGAATGGCAGCGCGCGGCCATGGATGTAGTGGGCGCCATGCGCCTGCACGAAATACGGGAACCGGCTGGAACAGCCGATGCCGGCGATGGTCGTGATTTTCTCGTGCCACAGTTTACGCTTTTCGATCAGCTTGAAATACAGCGCCAACACGGAGAAATCACCGCAACCGGGACACCAGGTCGGATGATCGGCGGCGATTTCTTTCTTGGTCAATCCCTTGCGTTCGATGTCGGGCACCGGCGGCACGGAAACCGCCGCGGAGTTGCCGGGACGGTCGGGAGATTCGGTCAACGTTTGGCTCATGATAAATCTTGGACGGTTAAAAGGTTAAGACGGTTCAAATTTACAGTTTCCGCAATCCAGCCGAGACGTTGCCCTTGGCGCGTTCAAGGATTTCCTTCACCTTCCAGGTGAGCCCGTCGGTTTTGTTGATGCCTTGGATCTTCGCGTCGCAATAACGGGCGCGCAACAAGCCGCCCAACTGGCCGAAACCGTACAACCCCTCGTCGTTCATCTCCACGACGAAAACGTGATTGAACCCGGAAAAAATGTTTTCCAGGCCCGGCGGCAGCGGATTGATGTGCCGGATGTGGATCGAGGAGACACTGTCGCCCGCAGCGCGCGCACGGTCCACGGCTTCGCGGATCGGGCCTTCCGTTGAACCCCAGCCAACGAGCAACACGTTGCCCTCGGGCGGGCCGTAAACCTTTGGCACCGGCAGCGTCGCGCCGAGCGCCTGCAATTTTTTGCGGCGTTTGGCCGTCATTTGCATGTGCAATTTCGGCGAGCCGGTCGGATGGCCGAGTTCGTCGTGTTCCAGGCCGGTGACGATCGGATATTTGCCGCTCTGAATCCGGGTACCCGGCACCACGTGATGCGTGATCCCGTTGGCGGCGGACAAATCGTAGGGTTTGTGATCAGCCACCGGTGTAAAATCGGGGGAAATGTCCTGGCAAACCTTTTCCAACTTCGGCTCGAGGAACGCCTCGATGCGCGTGGCGATGCCCTGGTCAGTGAGAATGACGACCGGCACGCTGTACTGGCGCGCCAGGTTGACAGCTTCAATCGCCATGTAAAAGCAATCCTCCACGTTCGCGGGCGCGATCACCACACGCGGCGCATCGCCGTGACTGCCGAAACAGGCGATGTTCAGGTCGGACTGCTCGATGCTCGTCGGCATGCCCGTCGAAGGCCCGCCCCGTTGCACGTCCACGATGACCAGCGGAATCTCCGCCATCACCGCCCAGCCGAGCGCCTCGGTTTTGAGGGCGATGCCCGGACCGCTGGAGCCCGTCACCGCCACGCGGCCGCTATAGCTCGCGCCAATCGCCATGGAAATGGAAGCAATTTCGTCCTCGCACTGCACAAAGGTCCCGCCGTATTTGGGCAATTCGCGCCGGAGCAATTCCATGATGTCCGACCACGGAGTAATCGGATAGGCCGCGCCGAACCGCACACCCGCCGCAATGAGCCCGAAGCCCAGCGCTTCGTTTCCGTTCATGACGACCTGTTGCCCGCCCTTGCCCTTGCTGTCCACGAACCGGAATGTGTCGATCACATTGCCGAGCGAATGGCTGTGGCCCGCGTGGAAAGCCGCCAGGGCATTTTTCACAATGCTCTCGTCCTTGCCGCCAAAGCGCTCGGCAATCAACTTTTCCAGTTTCGGCACGTTGAGATCGAACATGCGGGCGATGAGGCCGAGCGCGTAAATGTTCTTGCCCTTGTCCTTGGCCGTGCCCCCAATGGCCTCAACCGTCAGCGAAGAAATCGGAACGGCAACGTGGTGATAATCTTTCTCCCACTCAGGCTTCAACTGGACGTGGTCGGAGTCGAAAAGCACAATGCCGCCTTTCTTCAGTGAATTGATGTGGCCCTCGTAGGAATGCTGGTAAAAGGCCAGCAGCACGTCGGCCTCGTCGCCGGAACTGAGCACCTCGCCCGAACCGATGCGGACCTGGAAAATGGACGGCCCGCCTGAAATGGTGGAGGGAATCGTCATGAAGGTCATGACTTCCTGCTCGCTGCGGCCGGCCAGCCGGGCCAGGAATCCTCCGATGGCCTGGATGCCGTCCTGCGAATTGCCGGCGATACGGATGACCGCCTCGTTGATCCGGGAAACTTTCGGCGCGCCGCCCGACGGCACGGTTGTCATTGAATCACTCATATAAAATATAAAAATACTGCCCGGCGCGGTGAACGCGCCACGGAAGCACCACCCGCACGACACGGTTGCGTTGTCACACTAAGCCAGTTCATACGAACGTGTCAAATTCTAATGATAGATTTATCTTGTTGTTGATAAACGTTTTAGAACTAGGCAATAAAACCATTTTCACCCACTAAGGATGTCAATTAATGAGTCTGATGAACACTGGTCGCCAAGGGAAGTTATCTTTTGGCGAATATTGTCTTGGCTTGCCCAAATAATGTTGCGGGCGCGGGTGGCCGGACCAAGGCAGGCCGGGCACCACTCCCGCGGCGGCAAGCCGACGCCAGACATTACCATTGGCGGCAGCCCCCGCGGATTGCACCCCACTGCCAGCGTCATTGACCCGGACGCCCGGCGGGCGCATCATCGGCCATTGAAAAGGTAAAATTACATGAAGACCGCCTACGAACTAGCGATGGAACGGCTCAACCAGAACGCCCCCACCATCAAACTCACCGCTGCGCAAAAAAAGGAACTTGCGGAACTGGATTCGAAATACGCCGCCAAAATCGCCGGGCGCGAAATCGCCTTGCAGGATGAAATCGGGAAATTCACCGCGGCCGGTGATGCTGAAAAGGTCGCGCTGTTCCAGCAGCAACTGGTCAACGAACGAAAAAAAATTCAGGCCGAATTGGAGGAGAAAAAGGAGCACATCCGCCATCCGACCGGCCATTAGGCGGACATCGGCCCCGCCCGCTTCATCTCGCTGTACCGCGGCGACTTTCACTTTGCGCGCGCGCTGCGCTCCAAATAGAAACTGGTGCGAGATGAAGGAATTGTTCCATTCGAAAAATAAGGACTATGATTTTTCAAAAATGTTGCACTTGGAAACAAAGAGGTATCATATTGTTGATTCTTTGTTTCTTGGTTGGTTTATCCTTGGTGTGGTATTACTCATCAACTCCAGAGGGGATTTACTATGACAGAAATATCGCAGCAGAATATGCCTACTGGGTATTTAAGGATGGACAAGTTTATTTGAAAACCCCCGAAACAACCAACTTTATCAGTACATATGCTATGTCCGGTGGTAAGTGGGTTACTAGTTCTGCTTCAAGCAATGAACACACAGTTGTGAAGCCATCACTATTTGGTATTAGAATTGAGAACCCGACAACCCACACAAATGATCGATTCGTGCCACGGTGCGGTTTCTCTTGGATGTTTAAGCAAAAAGATTTACGCAATAATGGCCCTGAGTAGGCCGTTTAACATTTAAGAATAAGTGTCGCCACGCCTCCGCCTCTAACCTCTCACCGTCGCTCTGCGACGAAAACCTCGAAAGTCCGATTTGGTGCGCGCGAGAGGACTTGAACCTCCAATCCTTTCGGAACCAGATCCTAAGTCTGGCGCGTCTGCCATTCCGCCACGCGCGCATCGTTGGCAATCAATAACTTACAACTGCATTGCTGGCCGGATTTGACTTTGTGACACTTTTTGTGACACTATGGCCGTATGAATCCTGCTGAAACGGCAAGCAATGAGCCACAAACCGAAGTTCACAAAACCTCAATTCCGCGCCATTTACAGTATCATAGAGTCTTGGATGGACGCAAGCAGCCGATTCGCGGCCTGTTGGAACGGAATGGGCGTTATTACGGGCGCATGACGGTCACTGACCTGAACACTGGTATCAAGACCAAAGGTAAGAAAATCCCGCTTGTAATTAAAAACGACGCTGGTGTTGAAGTTCCTGTTCAAACGGTAGCCGAAGCGGTTGCGGCGTTGAAGCGATTGCACACCCAACGGGCGGACAACGATTTGCCAGTCCTCCGGCAGACGCCAAAGTTCAATGACTTCGCGGACGCCTATTTGACGAGCGCAACCACGCTCAACAAAGGCGCGAAAACCGTTCAGACCGAAAAGACTCATATCAACAGTTGGAAAAAGCATCTTGGTGAGACGCGCCTCAATCTCATCCTCAAACCGATGATTATGACCGTTCGGGATAGGATGCTCACCGAACCGTCAGAACACACCGGCAGGCAAAATACTGCTCGCACGGTCAACCTTGCCATGACCTGCTTGCGAAATGTGTTGAACAAGGCTTTGGATGACGGATGGATTCAACGATTGCCGACAGACGGTATTAAACCGCTGCGCGTTGTGACGCCGAAAAAGCGGCTTGTTCCAATGGAACACATGAAAAAAATTTGCGAAGGCGCGACGGAATACAAAAACGCCGTTCAGTTCAACGATTTGATTTTGTTTCTGTGCTATTGTGGCGGTCGTATCAGCGAAAGCTTGCGGCTGAAATGGCAGGATATTGATTGGACGGAACGCCACCTGACGATTGGTTATGATGGCAATGTGAAAAACTATAAACCTCGCGTGGTGGACTTCAACGAAAAGTTGGAAGCTCACCTGAGAGATATGCTTTTGCGTCGTGCGCCGGATACGGATTTTATTTTTCCATCACCGCAGCGCGGCAAGAATAACAAACCAGCCAAAACATTCCGTCAGACGTTGAACTTGGCGAGAACCAAAGCCGGATTGCCGAAGTTTGGCTTCCACGATTGCCGCCACTTCTTTGCATCCATGTGCGCCATGTCGGATGTGGCAAAAGATGTGGTGCGCGATTGGATGGGGCATTCAACAACAAAGCTGTTGGATGATGTATATGTCCACTACTGCCGCGACTACCACGCAAAGCAAGCAGCCAAGATTGTTTTTGAACCTGTGGCTGTGGCGACCGTCTAGTTCAAGGCTTCATTCACAAAGCTGGTATCTTCGGATGCCAGCTTTCTCTTTTTTGGCGCAACGTGCGTTTTGGCAAACTCGCCGGATTCTGCGCGGCGGTTAAATTCGCGCAAGTCCTTCGGCATGATATAAAGGCGTCCGGCAATGTTGGTGGTTTTCAACTTTTCATCCCTGCGGTATCGCCATGCCGTTGTATCAGACCAGCCCATTTGTCGCGTGAATAGTTCAAGGGCAATCGGAATTTCCGCGATTTCGACGTTCAACATAACGTATGTGTTCTCGGCGTGTTTTACCCTAGCCGCGCCGTTCAACTCCACACGGAGTTAAAAATCAGGGCTGGCTAGGGCATCGCCGGAAGCGTAAAGGCAATGTATCCATACATTGCATCTTATACGGTCTTTCAGGCAAAGTCGAGTCAATTCAATCCAAGTGATGCAATTATTTCTTCGCTAGTTAATTAAAACGCGTGGTGAAGATATTTTTCCGGCGAATAATTTATTTCATTTTATTAACGCGGAAAAAACTGATGTTTGAGGGGGCCGGATTTATCCTTTTCTTAAAAAAAGCCCAATTTGAAAAATCACCGGGGGTATCAAATTTAGATTTGTAAATCCAAAATGGGCGCGAGATAAACCACTCGGCCAGAAAAAACGGGCAGACTTTTGTAAATCCGGCAAAAAAGAAAGAGGCAAGCCAGACATTACTATGGCTTGCCCCTCCGGTATGGCCTACCGTGACGCCTGAAAATTGGAGCGTCATCCCTTTTTTTGAGACGGTTTAGACAGACCGTCTTTCGAGCGCGGGAATGAACCTAAAACCGCCCTCAAATTGTGCTTAACGAAAATTCCTTGAATTCTTTTCCGTTCACCGTATGACTTGCAACGGCAGTGTGGCTAACTATTTGCTGGAAACATGGTGCGATTTTCAGCTTGGATTGTGCGCGAGCGAAGTCGCTCAAATCTTGGCCTCCGACTTCAATCGAGCATTTGTCAATCCCGTCATTGATTCGTTTCAAAAGTTCGGCGAAGCGTTTTTTTGTGTCGGTTTCCGGCGCGGGTGCCTTGCCTAATTTGCCAAGCTGCCTGCCAATCCATTCTGAAACCACGCTGCCGCTCGCCTCGTTTAACGTCCTAACCGGACTTTCAAAGTGGTTTGGTGCGCCATGTCCAAGCTCAACCAGTTTATCTTGAACATAGACTTTGATGTTTTCCAAGGTTGCGCGGTGGTTTTGTGAACCGTAGGCGGCATAGATGATGCCTGCCGCGCCCTCACCGGCCATCCCTGCACGGTCTGTAAGCTGGTCATATTTTTCCCCGATTTCCTCGTTTTGCTTCTGGCTGATACCTTCTGACGCGAGCGCGAGGTAAAGACCATTCCTGAATAGCTGGTTCAACAATTCTTTTTTGGTGACGGTCATAAATCCTTTTTCGTTTGTTCAATCAGCGCGGCAACGCGGGATTCAGCGGCAAGCCTGTCCTGTTGAGTAATTTCTCGGCAGCTATCGGCAAAGCTTATCTGAGAATTACCGGCATGATTGCCTGTTGTTTTGAAAACATTGTTGGTTTTCTGATTCGCGGGATTGTAAAGGTTCTGATTCATGGATTATTTGAAGGTATATTCGGGGTCGCCGAAAAGATTTAGGCACGTTACACGGTCATTTACCAACAGGTCATCTACCCATGAATTGAACATTGGAGCCAAAGCAGCGGTAGGGGTGTCTAAAGCTCTGGTGAGTCCAATCACGTCACGGAAATTGAACGTCTTGTAATTCTGGCAGAGCATGGTGGCTACCGTGAAGAAGTCTTGAATGAAAACATTTTCGGGGCTGGCTTTGGCCTGCGCTTTATTGAACCAATCGCGGGTGACTTCCGAAAGGGTCTTACATGGCCTGAATGATGGAATACCGGCGATGACCGGCGCGGGAGTTTTCTTGATGTTCTTTTTCATGTTCTTAGCCATTTTGTTATGTCTTCGGGGTTCGCAATAGTTCGAGAATTTCTGAATATGCGAATAATTTGTGCCTTTTGAACAATGGCAATGGTGTCAATCGCCCTGCTTTCACTAATTTGTAAAGCGAGGAGCGCGAGATTTTGAGACGCTTCAAAAGCTGGGAGCTGTTCAAAGCCAAGGGTGTTAAATCATCCATACATATTTGATTACACCTTAAATCCGGCTCTGGTAGGTGGTTTGTTTGTGTGTGGTGATATTTTTTGAAGGCTATATGTCTGCGCTGACATCCTGGCGATCACCAAACGTGTCAGCGCATCGCGGATTTCGGGTTTTTGACCCTCCAATCGAGAGCGCATCAAATTAAATCGCCCTTGTGAGCATAGATTATCTTGCCGGAAATCAATCAGATGGAGAAAAAATCACTTCGAGTCATCTAAAATCACATGGAGCGACTATAATAGAACGGGAGTCACCATCTCCTCGTGGTCAGTTGCCACAAAAAACTGCGCCAGCCATCAAAAGCAGGCGACAAGTAACCAAACTACGGACACAAAGACGCGATGACCGGTTGTGCCTTAGTCAGGCGTTTTGCGATAACTTCAATCATCTGCCTGCATACGGATTCGCGCATCGTCCAAAAGGTAGTAAAAACAAAGGTTGGATAGAAAAACCACCTGCATCATGTATCGGTTGCCAGTCAACCACTTTGCAGGGGATGCCGACTTAGCTACGCGAAAGAGCCGAAGTGAAACAGAACAGTTTTGGCAGTTCAATCAGTCACGGAAATGTGACTGGTAGAAGGCTCGTCGAGCCGTATGGCGACTTTGACAAACTAACCAAAGCCACCAACTTCACTTAAAGTTCTTTTTTATGGCACCATCCGTTGATGCAGACATGGCCAGTTCCTTTTCATGTCCTTTGTCACCTGATACTGTGATTTTAATACCATCTTGGGTGACGCATTTGTATTCGCATCCGTTGTCCGGTTTGAACCTAAATTCAAATTTCGGCAGGTTGTTTGCATCCGAAAGAGCATCTGAAAATTCTTTCTCGTTCATGCTGCCAGAGCCAAAAATCAAATCCACGGTGTAACCGTCTAAGGTGAGTTCGGTAAGCTTTCCGTAGGTGTCACTGTCCATGTAAAAATAGGAAAATGACTTTGTGGCGTTGTTTCCTGCTATTCCGGCGATGCGCGGGACTTCAACTGTGATAACCTCTCCGGCGCGTCTGATATTGTTCAAACCGATGTTTTTAAGCGTGTCCACCAGTTCTGCGGCTGGCATTCCGATGTAGAATCCCTTGATTTTGGTTTGTTGTGGTGGTTGTGGGGCTGGTTGCTGCACGGGCGGTTGCTGGGCTTGGGGCTGGGTAGATGGTTGCGATTTATCGCAGGAAGCAGCGGCAAGAGCAATGCAGGCGCAAAGTGTGAGTGAGGTTAAATGTTGTCCCATATTTTCCACATTTACCGGCTTTTCTTGTTATTTCGCAAGGCTCAAATTGGAACAACTGTTCCTGTAACTATTGTGCCAGTGATTGGCAGCATGAAAGGATGCGTTCAAATGATTTTTCCCGCCGATTTGGCGAGGTAGTCAGAAAGCACCGGAAAGCCATCGGCATGACACAGGAGCAGTTGGCCGAAAAGGCTGATTTGGCGTCCAAGATGATTTCTTTGATTGAACGCTTTGAGCGCAATCCATCTCTGAACGTGGCGGATTCCATCGCGCAGGGCTTGGGCGTCCCGCTATGGCAGTTAATTCGTGATGCTGAGAGCGCAAAACGCAAAAAATGAAGGTGCAAAGAGTGATAATAAAACAGTTATCGCGGGTTGACCGAAAAAGCCGCCAATCCGGACGCCGTAAATCGCCTGTGGCGCGTTTTTGGAAGCAGGGGAGGGTTGATGACAGCGGCCAGAACTGCGAAGGCTCAGGCGCGGTTATAGGCGTTTTCGGCTGTTTCGTCCTTCCCGCACCTGCTTGCCGGTGCATGGCTGGTTTGTTAAGCTCTGACTATGCCAAAATCCGAGAAAGAATACGTTGCTTGTCCAGTGTGCCGGTGTCCCAGCCTACTGGTAAAAAAAACAGATTGGTCTGAAATAGATTGTTTTCGGTGCGGTGAATACCTTTTTAATCTGGAATCACGGTCTGCATTGGAGGAATGGAATCTGGATTCGGAAGTAAAGAAAGCTAAAGTTTCAGGATGGATTCGTGAACACCAAGGTGAGTTGTTGAAGCGAGATGCCATCATTGCCCAATTAGGACGAAAGCAAATCACGGTAGGAGAAAAAGCAGCAAAACTATTGGGGGGACTGGCGGCTGCAATGCCCGTTCCGGGGGAAAACTCGGTGATGCCAATTCCGCGAAATGCAGACCAGTTGCTTGATTTATTTCGTGATTATCCACCGTTCCAAGCACTCGGCACAGATGATGAATTCATAAGGGAAAACGGATTCGCGCTTTATCTGCTTGGCGTTTCTCAATCTCAGAGTTTTGGCGAGTTGAATTATCTTCTTTTTGATTATTTAGCTAAAGCCAAGGAATTCCTTGTTATCGATGAAGACCAACTTGGAATCAAAATATCGCCAGCAGGATGGGCGCATTTGGATGAGACCGAACGTCGCACCGATTCAGAACTGGCGTTCGTAGCGATGATGTTTTCCGGTGAGACCGACAAGCTGTGGGCGGAAGGCATTTCTAAAGGGATTGCCGATGCTGGATACAAACCATTTCGGATTGATAAGCATGACCACAATAACCGAATTGACGATGAAATTATTGCCGCAATTCGCAAAAGCAAGTTTCTCGTTGCTGATTTTACCGGTAATCGCGGAGGGGTTTATTTTGAAGCAGGCTTTGCTCTTGGTTTGGGGCAACAGGTCATTTGGCTTTGCCGCAAGGATGAATTGAGCAAAGTTCACTTTGATACGCGGCAATATAACCACATCACTTGGGAAATGGAAAAACTGCCTGAATTGGCTCAAGCTTTGAAGCTTCGCATCGAGGCTACGATTGGACATGGTGCGGAAAAGACTGGTGACTGAATCACTATGTTTTGGGACAAGAAAATCAAACTGACACCGGAGCAGCTTGCATCTTCATTGATGAAGCATTTTGTTGAGAACCCGATTAACAAAATTCCCGCTGAAATGCAGGCACCGGCTGAAGTGGTTGCCGCGTTTGATGCAAAGACGCGCCTCTATCAATTCGCAATGGTTTTGATGGCTGTGATGAATGAGGAGCAGACAGACCGCCATTTCTCGCCCGTCCGCACGGAATTGGAACGGCTATTTCTGCCGCCAACTTTCCAGCAGGGCGCGAACATGCTGGATGAACTTCGGTCTGCCATGATGGATTTGTCAAACCTGATGACGCCGCGTGAGAAACCGCATTACTTTTCATGGGCGCGGGACTGGTTCGCCAGCACGGGACTGGATGAAAGCAATCCTGAAACGCTTGCATATTTTTCAATTCGCTGGCTGGATTACTTTGCGACAATCTGCAAAGCCATCAAGACGTTCAAGCCGCGCCAGTAAAGCTGTTTTGCGCTCGCTTGCTGGTGTTTGAACCGTTTGATAAATTCACGCAATGGATATTCTCAAAATCATGTGGGAGAATTTGTGGGGAAGTTTTACTCAAAATGCTGGTGCGTGTTTGGCTTCAATGTTCAGTGCGTTTTTCGGCGCGACGTGCGCCATGTCGTTTCAGCGGTGGAAGGAAAAGCAGAAACGAATTGAGGATGAACACGGCGCGATTGTGCGTGGCCAGATGGTTTTGGTTGGCCAACTCAACACCATTTGCAATGTCAAAGAGCAGCACCTAGACCAATTTCGAGACGACCCGAAAAGAGAGTTGAAATTGATAAATTTCCGCATGGCGGATGCGGGCTTGCGCGTGGCCTATGATTCACTTTCATTTTTATTGAACGCGAAAAATCCGGCGTTGCTCTTGGATGTTCATTCCGCTGAACAATCATATATTTCTGCGATGGATTGTTTGACTTGGAAAAACGAGGCTTTCGTGAAGCTGAACGAAAACAGCACCTTGGAAAAGGCCAGCGATTCCGGCCAGATTACAATTAAAATCAAAGACCAGCGCGACTTGATACAGTTGAAAATGTTAACTGACGCGCTTTACAAAGCGATGGATACTGCCGAAGCAAAACTTGGGGAGCAGGTAAAGGAACTGTCAAAAGCAGGAAAATTGCTCCATCCGAAAAAGAGGTTTCTTGAGATAACAGGGCGAAAACCACCCGAAACACAACCAGCCAAGCATTTATGATGGTTCGCATTATTGTTTTGTTGATTGCAGTCGGTTCGCTATGGGAAATCCGCCGCCAAGACCGGCAGGCAACCAAACGGTTTATTGAGACAGGTAAGGAGGATGAAAAAAGTGTGCAGAGCGCGTTGCATGTTTCTAAGGTCGCGCTTTGGGTAATCACCATATTAACCGCGCTAGAATTCCTTCATGGCTTGTTCATCCATGAATAAACCTGCAAACCGCGCGTGAACTCCGTAAATGACCTACGAACATCTTTTGAATCAGGAATGACCAATTCCTAAATAATAAATCGGCGATGGCTGCGGGCTTTTTTTATTAAATTTTATTTTCCGCGTCACATGATTATGGCGTTTTTTGTTGTGACACCGTTTGTGACACTTTTCTGAAATGGAAGTTCAACCTTTTCCTGATTGAGAAAAGTCGGATTTGTTCAGTGATTTCAATAGTGTGGTTGTGGTTGGTGCATCCGATGGAATCCGCGTGAAAACGGCAAGAAATTATTCCTAAGTCTGGCGCGTCTGCCATTCCGCCACGCGCGCAACCGGCATCAAGTTGCGCCGGGAACCGTGGAATCTCAAGCTTTTGTCGCCAGCCCGGCTCCGGCCGATAATAATTGCCGTCCGGGTTACAGCCGGCGATTGCACAAGCGGGAGGGTTTGTTTAGGTTCAGGTCATGTTATTTTGGATTCGGCTGGCTGGCAGTGTGTGTGCCGTGTGGCTTGGCATTTTGCTGGGCGGGTGCACGCCGTCGGGGCAAAGCTCGTTGAACGAGGAAAAGGAACCGCATTTCGTCCTGGGCAAAAGCCGCGTCAACGCCATGGATTATCAAGGCGCCATCGAAGCCTTTGAGCAATCACTGGAGGCAAACCCCCATTCGGCGGCGGCGCATTTTGAACTCGGCTGGCTGGACGACGAAAAGGCCGCTGATCCCGCCTCGGCCATCTACCATTACCAGGAGTATTTAAAATTGAATCCCAATGCCGACAACGCGGACGTCATCAAGCAGCGCATCTACCGCTGCAAACAGCAACTGGCGGCGGATGTGTTGCCGCTGCCGAGCGCACCCGCGGCGCAGCAGCAATTGGAAAAACTTTCCGACCAAAACCGGCAATTGCAGGATGAAGTTGCCAAATGGCGCGCGTATTACGCCAGCCAGACGGCGGCCAAAACAAATTCAACCCCGCCGCCGGATTACAGCCCGCCGCAGCCCACGGCAAATCCAACGCCCGCCCAGCCGGCACAGACGTTTTCCGCCACGCCCGCCGATGCGAACCCATACCGCCCTTCGAATTCGAGGCCAACCGGATCCCTGCCACGCACGCACAAGGTCGTTGCGGGTGAAACCGCAATGGCCATCACCCGCAAATTTGGAGTGAAGCTGAGCGCCCTGCAGGCGGCCAACCCGGGCGCAAATCTCAGTCGCCTCCACACCGGCCAGGTGCTGAACCTTCCCCCTCCATGACCGGCCCGCATGATTTCACGCCTCACATTGGTTGCGATTGTAACGTTTTGGGCGGTCATGAACGTATTGCTGTGGCGCGGGGAATATGGCGCGCGCGGCGGCGGCATTCCCGTGCCGGTGGATTTGGTATGGAAGAAAATCTTGACCGCGCCGGACGCCTCGTCACTGACCGTTTACCAGGATGGAGAAAAAATGGGTTTTTGCGAATTTTCCACCAGCATTGAACAGGCCATGGCCGGACTCGATGAGGACAAGCCGCCGCCGGAGGGCATCGTCAAGCAGGCCGGTTACCAGATCCGGTTTGACGGCAACGTGAGCCTCGGCGCGTTCACCAACCGCTTCACGTTCAACGGCCGCGTTGAATTTTCGTCCCGGCGCGCCTGGCGGGAATTGAATCTGAAATTGACGTCGCACGCCGACTCGATGGAAATTCATTCCGTCGCGACCAACCAGACGGTTCATTTGAAAATCACCGCCGACGGCCAGACCATCGCCCGCGAATTCACCTTTGCTGATTTGCAGAACCCCAACCACCTGCTGCGCGCTTTCGCGGGAGATTGGGGCGGCACCCTGTTGGACGGTCTGGATTTGGTTCCCCTGCCGCAAACCCCGGCCACCCTGGCCGGAAGTCTTCACTGGGAGGCGCACCATGTCCGGTTGATGGTGGGGCGCGAACCCGTGTCGGCCTACCGCCTGGAAGCGCGCTTCCTTGACCATCCGGTCGTCATTTACGTCAGCACGCTGGGAGAAATTTTGCGCGTGGATTTGCCCGGCGGCACGACCGCCGTGCTCGACCAGCTCGGCAATTCCTGAAACGGACACCATGATTGAATTCGTCAACCTGGTCAAAAAATTTGGCGGTCTCGTGGCGGTCAACGGCATCACCCTCACCGTGCCGCGCGGTGAATTTTTCGCCATGCTCGGGCCGAACGCCGCCGGAAAAACCACCACGTTGAAAATGCTCGCCGGCCTCATCAAACCCACCTCCGGCTGCACCCGGGTATGCGGCTTTGATGTGCAAACACATCCGCTCGAGGCCCGGCGACGGATGGCTTACGTTCCTGATTTTCCCTTTCTCTATGACAAGCTGACGGTGTGGGAATTCCTCCGATTCACCGGTCAGTTGTTTCAGATGGACGACGCCAGAATCAATGCCAACGCGCAGGAACTGGTCACCCGTTTCCATCTGGATGATTCCGCGGATCGTTCGCTCGAAAGCCTTTCGCACGGCACGCGGCAACGGGTGGCCATCGTGTCCGCTTTGTTGCACGATCCGGAGGTGTTTGTCGTTGATGAGCCCATGGTAGGCCTCGATCCCCAGCATTCGCGGGTCGTGAAGGATGTGTTGAAGGAGCGTTCGCTCAAAGGCATGACCGTGCTGTTGTCCACCCATGAACTCAGTGTGGCCGAGGAAATGGCCGACCGCATCGGCATCATCCAAGCCGGACAAATGGTCGCCGTGGGCAACCGCGACGAACTCCGCAAGCAAAGTGGCACTGCCGGTCCGCTGGAAGACATATTCCTGACACTGACTACAGCCGAAAAGTGAGCCAAAGAAGAACGAATGGTTGTGCCATTGGAGCTTCATTTTGACGTTGACGAATCCTGGTATTGTGACAAATTGTCACGCTGTAACAATACCATAATCACTGAATTCATCAACGACTCGTCAAATGTCGGCGCCAAAATCCAGTTTTCTTGACAAAGTGCTTGGGCGCATTGGCCGGCTGGATGCAGAAGGTCTGCAAACGGTTGTCCAGCGGCTTGCCCGGGAGCGCAGTTTTCTCGAAACCCTGTTCAATACGATTGAAGATGGTGTACTGGTGGTGGATGAGCAGGGACGCATCATTTATTTCAACCAGGCCGTCACCCGGCTCATCGGTTTGCAGCCGGATGTCGAAGGACAACCCATTGCCGATCTCTTGCCGGAGGTGGCGTGGCAAAAAATTTCGCACGCGGACGCAACGGGTGGTGCGCGCATCATCCGGCACGAATTTGAAGTGGATTATCCCCGCCCGCGTTTTTTGCGGCTGTACGCGGCACCCCTCGATGGCGAAGCCTCCGGCAGCTCCGGGGTTGCCCTCATCCTGCACGATGCCACCGAGGCGCGGCAGAAAACGTTCGAGGCCATTGAAAGCGAGCGCGTCCAGGCGCTCACCCTGCTCGCCGCCAGCGTCGCGCACGAAATCGGCAACCCGCTCAACGCACTGCACATTCATTTGCAGCTGATGGAACGCGAGTTGAAAAAACTCCGGACGAGCGCCGCGAAGCCAAAGTCCAGTTCCCGATCGCGCCCGCAAAACCTGTCCGCGGAAGCCGACGTGGCGGACATTTCCGGCAAACTGGAACAATATCTGGGCGTGGCCAAGGGCGAAATCAACCGGCTGGATTACATCATCACGCAATTCTTGCAGGCCATCCGGCCCGCGCCGCTGCAATTGAAAGTCACTTCGCTTAATACCGTGGTGGAAGAAACGCTCGAACTGCTCCGGCCTGAACTCGGCAACCGCGGCCTGACGGTGAAGACCCGGCTGGCGCGCCAGTTGACCGCCACACCGATTGATCCCACGCAGATGCAGCAGGTTTTGGTGAATCTGGTCAAGAACGCGATGCACGCGATGACCAAAGGCGGCACGCTCACGTTGCAGACCGGCGAAGGCGCGGACGGCATCTGGATGAGTGTCGCCGACACGGGCGGCGGCATTCCGCAGGAGCAAATCAACCGCATCTTTGAACCTTTTTTCACAACCAAGAAGACCGGCACCGGCCTCGGCCTGATGATCGTGCAACGCATCGTCCGCGCCCACGGCGGGCGGATCGAACTCGAAAGCCATGTCGGCCGGGGAACGACGTTTCTCATCCGGCTGCCTCTGCACGAACGGCGGCCGCGTTTGTTGGAGGATAAAACCGCCGATGCCCACCGCTGAAAGCCTGTGACTGGAAAATCGACATTATTGATTGTGGACGACGAGAAAACAACGCGCGAAGGTTTGCGCGCGGCGCTCGAAGACCGTTACGATATTTACGTGGCGGAAGACGCCCAGGCGGCGATGGAGCTGCTCGAACGGGAAAATTTCGACGTGTTGCTCACGGATTTCCGCCTGCCGAACGAGGACGGCCTGAAGCTCATTGCGCGCGCCAAGTCGCTGACCCGGCCGCCCATCTGCATCCTGATGACGGCCTACGGCTCGGAGGAGCTGGCCGTGGACGCGATGAAGCGCGGCGCGGACGATTACATCGCCAAGGGCCGGCTGCAAATCGACGAACTGGAAATGCGGATTGCGCGGGCGCTGCGGCGGCAAAATCTGGAGGTGGAGAACGTCTCGCTGCGGCAACAGCTTGAAACCCGGTTCGGCCTGGAAAACATGGTGGGCGAATCGCCCGCGATGCGGGAGATTTTTGAAATCGTGCAGCAGGTTGCGCCCACGCGCGCGTCTGTTTTGCTCTCCGGCGAGAGCGGCACCGGCAAGGAACTGGTCGCCAAGGCGATTCATCATCTCAGCCCGCGCGCCCGCCAGCCGTTTGTGACCGTGCATTGCGCCGCGCTGGCGCCGACGCTGCTGGAAAGCGAATTGTTCGGCCATGAGAAGGGCGCCTTCACCGGCGCGCACGAACGGCGCATCGGGCGTTTCGAGCAGGCGCAGGGCGGCACCCTGTTTCTCGATGAAATCGGGGAGATTGACGCGACCCTC
The DNA here is from genome assembly GCA_964555775.1 of uncultured Bifidobacteriaceae bacterium. Classification (GTDB taxonomy): domain Bacteria; phylum Verrucomicrobiota; class Verrucomicrobiia; order Limisphaerales; family UBA11358; genus UBA11358. The sequence continues at coordinate 5,376 of CAZKTW010000007.1, read as the reverse complement.
CAGGTGAAGCTGCTCCGCTTCCTCGGCGAGCGCACTTTTGAGCGCGTCGGCTCGAACAAGACCCTGACCGCCGATGTCCGGCTGATCGCCGCCACCAACAAGAACCTGGAGGAGCGGGTCAAAGCCGGCGAGTTCCGCGAAGATCTGCTGTTCCGGTTGCGCGTGGTGGAAATCCCGCTGCCCCCGCTGCGCGAACGGACGGGCGACATTCCCCTGCTGGCGCAAAATTTTCTGCGTGAATTTGCAAAGGAGAACGGCAAACCGGTGAACGATTTCACGGCCGACGCGCTCGAATGGCTGATGAATTATTCCTGGCCGGGCAACGTGCGCGAACTGCGCACGGCCATCGAACATGCGGTGGTGTTGTGCCGGGGTGAAAAAATTTCCGCGCGCGACCTGCCGTCGTCCGTGCGCTCGGGCGGGCTGTCCGGCCACCCGGGGCCATCGCTGGCGCGAAACGATTTGACGGTGAAGGAGGCGGAGAAACAACTCATCATTCGCGCCTTGAAAGAAACCGCCGGCAACCGCACTCTGGCGGCGAAAAAGATTGGCATGAGCCGCCGGACATTCCATCGCAAACTGCACCTGTACCACCTGGAAGGATTTTGACCTATGCCCCTGACCCAAATGATTCAGAAACTGATTCACATGCTGGAGGTCGGCGCGTTCTCGCGCTATCTGCGGTTCGTCCTGGTGGGCCTGGCCATTGTTGTGCTGGCACTCCTTTACGATTTGCGCGAGTACCGGAATCTCGCCACGCCGGAAGCCATGGATTCGGCGCAACTGGCGCACAACCTCGCCACCGGCAAGGGTTACACCACGCTATTCATCCGCCCCTTCAGCCTTTATCTGGTGCAAAGCCACAACGAAGCCCGCCACGCCGCGGCCCCGGCAGCCACCAATGACCTGGATTTCGCCCGGATCAAATCCAACCGCCATCCGGATCTGGCCAACCCGCCGGTTTATCCGCTGGCGCTGGCGGGACTGATGAAGGTCCTCCCGTTTCGTTATCCGGTTGAAACCAAAAAAGCTTTTTGGAGCGATAACGGCCACTTCTGGCGTTATCAGCCGGATTTCCAGATTGCCCTGTTCAACCAGGTCCTTTTGCTGGCGGTGGCGGCCCTGACCTTTTTGCTCGCGCGAAAACTGTTTGACACAAATGTGGCGTGGCTGTCGGCGCTTTTGATCCTGGGCTGTGAATTGCTCTGGCGATTCAGCGTGTCCGGTTTGTCCACCCTGTTGTTGCTGGTGATTTTTTTGGCGCTGACCTGGTGCCTGCTGCGGATCGAAGAAATTGCCCGCGAGCCGCGACTCGGCTCCCAGCGATCATTTTTGTGGCTGGCCCTGGCCGCCGGGGTGTTGACCGGTCTGGGGGCCCTGACCCGTTATTCGTTTGGCTGGGTGATCATTCCCGTTGAACTGTTTTTGTTTCTATTCGCCGGGCAGAGGCGGATGGTGCCGCTGGTGGCGGCATTGGGCACGTTCCTGATGGTGTTGACGCCGTGGGTGGTCCGCAATTACGCCGTCAGCGGCACCCCGTTTGGCACCGCGGGTTATGCCATCGCCGAGGGGACCGGGTTTTTTCCGCAATTCCAACTGGAACGTTCAATGCACCCTGATTTTACCCACGCATTGTGGTTCCGGCCTTACGTGTCCAAATTAACCGGGAATGCACACGACATTTTGATCAACGATTTGCCCAGGCTGGGCGGCAGTTGGGCCAGTGTGCTTTTTTGGGCCGGGTTGCTCCTGGGCTTTCGCGGGATGGCGACCCGCCGGATGCGTTACTTTTTGCTCATGTGCCTGGGCTTGTTCATCGTGGTCCAGGCGCTGGGACGGACCCCGCTCTCCGACAAGGCCCCGGAATTGAACGCCGAAAACCTGCTCGTGCTGCTCGTTCCGCTGGTGTTCTGTTACGGCGTAAGTTTCTTCTTCACCTTCCTCGATCAGATGAAACTGGCCGTGCCGCAATTGCGCTACATCGTCATCGGCGGGTTCGCCGGCCTGTCGTGTTTGCCAATGATCTTCACGCTCGTATCGTCCAAAATAATTCCCGTGGTCTATCCGCCATATTATCCGCCGGAAATCCAGCAGACCGCGGGCTGGATGACCGAGAATGAATTGATGATGAGCGACGTGCCGTGGGCGGTCGCCTGGTATGGCAACCGCCAGTGCCTCTGGCTGACGCTTGATGCCCATGACGATTTTTTCGCCATCAACGATAATTTAAAACCGGTGCTGGCGCTTTACCTCACGCCGGAAACGACGGATAGAAAACTGGTCTCCGACGGGATCCGCGCCGGGGAAAACAGTTGGGGTAATTTCATGTTCCAGGCCATGCTCCAAAATCAAATCCCGCAGGGGTTTCCGCTCCGGAACGCCCCGACCGGCTTCCTGCCCGAACGCATGTTCCTCACCGACCGGCAACGCTGGAAAGCAGCCCAATGATTCACGCCGCCGCGCGCCGCAACCGGTCGGCGATACCGGCCCATCCCGGTAATTCCGGAGGCGCTTCCACGATGATCAATTCCGCGCCCGCCGCATCGCAGCGATGCAGTTCCGCGTAAATTGCCCGCGCAAATGCCTCCGCATCGTGGGGAATCACGCTCACATTCGCCGCGCTTAAACCGGTGGGAATGATCGTGTGCGCAATGACAAAGCAAGTTGAGGGTTGAGGGTTGAGGGCTGAGAGTTGAGCGCGCAAATCTGTATCGTTGAGCCAATGCAGCACGGCCAACCTCGCCCTCGGCGCATAATGTTTCTTGAGCAGTCCGGGACTGCGAAGCGTTGGATGTTGGATGTTGGATGCCTGCTCGCGATGTCTCGGAGTTGAATGTTGGATGATCCCCGCGACAGCCGCGAGTGATTCGGCGCGGATCATTCCCGGGCGCAAAATTTTCGGCGGCAACACCGTCAAATCGAGCACGGTGGATTCAATGCCAACCTGGGACTGGCCTCCATCCACAATCAGGGAAATTTTGTCGCCGAGTTGCTGGCGCACGTGTCCGGCATTGGTCGGGGAAACCTGGTTGGACACATTGGCGCTGGGGGCGGCGAGCGGAAAACCGCACGCCTGAATCACCGCTTGAATGAATGGATGGCCTGGCCAGCGCACACCCACGGTGGTCCCTCCCGCCGTGACCGCGGCCGGGATTTCCTTTGCGCAAGGCAGCACCAGGGTCAGCGGACCCGGCCAAAACGCCCGCGCCAGCTGCTCCGCCGGATCCGGCCAGGTCGTGACGCACTGCCGGGCCATGGCGACGCCGGCGACGTGAACGATGATGGGATTGTGGGCCGGCCGGCCCTTGACCTGGAAAATTTTTGCGACCGCCTTTTCATCCAGCGCGTTGGCGGCCAGCCCATAGACCGTTTCGGTCGGCAGGGCGACGACCTCACCGGTTCGAAGCAATTCCGTCGCGCGTTTCACCGCCGTTGCAAACAACGCCGGCGTGTGCGTGGGCAGGATTTCCGCGGTCACGCGCTATTCATAGCGCAACGCTTCAATCGGGTCGAGCTTGGACGCTTTCCACGCGGGGTAAAACCCGGAGATGATGCCAATGATGGCGCTGGAAATAAACGCGATGATGATCCAGGTCACAGGCGTGACGGTGGGCATGTCCTTGAAGTAGGCGACAATTTCCGAAAAGCTCACGCCGCCAATGATGCCGATGGTTCCACCAATCGCACTCAGGGTGACCGCTTCAATCAGGAATTGCACCAGGATGTCCGCGGCGCGCGCACCCACGGCCATGCGGATGCCGATTTCGCGGGTCCGTTCCGTCACACTCACCAGCATGATATTCATGATCCCGATGCCGCCCACCACCAGCGATACCGCGGCGACTCCCGCCAGCAGAAAACTCATCGCTTTCGAGGTGGCCGTGACGGCCTGCATCAATTCCAACTGGTTGCGCACGGTGAAATCCTGTTCCTTGCTCCGATGGCGCGTGAGCAGCAAATCCGTGATGTCTTTTTGCACGCCATCGATGACCTTGTCGTTGGCGGCCTGCACCAGAATGGAGTTCACAAACGTCCGGGTGGTGATGCGGTGCATGTGGCTGCTGTAAGGCACCACGACCGTGTCGTCCTGGTCCTGTCCGAACAGATTAAAGCCTTTGGGCGCCAGCACTCCCACGATCAGAAACGGAAGATTCCGGATGCGGATTGTCTGGCCGACCGGATTTTCATTGGGAAACAACTGGTCAGCCACGGTTTTGCCAATCACGGCGGACTTCGCGATGCTGCGCACATCCTGGTCGGAAAACATGGCGCCGCTGGCAACACCCCAGTTGCGGATTTGAGGATAATCCGGCGATTCCCCCATCACCTGGGTGTTCCAATTAAGGCCGTTGGCCAGCACCTGAGCCCGGTCGCGCACTTCGGGACTGACGGCGATGACATTTTTCAACCCGCCAATCGCGACGGCATCGCCCACCGTCAGCGTTGGCGCACTGCCCCAGCCACCGCGCATGGCCCCGCTGGTGAAATTGCCGGAAAAAACCGTGATCACGCTTTCCCCCAGGCTGCTGACCTGGTCCTCAACCTGTTTGGTGGCACCGGAGGTCAGGCTGACCGAGCCGATGACGGCGCCGACGCCGATGATGATGCCAAGCATTGTCAGCAGTGAACGCATCTTGTTCCGGCGCAGGGCCCGCCCGGCGATTCTGATGGAGGCGAAAATTCTCATGACGCAAGTTTGACCGCTTGTTGGGCGGCGCGAAGCTGCTGCAATTCCTTTTCCGCTAACGAACGGTTTGACACCGGTTCGTCGGTCACAACTTTCCCGTCACGCAAGACCACCATGCGTTTCGTAAAACGCGCCACATCCAGTTCATGCGTGACCATGACGATGGTGATGCCCTGATCATTGAGTTTTTGGAACACGCCCATGATTTCGATGCTCGTCTGGCTGTCGAGGTTGCCGGTCGGCTCATCGGCGAGCAGCAAGGACGGCCGGTTCACCAGGGCACGGGCGATGGCCACGCGTTGCTGCTGGCCGCCCGAAAGCTGGTTGGGATGGTGGTCGGCGCGCGGGCCGAGACCAACCAGTTCGAGCGCGTGCTGGGCGCGCTCGCGCTGCTCGCGCGACTGGATGCGATGGCGGTTGTAAAGCATCGGCATTTCGACGTTTTCCAAGGCCGAGGTCCGCGAAAGCAGGTTGAAACCCTGGAAGACGAAGCCGATTTTTTCGTTGCGCACGTCCGCAAGCGCATCACGGTCGAGCGTGGAAACGTCGATGCCATCGAGCAGATAATTGCCGCCGCTCGGCCGATCCAGCGCGCCGATCATGTTCATCAACGTGCTCTTGCCGGAACCGCTCGCGCCCATGAGCGCCACGAATTCACCCGGAAAAACCTCCAGCGAAATCCCGCGCAC
>CAZKTW010000006.1:0-38297 GCA_964555775.1 uncultured Bifidobacteriaceae bacterium | reverse complement strand
GATACCATCGCCCTTTCCAGCAGCAATGAAATCGTGCTGGGCAGCGCGACCGACACGAGCAATTTTCTGCAGGTGGCCCAGTTGTTCAACAACAACGAGGCGACCACCACGGATCCGGTGCTCCACACCACGACCCACTCCATCACCAGCAGCCTGTCCCTGGGCCATATCCAACTGGCCACTCCTCTATCGAACGCCAATTTGAAAATCCCGATCCAGGACGACGGCGCCGGTCAGGGTGCATTCATCATCAATGGGGTGACGATCAATTACAGTGCGAGCGCTGATAATATTCAGAACGTGCTCGACCGGATTACCAATTCCGCCGCCGGCGTCAACGCCAGTTACGATTCGCTGAACAACCGTTTTCTGCTCACCGACAAGACCACCGGCGACATGGGAATTGTGATGCAGGATGTGGCGGGCAAGGGCAACTTTCTTGCCGCCACTGGACTGGCCGGCGGCAGCCTCCAACACGGCCAGAACCTGCTCTATACCGTCAACGACGGTCCTCAACTGGTCAGCCAGACGAACACCATCTCCCCGGACAGCTCCGGCATCACCGGACTTTCGGTGACGGCATTGCAAAAAAACTCCACGGCCACGATAACCGTCAGCGGCGATACCAGCACCATCAGCTCGGCGATCAACAACTTCATCACCGACTATAACGCGCTGCAAACCTCCATCAGCGCCCAGCAGATCGTCACCACCGGCGCCAATGGGAAAGTGAACCCCGGCGTGCTGACCGGCGACCTGACCGCCAGCAATATCGCCTCGCAGTTGCGCGCCTCGGTTTTTTCCTCCCTGCCGGGCTTGTCGGGCGCCGTCAAAATGTTGTCGGACCTGGGCATCCAGACCAACGGCCAGGACAACACCCTCAAGCTGGCGGATGCCACGGCCCTGACCAACGCGCTGACCAACAATCTCAGCAGCGTCAAATCTTTCTTTTCGGATGCCACCAGTGGCTGGGCCACCCAGGTGAATGCTTTCCTGGATAGCACCATCGGCGACAATGGAACCCTGGCTACTCATCAGACAAGTCTGACCTCGCAGTCCAACGATATCACCACCCAGATTGCCAATCTGGAAAAGAAAATCACATCGGATTCCGCCCATTGGACCGCGGAATTTCAGGCCATGGAACTGGCCCAGGCCCAGGTCAACCAGCAACTGACTTATCTGTCACAGCAGGTGGCCGGCTGGTCAAAATAATTCCCATGCGCCGGCCCATTTCCCCATTCCAAACCGGACTTGATGTTTTCAGCCGGCGATTGAGAAATGTCAAATGGACCGTCTTGGGTTTGGCAGTCTTCGCGACACTGACCATCGACGCGCAAATTCCCCGGCAGATGCAATTGGGGGAAATCGTCAAACGGGAACAAGCCAGGATTGCTGCCGTTAAGGCGAACACAGTCACGCAGCCGCAACCGGGGCAAACCGCCAAACCGGACGTGAAAACGGAACCCGTCGCAGCCGTTGTCATTCCCGCGCAGTTTTTGCGGCCGCCACCACAACCGCCGATCCCCAAGCCCGACGTGAAAACGGAATCTGCCGGAAAGGTCATCGTTCTGGCGCCGCCACCCCGGCAGGTGGAACAGGCCAAACCGCAACGGACCCCGGGGTTCCTTGCGTATGACCAGACGGACAATTCGTTTCAAACGGCCCCGGATTTGCCGGTGGATTTGCGGCGGGTGGCCATGCTCCCGCTGGCTTGGGAAGGTTCGCAAACCGATTTATCTCAGGGCAGCGAAACGCTGGGCCCCATATTGCTGGGGGAATTGGTCCGGACAAAAAAGTTTGAAGTGATCACCGTCAATCCCGAAAGTCTCCGAAGCCTGACCGGCCGGTCAGGTTGGACCGGTTTGGAAGTCCTGCCGGCGAATTTTTTTGATTCCCTGCAGCGGGTTTATGGCTGTGATGCCGTCCTGTTCTGTCAATTGACCACTTTTCATGCCTATGCTCCGCTGGCGGTGGGATGGCGGATGAAGCTGGTGGACGCGCGAACGGGGCAGATTCTTTGGGCCGTGGACAAGATATTCGATGCCGACCAGCGAACGGTGCTGAACCGGGCTCGTCGTTTTCATCTTGCCGGACAATGGGTTTTCCACGACCCCTCAAATGACTGGCAGGTCGAAAATTCACCCCGGAAATTCGGTCAATATACCATTGCCCAAGCCCTGTTGACGCTGCCGAATCGCAAAGAAATGACTAAAGTTTCTCTGCAAGCTACCGATGTGCCAAGCAGGCGGCAGAATAATAAAAACCTGCCGGTTCTAAAAAAAGATTATGGAAATTGAGTTCAATCCAAACAGCCGAATTCCCCAGGCGGGACCCAGCCAGCCGGCCGCCAGACGGGACATCACCCCGGCGGCGCCAGATAGCGTATCGTTCTCAGCCTCCGATTCGCTGAAGAGCCGGTTGAGCCAGATTTCAACCGTGCGGCCCGAACAGGTGGCCCGAGCCAAGGAGCTTGTCGCCGATGTGGCGTACCCGCCGGATTACATGCTGGATCGTATTGCAGTTCTATTGGCAATCCACGCCAAAGCCAACCAGTCTGGCCGGTCCAGCTAGTCGAGCCGACACAAACAGTTTCCGTCAGAGCATTACCCTATGCAAACCGCCAACCCTTGGAATTCATACCGTCGGATCACCACTTTGACCGCACCGCCCGGACAGATCATTCTGATGCTGTACGAAGGCGCGCTGCGTTCGTTGGAGCGCTCGCTGCCCGGCTTTTCCATTGCCGACCCCGGCGAGGCAAACATGACCATTCATAACAACCTGCAGCGCGCGCAGGAAATCATCCACGAACTGAACTGCGCGTTGAACATGGAGCAGGGTGGGGAATTTGCCAGCACGCTGCGCCGGCTTTATGATTATTTCGACCGGCGGCTCCGGGAGAGCAACCTTAAGAAGGAACCCACCGGCGTCAAGGAAGTCCTCCGTCATATTACGGTCCTGCGGGATGCATGGGCTACGATGCTCCAGAATCAAAACCCGCTGCCCGCCGCCGTCCCCCTGGCGCCCGCGGACTTCGCCGTTGCTTGAAACCCGGATTCATGAATGCCGAGCACGATCTCACCGAAGCCTATCAGGAATGGCGTGGACTCGCGGAGACTGAAGGCGAGGCAATTGGCGCGGGCAACTGGAACCTGGTCTCCGCCTGCCAAAAGGCACTCCAACAACTGCAGGAGCGGATTTCGCGGCTTTCCCCGGCCGTCCGGGCGGAATGGTCGAAACTGGGAGGCAAACGGGCCGTCCAGCAAGGGATTCTCAACGCCACCATCCACGAATTGATCCGGCTCGAACAACGCAACCAAACCCTGCTCCAATCAATCCAGGAAGCCACCCAGGTGAAGCTCGATCAACTCGGCCAGGCTGGCCGGAACTTGAAACATATCCAACGCTCCTACCGTCTGGACCACCCGGTGGGCTGGACTTCTTTTTCGTGAGCGGCACAGGGGAATCTGGCATGATTAATCCGGACACAGCCTCCACTCCGGCGGATCCCATTTTGGTGGTGGATGACGAACCGTCCGTTTTGACAACCCTGCAGAACACTTTGCGGCGTTGTCATTATGACACGGTAATCGCGTCCGATCCTTTGGTGGCACTGGAGCAGCTGAAAAAACAGGCCTTCTCCGTCATCATTTCCGATCAGGTAATGCCCGAAATGTCCGGACTCGAACTCCTGGGCCGGGCCCGCCAGATCCAGCCCTATGCCACGCGCATCCTGGTTACCGCCGTGGTCAATCTGGGCACTGTCATCAATGCGATCAACCAGGGGGAAATTTTCAGGTTCATCGTCAAACCCTGGTTGCATGAGGAATTCCTGGCCACCATCAAGAACGGGGTTCAACGCTACGAATTGATTTGTCAGAACGCCCGCCTCCAGGCCGCCACGCAATCGATGAATGAGCAACTGGTCGAGCTGAACCGTTCGCTCGAACAGCAGGTCCAGTTGGTCGCGCAGCAGAACGGGCAATTGGCGGAGGTAAACACCGCCCTGGAGAGCAACTTCGTCCGCTCCATGGAGCTTTGCGTGCACACGATGCAAACGTTTTATCCATCGCTGGGCAACCAGTCGCGGCGGGTGGGCCAGCTTTGCCGGTCCATCGCGCAGGTGCTCCAATTGAGCGACGAGGACCGGCGCGTGCTGGAAAGCAGCGCCCTGTTGCACGATATCGGCCTGGTGGGCGTGCCCCGCCAGATCATCCGCCGCTGGCAGGAAGATCCGCGTTCGCTGGTCCAGGCCGAAAGGACGCTGATCGAACAACATCCCATCCTCGGCCAGGAGCTGGCCGCGTTCGGCAGCAACCTGAAAAAAGTCGGTGAAATCATCCGCGCCCATCACGAAAATTACGACGGCACCGGCTACCCCGACCAGCTCGTCGGGGAGAACATTCCCTGGCTGGCCCGCCTTCTCGCCGTGGCTGTGGCGTATGCCTCCTGCCGGTTGATGGATGCCGATGCGAGCGAAAAAGTGAAAATGGACTCCGGCACGGCCTTTGACCCCGAAGCCGTGCGCGTTTTCTTGCGGGCGCAGGTTCTGGCCGTGATTCCGCGCAAGGAACGTCAGGTGGACCTGAACGAATTGCGGCCGGGCATGGTTTTGGCCCAGGGGATTTACACCCACAGCGGCCTGTTGCTCGTGCCGGAAGGTCAGCGCATGAACGCCACGTTCATCGAAAAAGTGCTAAACCACAACCGGATTCAGCCGATTAAACAGTCGTTGGTTGTGTATGGCTGATCGCATCCGGTGGGGTGACGCATGAATGATTTATCCGCTCCAAAAACACTGTCGGGGGAGGAATGCGCCGGCCGTTGGTGGCAAAACCTTTTTAACGCCTCGGAAGAGGCCCAAATGGTCTGCCGCGCGGACGGGACCGCGCTGCATATCAACCGGAAAGCGGCGCGCCAGTTCAAACTCCGGCCCGACCTGGACGAGGGCTCATTTTCCGTTCTCAAAATCCTTTCTCCCCCGTCCGACCAGAAATTGGCGCGGGTTTTGCAGCTCCGCCTGTCCCATCCCGAGAAACTTCATTCGGTCATGGTCCTTCTGGACGGCTCGCCGCATTCGTTGATGGATGTGGAGGTGGTCTCGTTGGACGGCGATTTCAACCTGGTGACGTTCAGGGACTCTGGCCATCGCTTGCGCCTCGAATCCCACATCCAGCGGCTCATCACCGCCATCGACGCCACGCCGGATGTCTTTTTGGTCACGGACGCCGATTTGCGGATCACCTTTGTCAATCCCGCGTTTCAATCCATCACCGGTTATGGTCTGGAAGAAGTCCTCGGCCGCGCGGATGATTTCTTGCGCGCGCCGTTTGAACAGGAAAAGGTGTCGGCTTATCGCGAACTCGTGAGCCAGGGACGGGAATGGATCGGGGAATTTGTCAACGTGCGTCGCAATGGCCAGACCTATCATGTCGAATCCACCATCTCGCCAATTTCCGACATTGCCGGGCGCTTCATGGGTTATGTCGTGTGCGAACGCGACATTACTGTCCGCAAGCACCTGCAGGATGAACTCCGGTTGGAACGTGATTTTGTGCAGAGCATCTTGCACTCCTTGGACGGCGCCATTTACAGCCTCGATTGCGAGTTTCGCCTCACCCACGCCAATGACGGGTGGCGGAAGTTGCCGGCCGAACATGGCGGCATTCGCTTGAAAGGGTCGCCGGAAATCGGCCACCCCTTGCTGGAGTACGTCCCCGACCCCGCACGCCGGGTGGAACTCCGTTCCGCATTCCGGGAAGTCAGCAGCAGCGGCAAGGCCCGGGACAACCACTTTCACTCGCCCGATGGCCGGCATTGGCTCGTGAAAATCTCGCCCTGGATCAACGGCGCGCAGATGCGAGGTCTGATTTGCAGCGTCACCGACCAGACCCAGCACCACGAACTCCAAAACCAGCTCTTCCAGGCGCAAAAAATGGAGATCATCGGGACGCTTGCTGCCGGCGTGGCTCACGATTTCAACAACCTGCTCCAGGTCATTCGCGGCCATACCAGCCTCGTCCTCATGCAGGCAACCACCGATTCGCCCCTGCGCCGCGGCTTGGAAAAGGTGGACATGGCGGCCGCTCGCGCTGCGGAAATCACCCAACAACTGCTCTCGTTCAGCCGTGTCTCGGAAGAACGGCGGATCGTGCTGGACTTGAACAAGGTCATCAAGGAAGCCAACCACCTGGGCCGGCGTACCCTGCGCAACAATGTAACGGTTGAACTCCATCCCGCCCCCAAACCACTCCACGTGAAGATGGACCCCACCAAGGCCAGCCAGGCCCTCCTCAATTTGTGCGTCAACGCCCAGGATGCCATGCCCGACGGCGGCCGCCTGACCCTGACCAATTTGATTGTGGAACCTTCCGCCGAACTGAAGGCGCGCCGCAATCTCCCGGCCGGTGTCACCTATGCCCGTTGCAGCGTGGCTGATTCCGGCTGCGGCATTCCAGCAGACGTGTTGCCCCGGATTTTTGAGGCGTTTTACACGACCAAGGAAAAAGGCAAGGGCACGGGGCTGGGGCTCCCCATCGTGCAACGGGTTGCCGAGGAAGCCGGCGGATTTGTCGAGGTCGAAAGCGTCCTGAACCAAGGTACGACCTTTCATCTCTACCTGCCTATTGCGCAGGAACAGCTCGCCGCGGTTGCCAAGCCGGAGCAGGCCCCGTTGGCGCATGGCAAAGGCCGCGTTCTGGTGGTGGATGACGTGGACCTCCTGCGGGACTTCACCCAAAGATTTTTGCAGATGACCGGGCTCAACGTCCTGGTGGCCAGCAGCGGCCAGCAGGCGATCAAGGTGCTGGAGGAATCCGCCGAACCGGTGGACCTGCTGTTCACCGACTATAGCATGCCCGGCATGAACGGCCTGGAATTGATCGAGGCGGTTGTGAAACGCTGGCCCGAAACCAAGTTTGTTCTCGCCTCCGGTTTCCTGAACGACGCGACTTATGCCCGTATCGAACAATACGATGTCAGCATCCTCGGCAAGCCTTACGACATGTATGACGCTTCCAAAGTGGTCATGGAAAAGCTCGCGGAAAAAAGGGACGAAGCCGCCGGGATCTGTCTCTGACTTGAACCGTTAAAGGCCTGGCCGGCTCACGGGATCGGCGGGCCTCAGTTGGCGGCATCCTCGGCGGGGGGAAACTTGGGTGTGTTGGGGCCGGACATTTCGCGCGTCAGCATGATGCGCAACGCCATGAGGTTGTCCTTGCGGATCAGGGCTACGGCGCCGGCTTCGCGGGAAAGCTGCCGGTAATGCCCTTCATGATAGCTGGTAACGATGATAACCCGTGCCGACGGATGCTGGGCGCGGAGCGCCTCGGTGGATTGAAAGCCGTTAAGGCCGGGCATGTTCACATCCATGGTGACCCAATGGGGCTTGAACTTGTGCACGTGTTGCAAGGCTTCCTCGCCCGAGGCGCATTCGCAAAACGTAATACCCGGCAAGGTCAGAATCTGGCGGATCATTTCCCGCGCCGGAGCATGGTCATCAACAATCATCAATCTCATATTTTGAAAACGGCAATCTTCAATCCACCAAGTCTGCCCGATGGACCGGCGGTGCGAAATTGTTGTCCACCGGTATTTTGCTCTAGGCGGGCACACTTATTTTTCTAGGTGGAAGTACTTAACCCGGTCGGCTGAAGGTTGCGTAAGAGGGCGTATAGCCCACGTTGGGGGCCACGCCCCCCTTTACGCGGTTTTGCCTTACGTGGTTTAACACCTATTTGTGTTCAAAGTGGTTGAAACCTCACCTCACCCCGATCCTCACCCCTCCATCCGATGGAGCGGAGCGGGAGAGTCATCGGCCGGTGGGTTCACAAAACTACGACGATCATGGGTGTACGTCTTAGGATGAGGCTGAACGTCTGTTTGCCGTTCCCTCTCCCCTCAACGGGGAGAGGGCCAGGGTGAGGGGTGAGTCCGCGGCTTGACGCCCTTGCTTTGTGCCTGTTTGACGATAAATCAGCAAGAAACATCGGACATTCAACGTTCAATCACCAACATCGAACCTTGAATTCGAGTCCGGTGAAACGGTCAGAGGGACGAGCGGTTTTCGAGGGCAAATTGCAACAGGCTGTGGCTGCCGCGTAATTCGAGTTTGGCGCAGATGTTGGCGCGATGGGCCTCGACGGTGCGGGGGCTGATGAACAGTTCCGCGCCGATCTGCCGGCTGGTTTTTTTCTCGGCAATGAGCTTGAGAATGCGCCGCTCGGCCTTGGTGAGGTCGTCGAGGCCGGGCTTTTGTGCGGCCAGCGACTCGGCCCGGTCGCGGCGGCGCACGAGATATCCGGAAATGGAGGAGCTCAAATAATGTGCGCCGGTGGCGACGGTGGCGATGGCCTTTACAATCTCGTCCACGGCATTTTCCTTGAGTACAAAACCCTTGGCGCCGAAATCCAGCGCGCGGTTGAAGATCGCCTCCTCCTTGTGCATGGTGAGCATGATCAGGTGCGCGGGCGGGCGCTTGCCCTGGAGCCGGCGGGCAATTTCCAGTCCGCTCAGGCCAGGCAGATTTACATCCAGCACGGCCACGTCGGGCTTTTTTTCCCGGATCAATTGCAGTGCGACCCCGCCGTCGCCGGTCTCGCCCACGAGCTCGAAGCGCGGATCCGATTCGACCACCTGCCGCAACCCGCTGCGAAAGAGCGGATGGTCATCCACAATCAAGACTTTGATTTTCGCAGGCATTCCTTGTCCAGAATTTGCGCCAAGCCCGATGTCGAGGCGAGCCGGAAATCCGGCTGGTTATCCACCATCGGCAACGGGGATGGTCACTTGGATGCGCGTGCCTTGCCCTGGTTGCGAATCAATTTTGATTTTGCCCCCGAGGATCCGGACACGTTCGGCTATGTTTTTCAAGCCCAATCCCTTTCCGCCATTGGCGGGTTCGCCGGTTTTGAAACCGCCGCCGTCGTCTTCAATCTGCAACTGCACGTCGTGAATGTCGCGTTCCAACCGCAGGCGCACCCGTTTGGCGCGGGAATGTTTCAGGATGTTGTTCAGGCTTTCCTGGACGACCCGATATAAATTCATGGCCGCGTCCTTTGAGAAAAAGGCATCCACATTGTCCAACCTGTGCTCAAAAACCATCCCACTGGAACCGGCGGCGCCGTCCATCATGGCTTCCAGCGCGCGGGTCAGGCCGAGATGGTCCAGTTGCTGGGGATGGAGGTCGTGCGAGATCTGCCGGGCTTCGGCAATCGACTGCGAAGCCAGCAGGCTGATGCCTTCAAGTTGTTCGCGCAAAGTCACTGGCACGCGCTTCCCGGTCAAGGCCAGTTGCGCGCGGTTTTTTATGAGCAACAGGTTCTGGCCCAGGCTGTCGTGCAATTCGGCGGCAATGCGGCTGCGTTCCGCTTCCTGGGAAGCGATGAGTTGGAGTGTGTACTCGGCGCGCGCGTGTTGTTCCCGTAAAACGGCATCAGCCCGTTCCGCCTCGGCGGCCTTCCGATCCGTCAGGTCCACGTCCATGCACACAAACCTCATTTCTCCCGTGGGGACCGGGATGCGGAAAAGGGTGGACAACACGATGCCGGGCGAGCCATTGCGATGGTGGAAGGGGAACTCGACGGGGCCGATGGCTTTGCCGGTCTGCTCAACTTCTTTGAGGGCCGATTCAAACGCGGCGGTTTCGGCGGGCGCAAAAATGAGTTCGTCGAGGGTTTTGCCGCACGCTTCAGCGGCCGTCCAACCGTACAGGTGTTCGGAGGCCCGGTTCCAAAACGTCACGCGTCCCTGGGAGTCGAACCATTGCACCGCCACGTAAGGGGTGTGTTCAATCGTGGCGCGCAAACTTTCCTCGCTCGCCCGCAAGGCCGCCTCGGCCCGCTTCCGATCCGTGATGTCATGCACCACGGTGACCAGGCAAGGTTCCCCATGGATTTCGATTTTTTCCGCCGAGAGCAAACCCACGCCGGTCCGGCCGTCGCCGGTTCGGAACGGCAGTTCCCAATTGCGCACGAAGCCGGTTTGTTGAAGTTCCTGGAGCATCCGGGCGCGGTCGGCAGGATTGCCCCAGAGCTGGAGATCGAGCGTGGTGCGACCCACCGCGGCATCCGGCGGATGGCCAAAAATCCGGCGGAATCCTTCGTTGGTCTCGATGATCCGTCCGTCCGCCATCCGGCTGATGGTGATGGCATCGGGCGAATTGCGAAAGGCTCGGGCATACTTTTCCTCGGATTCGCGCAAGGCCTGCTCGGCGTTTTTGCGTTCCGTGATGTCGCGCAACGCGGTCATCCGCAAGGTGCGCCGTCCAACCCGCAATATTTTGGCCCGCACTTCGACATCAAAGAAACTGCCATCCTTGCGCAGGGCCCGGTGTTCATAGGTGTATTCCCAGCCTTCCCGGACGGCCCGCGCAACCATCTCCCGGGACTCGGGCGCGACCAGATCAACGATTTCCTTGCCGGTCATTTCAGCCCGTGAATAGCCGAACTTTTTGAGGCCCTGATCGTTCATGTCCAAGATCCGGCCGTTTTCACTGATGCTGACGCCTTCAAACGCCGCCTGGGTGAGGTTGCGGAACCGTTCCTCGCTTTCGTGCAGGTCGGCCAGGCTCCGGTCGCGCTCACCTAAAACAATGGCCGGGATCAGTCCTACCATCGCGGCCACGGCCAGGAAGATCTGCATGATCAGGACATATTCGCCCGACGCAGAAACCGGCGGGCTGAGATCTCCTGGGAAGTGGGTGGCAAAGAAAGCCGAGAGCAACGCCAGCAACAGGTTGGCGGCGGTGGCGCCGCGCGGACCGAAACGCACTCCCGCCCAGAGCAACAATGGAATCAGCCAGATCTTTTTTGGCGACAGGATTCCATTTCCCCAGAAGAATACATACCAGGTCAAGGCACATAACCCGATGAAGAGGAGGGCGGTCTCGATCAATTTCCCCGGCTGATTGAACCAACGGGGTTGGGAATCAGCTTTGGGGAACCAGGCCAGCATCAGTGGTGTCACCAGCAAGATGGCCATGGCATTGTCGGCCCACCAGTCCAGACCGGTTTGCTTGAATGAATTGCTCTCCCCAAAAACCGTCAATCCGAGCGTCCCAATGGTGGCACCCAGCAGGGCGCCCAATCCGGCGCCGAAACCCAGAAGTCCGACAAATTCCCTCAAGGTGGCCAGCCTCGGCCGCCGGACAATGAACCGCCGCACCAGCCATGCAGCCGTCATCGCCTCAAGGGTTCCGGCGCCGAAAAAAAAGAAAATCAAAAGAAATTTCGTGCCATGCGCCAGGTCAAAGGTGAAGTTCGCGACGAAAGCCGCCAGCACCAGCCCGGGCCAGGCGCGATATTCATTCAGCAGTAATACGCCGATGTACAAGCCGGCCGGCAGCCAGAAAGTTTCAAAGGGACTGGACTTGACGGAAAGAAAATTGCTTAATTCGGCGCAGACAAAGAAGGCCACGCCGAACCACACCGCTCTCTGCCCGCAGGGAAACAAAGCCTCTCCGTCCTGTCGTCGTTGAGCCATTCCGAAGTTGCCCACAAATGACATAAGACTGCATTCAACTTAGCGCAAGTCACATCCAAAACCAGCCACAAAATGGAAATGCTTGAAAACCCCGGCCGTTCACATTCTGCCGCAACTCCTGCACGCATATCCTCGTCGGAGGTGCAGCTTGATAATGTCCTTGGCAGGGATGGCGCGCTGCGCTGTCCCCACCATTTATGAACAGTGTCAAGGTCATGTTGCTCCAAGACCCGGAGCGCGGACCGCGGAGTCCGCACGTTCCCTGTTGCCATTCATTTTGAGTTTTCAAAGGTGTTCACATCCCGCGGACATGGCGGTCCGCGCTCCTGTTCGATTTGGGCATCACGCCCTCAAGATTTACCCTTCGTCGGAGAAACCGGTTCACGCCGCATCCGCCATCCGGTTTGTGATTGCTGAACGCACCCGGACTTCCGGCCGCCGCCAAACCCGCGGGCATCATGGCCTGCGCAGCGAACTGCATTCCGATTGACGTGCGACGGCGTGTACAAGTCTTCATGGACAAGGCGATTTATTAGACAGGAGCCGCCGGGAAGAGGGGATTATTGACCCAACCGTCCCCGGATAAGGAATTTTTTTCCTGAATTACCGCCTCATACAGGCATATATTGCAGCCTCTTACAGCTAATGACGTTTCATGGCATTAGGGCTGCTTAGAACTGAAATCAAGGGATAATCGGATCGGGGAGCTTTATTGACTTAGGCTGCGCTTGTGTCGGCAGAAGCTGCGCAAGCGCAACTACTTTAATAATCCGTCCGGCAACGCGGTGATTCAGGATGATTGTCTGATGAAATGTGTTTGGCATAATGTTACAGATTGGAAGCGACCGGTGCGGGGAAACCAGTCGCCGGCAATCTTTGCCCGACGATGGCTCAAGACAGGCGCAGGCGCGTTGTCCGGGCTGGTGTTGTTTGCTTCCATTCCTGTTTCGGGCCAGCAGGCATTTGCCATGCAATTTAATCAGGGGAACAACAGCTTTGGCACCATCAACCTGTTGACCGGCAGCTTCACGCAATTAGGCAGCGCGGGGTCAACCCTTTTCAACGACATCGCCGCTGCGCCCAACGGCAGTCTGTATGGCATCGTCAATTCCACTTCACTGGTGACCCTGAATACCAACAACGGCGCGGTCCAGAGCAGCGTGAACTTTAATGTGGCCGGCATCGAGTCCCTGGCGATTGCGCCCAACGGCATGCTTTACGGAGCAACCCAGGGCGCGCTCTACACCATCAATCCGGTCAGCGGCATTGCGACCTTGGTGGGCACCTTCAACAACAGTATCATCGGCAATTCAGGACAAAACATCCGTTTCGGCTATGACGGCATGCTCTATGACACCGATGGCGGGGTCAATGCCACCAGCACGCATTTGTTTCAAATCAGCACCCTCAACGGGTCGGCCACGCTGATGGGTACGGTGGCTAATTTCCCGGGGTTGTGCCTCGAAAATGCCGGTTCCCAGATGTACGGCGTCGGCATTCAACTCGGCGCGGCATCCTCCCTGTTGCAGAACCTGGTCGGCATCGATCTGAACACCCTCCAGCCCGGTGGGACCAACCTCGATGGATCAACGGTGAATATCGGCTACCAATTGTTGACCGACAACTTTCCCAACAATTACAACTTTTCATCTGCGGACCTGTTTGTCGTGCCAGGCTCCATCCTTCCCGTGCCCGAGCCCAGCGTAACCTTGCTCTCGATCACCGGCGGACTATTGCTGCTGGCCGTCAGCAACAAACGCCTCCGGTGTTAGCGGGTGGGGGCACCTGCAGCCCGTTCCCTGCGCGATTTCCGCGCAATCCACGGACGGACATCGGTTTGCGAATAAACTCCGGTTCCAGGTTCGGTCGGCTGCGCTAATTTTGTCGCTCACATTCTTAACTCAACCCAATAACGTGAAATTTTTCACAAACTTTCTTGCGAACGAAATACGCCTCGAATTAACATCCCGTCCATTCGTGATTCTAAACGATGAAAGTGCATCCGATAATTTTCAACCGAAGGGGATTGACCGTTTGACCGGTCCTTTGTGATGTCAGCGATATTCCCGAAGTGGACCAATTGGTTGCCGTTGGCCGTTGGCGCAGCCCTGGCGCTGATCGGCGGCGTGGTGACTGCGGGGGTCACTTATTATTGCACGCCCAAATATACCCGGGTCGGTTACGAGCCGGTCCAGCCCGTGCCATTTTCCCATGCCATCCACGCGGGCCAGCTCGGTATGGATTGCCGCTATTGCCATAATACCGTGGACAAATCGTGGTTCTCCAGCATTCCGGCGGCGTCCACGTGCATGAATTGCCACAGCCTGGTGCTCAAGGACGATCCGCGCCTGGCCATCGTCCGCGCCAGCGCCACCAATAATACCCCCATCCCGTGGGTGCAGGTGCATATCGTGCCGGATTACGTTTATTTCAATCACGAGGTCCATGTCGCCCGCGGCGTCAGTTGCGTCGAATGCCATGGTCGGGTGGACCAGATGGACGAGGTCCGTCATGCCAAACCGTTCAGCATGAGTTTCTGCCTCGATTGCCATCGCAATCCGTCGGCAGCCATCCGCCCGGTGGACAAGGTCACGGATCTGGGCTGGCAATGGAGCACCAATGCGGACGTTGCCGCGCTGATGCAGGAAACCAACGGTGCCAAATTTGTTCACGATTGGAAAATTGAATCGCTCCAAAGCTGTTCCGCCTGTCACCGGTGAAAGAAAAAAACAAATATATGACCGACTTAGGTAGGGCGGGCAGTCCTCTGCCCGCCGCCGGTCCCATCGCGGTACACGGCGCGCACGGAGTGGCGCGCCCTACCAGACCGCAGTTTTATGCGCGTGCTATTTCGAGGTTCGACTTAAAATGAATCCCAATCCTCCAACTTCCGCCCAACCTGCTGTTACCGGCCGCCATTACTGGCGCAGCTTGGATGAACTGGCGGATACGCCGGAGTTCAAGGAGTGGTTGCATCGCGAGTTTCCTCAGGGCGCGAGCGAGTTTGAGGACGGGGTTTCCCGCCGGCACTTCGTCAAGATCATGTCCGCGTCGTTTGCGCTCGCGGGGCTGGGCGTGATGGGCGCGGGCTGTCGCCGGCCGGAGGAAAAATTGGAGCCGTTCGGCCGGCAGCCGGAGGGTTATGTTTACGGTGAACCGGAATATTATGCGACGGCCATGCCCACGCGCACCGGCGCGGTCCCGGTCGTGGTCAAATCCTACGAAGGCCGTCCGATCAAAATCGAGGGCAACGCCAAATTCCCCGGCAGCAACGGTGGCACCGATCGCTATGCGCAGGCGTCCATCCTGGACCTTTACGATCCCGACCGCGCCAAACGGTTTACCAAAGACGGCAACCCAGTTTCCCGCGATGAGGCGCTCGGATTCCTTGACGAGTTGTCCAAGAAATTTGCGGCAAACCAGGGCGAAGGCCTGGCGTTCCTCGCCGAAAGCAGCACGTCACCGTCGCGCGCACAGCTGCAAAAGAACATCGCCGCCAAATTTCCCAAGTCGCAGTGGTTCACTTACGACGCGATTGATTCGGGCATTCATCAACGCGCGGCGACGCAGGCGTTCGGCCAGTCCGTGCGGCCGGTTTATCATTTCGACAAGGCGAAAGTGATCCTGTCGCTGGATTGCGATTTTCTGGGCGGTGAGGACGATGCGCACAATCACATCCATCGATTTGCCGCCGGCCGCAAGCCGGGCGAGGGGATGAGCCGGCTGTATGCGGTGGAATCGCTGTTCACGCTCACCGGCGCCAGTGCCGACCATCGGCTGCGGGTTCCGGCGGGGCAAGTGGCTCATATTGCATCGATGGTATCGCAGATTGCCGGCCTGTTGAACCATAGCGCCAACACGCTTGAAACCCAGGACGATTTTGGCAAGTGGATTGGTGAATGCGCGAAGGACTTGATCGCGAACGGCAAAAACGCCTTGGTCGTTGCCGGTCAACGCCAGCCGATGGAGGTTCATTTGCTGGCCTGGGCCGTCAATTCGGCGCTCGGCGCGATTGGCAATACCGTCTCTTTGCTTCCGGCAACGGAAGCTGCGGGCGCCGATTTGAAAGATGTTGCCCCGGCAAAAACACTTGTCATTCTTGGTGGCAATCCGCATTACAATTCAACGTTGCCTTTACAGTCAAAAGGACTTCCGGGAACGATTGTTCGGTTTGGCTGTTACGAAGACGAAACTTCTGCAAAATCCAGTTGGACTTCTGCAAGTAATTCACATTGGATTATTCCAGCGACGCATTATCTCGAATCTTGGGGCGATGCCACGACCAGCGACGGCACGCTGGTTCCAATTCAGCCTTTGGTTCAACCACTGTTCGGCGGTATAACTGAATTGGAATTGCTTGCGCGCATCGCAGGCGAATCACAGACCAACCCCCATGAAATTGTCCGCGCGACGTTTGCGGGTTCGGACGAGGATTGGAAGAAATTTTTGTTCAACGGTTACCTGGCCGGTTCGGCGGCGAAAGCGGTGAACGCACAATTTGGCGCGACCCTGCCGGAAGCGAAATTTGCCGAGCCCTCGGCGGGCAGTCTCGAAGTCGTTTTCTATCGCGATGCGAAGTTGGACGACGGACGTTATGCCAACAACGGTTGGATGCAGGAACTGCCCGATCCCATTACCAAGCTGACGTGGGGCAACGCCGTGCTTGTGAGCCGCAAGACGGCACGCGAACTCGGCGTCAAAAATGGCGACGTCGTCGAAATTACCTTGAACGGCCGCAACGTCAAAGGTCCCATTTGGACCCAGCCGGGCATGGCGGATTATTCACTCGGACTCGCGCTCGGCTACGGACGTGAAAGGGCAGGGCGGGTCGGCACTGGCGTCGGCTTCAATGCCTACAAGATTTTCAACGGCAAATATATTGAGACCGGCGCCACCGTGCGCAAAACCGGTGAAACCCAGGAACTCGCCACGACGCAGCATCATTGGTCCATGGAAGGCCGTCCGGCAGTACGCGAGGCGAACCTTGAAGAGTTTTCCAAGAACCCGGAGTTCGCAACGGAAATGCACGGCACCGAGCCGCCCATCGTGGCGCCGTTGTATCCCAACCCGCTCGACGAGGCGAAGAAGACCGCGTTGCATCAGTGGGGCTTGACGGTGGATTTGAGCGCGTGCGTTGGTTGCGGCACGTGTGTGCTGGCCTGCCAGAGCGAGAACAACATTCCCATCGTGGGCAAGGATCAGGTGCAGCGCGGCCGCGAAATGCACTGGATTCGCATTGACCGTTATTACACCGCCGACCCGGCGAAGGAGAAATCGTCGGATGCCTTCCAGAAGGACGGCGAGCAGCAATTTGCCGAATGGATTGATGAAGTGCAGGCAGTGAACCAGCCGATGATGTGTCATCATTGCGAGGCCGCCCCGTGCGAAAATGTCTGCCCCGTCAACGCCACCGTCCACGACCAGGAAGGCCTGAACGTGATGGCATACAACCGCTGCATCGGCACGCGGTATTGTTCGAACAACTGCCCGTACAAGGTTCGCCGGTTCAATTATCTCGATTTCAACAAGCGCCCGCTGGCCGATCTCAAGGGACCGTTCTATCCGACGCCGTTGACGCACAAGACGGACGGCAAATGGGACCTGTTGAGCTGGTTCAAGGCGCCCGATGCCAGCGGCATGCGGGAAGAGGACGAATGGGACTTGATCAAGATGGTCAAGAACCCGGACGTGACGGTGCGCATGCGCGGTGTCATGGAAAAGTGCACCTACTGCACGCAACGCATCGAGCAGGCGAAGATCGCGCAAAAGGTCAAGGCCGGCGCCTCGGACGACGTGCGGCTCAACGAAGCCGCCGGCACGATTCCCAAGACCGCCTGCCAGCAGGCCTGCCCGGCGCAGGCAATAATGTTCGGCGACATCAGCGACCCGGACAGCACCGTTTCCAAACTCAAAGCGCAACAACGAAATTATTCCGTGCTCGGCGACCTGCTCACGAAGCCGCGTACGACGTATCTCGCGCGCATCCGTAACCCGAATCCGGCCATGCCTGACTATCGAGAATGGCCCCATAGCTTTGAGGAATACGAAAAGCGTGGCGGCGAACTCCAGACCGAAAAGAAAGGAGCCAGCTGATGACCAGCCTTATCATTTTGGGATCGTACGCAGAGGCCTGTGATCGTCGTAGCGGCGCCTCGGCAGAGCGCCGTCTTTCTTTGTTGGAGCTTGAGATACGGCGCTCTGCCGAGACGCCGCTACGAACAAAACACGCGTTATGGCAAAAAGAAAAGGAACCAGCTAATGGCTGAAGCCGTGACCAATTTGAAATCCCTTGCGCCCCCGGCAGAATTGCAGCGCGCACCCATCGTGCTGAACAACCGCGGCCTGGGCTGGCTCACTGACAAGCTCTCGGCCTTCGCCGAAGGCAAGACGCCGCTTTGGTGGTGGATTCTGTTTGTTCCAGCGATGTTTGGCGCAACCGTCTTGCTGCCCGGTGCGCTGGTTTATCAGATTTCCACCGGCGTCGGCGTCTGGGGCAACAACCAGCCGGTGGCCTGGGGTTGGGACATCATCAATTTCGTGTGGTGGGTCGGCGTGGCACACGCGGGTACGTTGATTTCCGCCTTGCTGTTCCTCACGCGGCAACATTGGCGTACCACCATTGGCCGGGCCGCGGAAGCCATGACGGTGTTCTCGGTCATGATGGCGGGAATGTACCCGGCCATTCACATCGGGCGTGCGTGGTTCGCCTGGTTCATGTTCCCGATTCCCAACTCCAACGGACTCTGGCCGCAGTTCCGTTCGCCGTTGATGTGGGACGTGTTCGCCGTCAACACCTACCTGATGGTCTCCACGCTCTTCTGGTACATGGGATTGATTCCTGATCTTGCCGCGTTGCGCGATCGCGCCACGACGCGGGCGCGGAAGTTCATCTATGGTTTCCTGGCCATGGGTTGGACCGGCTCGGTGATGCAATGGCACAATTACGAAAAGGCCTACGTCGTTTTGTCCGGCCTGTGCACGCTGCTCGTGTTCACCGTCAGTTCCATCGTCGGCCTGGACTTCTGCACGTCGCAACTCGCGGGCTGGCACGCGACGATCTTCCCGCTGTATTTCGTCGTGGGCGCCGTGTATTGCGGTTTTGGGATGGTGCTCGTGTTGCTTATTCCGCTGCGCAAATTATGCCATCTTGAGGACATCATCACGCCCCGGCACATGGACCGCATCTGCAAGCTGACTCTGCTCAGTAGCCTGGTCATTGCCTACATCTACCTGATGGAATATTTCATCGCGTGGTACAGCGGCGATCCGTATGAACGCTGGGTCTTCGGTCATCGGCTCCTCGGTCACACCTACTGGTACGGTGGTTGGATCATGCTCGTGGTCAACGTGGGCCTCGCGCAACTGCTCTGGTTCAAACGTTTCCGGCAAAACCTGAAATTTGTCTTCATCCTCGGCGTGCTGATCAACATCGGCATGTGGTTCGAACGCTTTGTCATCATCGTTGGCTCGCTTTATCAGGATTTCCTGCCGTCGAATTGGGGCGTCTATTACCCGACGTGGGTGGACATCTGCACCTTTCTCGGCACGCTGGGCACCTTTTTCACCATGTACCTGCTGTTCATCAAGTTCCTGCCGCTGATTTCAATCTCCGAGGTCAAGGGCGCCTTGCCGCAGGGTGATCCGCACCATCCCCTCGGCGGCGCGAAGGGAGGCCGGTCATGACGCCAAAATATTACGGTCTCATGGCGGAATTCGATTCACCCGCCGCCATCCTGGCGGCGGCGGAAAATATCCGCACGGCCGGTTACAGCCGGTGGGATGCGTTCACGCCGTTTCCGATTCACGGTCTCGACCAGGTGGCGGGCTTCAAGAATTCGCTCGTCGGCTGGTTCTCACTCGCTTTTGGCGGTGGCGCGTTTGTCGCGACCATGGGTTTGATCTGGTTCAGCAATGCGTTTGATTATCCGCTGATCGTCGGCGGCAAACCGATGTTCAGCCCGCCGATGTCCTTTGTGCCATCGTATATCTTGATGATCATGGGCGGAGCCGTCGGCGCCTTCGTCGGGATGCTGGCGTTGAACGGGCTGCCGCGTTTGCATCATCCCATGTTGTCGAAGGAACGTTTCTCGCTGGCGACCCGTGACAGGTTCTTCCTCGTGATTGGCGCCAATGACAAAAAGTTTTCCGAAACCGAAACCCGCAGGCTGCTGGAGTCCCTCGGCGGCACGCACATCGAAATGGTGGAAGCCTGATGCGCTACGCCCTTTATCCCATTTTGATTTTGCTGGTCTGCATGGCCGCGGGTGTCGGCATCGCCGGCTTCCAGGGCCGACTGTCACGGAAGCCGCCCATCGAGGTTTTTCCGGACATGGACCGCCAGTTAAAACTGCGTCCGGCCCAGCCCAACGGGTTTTTCCCCAACGGCCTCAGTTCCCAACTACCGCCGCTTGGCACGGTCGCACAGGCCGCGCCTCTAAAGACTGTCAGCGGCGAGGTTTATCCCTTCGAAGACGCGCCGGTCAACACCGGCCGCGTCACCGGCACAACGAATTTTATCGAAATCAACCCGCTGCCCGTCACGGGCGCGTTGCTCCAGCGCGGACGCCAGCGTTTCGACATTTATTGCACGCCCTGTCACGGCGCGCTCGGTGATGGCAACGGCATCACCAAAAGACTCGGGGTGATGCCGACCGTGGCCAATTTGCATGACAAGCGCATCGTCGAGATGACTGATGGCGAGATTTTCAACACGATCACCCATGGCAAAAGCACGATGGGCGCATACGGTCCGATTTTGCCGGTGCCCGACCGCTGGGCCGTGGTCGCGTACCTGCGCGCGTTGCAATTGAGCCAGCTGGGTTCGGTGGACGATCTGCCGTCGGACCAGCAGGCCGCATTTAAAAAATGAAGAACGGAATCTGCCATAACGTAGGGCGGGCGTCCCGCTTGCGCGCTTCGCAGACAGGCGGGACGCCTGTCCTACTTTAAAAAATGAGTTCGCAAAATAATACTGAACTGCCGCTGCCGCTGGATCTGTCCGGATGGCGGAAGGCGCCCGTCGTCCTGATGGTCGTCGGCGCTGTGCTGTCGGTGATTGGTGCGGCGGAGAATCCGAGGGAGTTTGGTTCCGCGTGGCTGCTGGCGTTCATGTTCTTCCTGAGCATTGCGCTCGGCGCGCTGTTTCTGGTGATGGTCCATCATTTGAGTGATGCCGGCTGGTCGGTGGCCACGCGCCGGTTCTGTGAACATCTCGCGGCGCTGCTGTTCCCGTGGCTGGCGATTTTGTTCGTGCCGGTCGCCCTGTTCGGAAAACAAATTTATTCGTGGATGACGATTGACCCGCACCTGGATACTTCATTGAACGCAAAATTGCCGGTGTTCACGATGCCCGGATTTTGCCTCACGTCGGTCATTTTCTTCGGCCTCTGGTGGTTGCTGTCGTCCCGCCTGCGCTATTGGTCGCTCAAGCAGGATGAAACCGGTACGGCGTTGTGCACGCAACGGATGCGATTCCATTCGGGGTGGGGGATTGTCGTCTTCGCGCTGACGCTGACGTTCTCCGGCGTGCTCTGGATGCAGGCCGTGCAATACCAATGGTTTTCGGCCATTTACGGCGTGTACTTTTTCGCGAGTTGCGCCTGGGCTTCGCTGGCGGTGGTGTATGTCGTCACCGTGCTCCTGCAACGCCAGCGCATTCTCGACCGCGTGCTGCACGCCAACCAGTTCTATTTCCTGGGTCTGCTCTTCTTCGCGTTCACGGTCTTCCAGGCCTATATCGAGTTTGCGCAATACTTCGTCATCTGGAACGCAAACTCGCCCGGTGAAACCTTCTGGTACCTCATCCGCGAAAAAGGCTCGTGGTGGTGGGTGAGCCTGCTGCTCATCTTTGGTCATTTCCTGCTGCCGTTTTTTGTGCTGCTGCCGGTGAAGGCCAAAACCAGTTTCAAAATCATGCTGCCGGTCTGTTTGTGGGCCCTGGCGATGAATTTCCTGGACTTGTCGTTCAACATCCTGCCGGTGTCAAATCCTGCCGGTTATCCGTTCAAGTGGCTTTGGCTGCAATTTGGTTGTCTCGCGTTCATGGGCGGATTTCTCGGTTGGGCCTTCCTGAAGGATTTCAACCGGAATGCGCCTTTCCCGCAAAAAGATCCGCGCCTGCTCGAATCCATGGGCATCCGTTACGCCCCGCCGGAGGAAATTTCCGGCGCGGCCACCGCCACCGGAGGTGGTAAATGAACAACGAACGCACCGTCTGGCCTGTGGGTGTCGGCTTTTTCATCGCCTGCCTTTTGTTCGCTGTCCTCGTGGCGATGGTGAAATATTCCACGCCGGATCCGGCCATTGACGCTGACCGCGCCGCCGTGCGCGCCAAGGCCCTGGCCGAAATTCGTGCCGCCGAAACCCAGGCCTTGAACAGCCCGGGCTGGATTGACCAGAACCGCGGCCTGGTGCGCCTGCCCATCGCGATCGCAATGCAAATCATCGAACGCGAAGGGCAGAACCCTGCTGCCGTGCGCTCGAACCTGACCGCGCGGGTTGAAAAAACGGCCGCCCCGGCACCGGCAGCCCCGGCCAAACCCAGCTCTTTTGAATGACCGTGAACGAAATGAAAACCCCGGATGCCAGAGTCGAGACCCCAGACCTGAAGGTCGACGCCTCTTTGTGCGTGCCGTTGCTGGCGCTGTTTGGCGGCGCGGCCCTGTGGCTCGTTGTCGGATCCGTGCTGGCTTTGATTGCCTCGATCAAGTTTCATGCGCCCGATTTCCTCGCTGGTTGCCCGGTGCTGACCTACGGTCGCGTTCAACCGGCGGCCGACGACGCCCTGCTATACGGCTTCTGTATTCCCGCCGGACTGGGCGTCGTGCTGTGGCTCTTCGCGCAGCTCGGCCAGGTTCCGTTGCGCGGTGCCATCGTGCCGGTGGTGGCGGCCAATTTCTGGCATCTCGGCGTCTTCATCGGGCTGGCGGCCACATTGGCCGGCGACAGCACCGGCTATGCGTGGCTCGAATTTCCCCGCGCCGGTTCGGTTCTTTTGTTCTTCGCCTATCTGCTGCTGGCGTTGTGGGCCACCATGAACTTTGCCGGCCGGCGCGAACGCCCACTGGTCCCGTCGCACTGGTTCCTGGTCGCGGCGCTGTTCTGGTTCCCGTGGATTTACTCAACGGCCAATTTGCTCCTGGTCGGCTGGCCCGTGCGCGGCGTCGTGCAGGCCATCATCGGCTGGTGGTTTGCCAACAATCTGGTCTTCGTCTGGCTGGCGCTGGTCGGCATCGGCACCGCGTTTTATTTCCTGCCGAAATATGCCGGCCGCCCGTTGCAGGGATGTTCCCTGGCGCTGTATGCGTTCTGGATGCTGATCGTGTTCGGGACCTGGTGTGGCATTCCGCAAGGCGCGCCGGTCCCGGCCTGGTTGCCCGCCGCCAGCACCTTTGCCGCCGTGCTGACCATCATCCCCGTGATCGCCATTGGCATCGTCATGTGGAAGACCCTGTGCGGTGGAGAGAAATGTACGGTTTGGGGCGGACCTTATTGTTTCGTCCGGTTCGGGCTGGGTTCATTCCTGCTGTCGTCGCTGATGCTCATTGCGATGGCGTGCCCGCATTTCAGCCTGGTGACCGGATTCACCTGGTTCGGCCCGGCCCGGATTCAACTGCAACTCTACGGTTTCTTCGCCATGATGATGTTCGGCGCGATCTATCATCTGTTGCCGCGTGTCGTCGGGTTCGAATGGCCGTTCCCAAAACTTGCCCGCCTGCAATTCTGGTTTTCGATGATTGGCATCCTGCTGCTGGTCGTTCCGCTGGCGATCGGCGGGGTGGTGCAAGGGGTGAAGCTGCAGAACGGGGTCGCCTTCCTGGAGGCGGTTCAGGCAATGCTGCCGTTCCTCCGCGCAAGCACCACCGGCTTGCTGCTGATGCTGCTCGGCAACCTGTTGTTTGCCCTGAACATATTCGCCCTGACGACGGTCTGGAAGCTCGCCCTGGCTAAAAAAGTCATTGCCCTGGTGAAAGTGTCGCTCACGGCCGTGGAGAATGAAAAAACTTCAGAGGTGAAGGCATGAAAAACGGTTTTCTCATTTTTCTCGCGTCCTTCATCACCCTGGGCGGTTCCTGGCTCGGTTTTGTGTACGAGCCGCTACGTCAGCTCGGCGGGGCTGAACAAACCACCGTCCTTAATTCCTCGGACATCTATCCGCTCCAGCGTTCGGGCGAAGCCACACTCGGTTTGCAGGTATATCGCGCCAACGGCTGCGCTGCCTGCCATACCGAATCGATCCGCCAGACCGGCGTCACCTGTAATGTGGTATTGATGAATGCCGGGAAAAATCCGGATGCGATGACGAACCTCATTTCTTCGCTGGTATTGACCAACCTGACCAAGGAAGTCGCCGACAAAGCTGCGGCCCAGATCACCGCTGCTGGCGGCAAATCAGAAATTCACATCGTTGCCACCGGACCGGACATCGCGCGCGGGTGGGGGATGCGCCAAAGCGTGGCTGAGGACTATCTCTACGATCAGCCGGTGCAACTGGGCAGTCTCCGCGCCGGACCCGATCTGGCGAACATCGGCGTGCGGGCGCCGGATGCAAACTGGCAGTTGACCCACCTTTATGCGCCGTCGGGCGTGGTGAAAGGTTCAACCATGCCGCCGTTCCGTTATCTGTTTGAAGTTCGCAAGACGAAGCCGGGCGCGGCACCGTCACCGGACGCGCTCCAGTTTCCAAAGGAATTTGTGCTGCCCGACGGTTATGAAGTCGTGCCCAAGCCGGAAGCGAAACAACTGGCGGCATATTTGTTGAGCTTGCGCGCCAACGCGCCGTTGTACAGCGCGCCCATATCGCCTTAGCCGTTCCAAGCAATGGAAAATTCCTTTAACCACCGATTGACACGGATGAACACGGATAAAAAAAGAATTTCAGAAGGGCAAACAGGTTTGCCACACGGTGAACCCTTCCGGGCTCACGGGAGAGATTCATTGCCGCGTCTTGATCCGTGTTCATCCGTGTCAATCCGTGATTTAATTCTAGCCCATGAGTGACGAATTAAAATCTTTGAGCACTCGGAATTCCGGTGCCGGAACGGCTCAAGGAGGTTCGCGCCTTTTGATTGGAATGATCATGGTGACCTTGGGGCTGATCTTCCTCGGCGGGGTGTATTTCGATCGTCACAGCGGCTGGTTCAACCGGCAGGTTTACGCCCCGTACACCTCGGCGAGCCAGTTGGAAGAGTACCAGCCCAAATCGGGTGCGGCGGCCGCGGCCGCGCGCGGTAAGCAGGTTTACGACACCGTCTGCGGCATCTGTCATGGACCCGACGGGATGGGCAAACCCGCCCAGGCACCGCCGTTGGCCGGTTCCGAATGGGTCAACACGAAGGCATCCGGCCGCTTGGCGCACATCCCGCTGGCCGGACTCAACGGCTCGATGCAGGTGGAAGGCAAGGATTGGAACCTGAACATGGCGCCGATGGGCGCGGCCCTGTCTGATGCCGACCTCGCCGCCGTGCTGACCTACATCCGCAATTCCTGGGGCAACAAGGGCAGTGAAGTCACCGCCGATGAAGTGAAATCCGTCCGCACCTCGCTGGGGGCCCGTCCGCAAGCCCTGACCGGCGAACAATTGAAATCCATGCCGGAGTAGAGCAAGCCAGAAGCCAGTCCGGGCATTTGAGGCAGGGGCGCAAAGGCGTGGAGTTTTGCCAAGACAACCTTCCAAATAACCTTGGCATAGTTTGATAAGCCCCAGGAAAAGAGGCGGGGGCCGCCGCAGACCAAGACCTGTCGGACTTTTCAGCAACTTTCTGAGGGCGCGCAGCGTCCTGGAGTGCGCCAGCCTTCTGACGCATTGCCACCTGACGCCTGATGTTACCTTTCTGCGCAAATTCGTGTGCGCCAATGCCACCACGATTTGAGGTTTCGTAGCGGATTCGGGCAGTGGCATGGGTCGGCCCATTTTTCGGGTAGCCGAGACTAGGGCACCGCCCGAATCCTGATTATGATCTAATCAGGTTTCCCGAATCCGGTCAAAGGCGGCTTGGCAACGAATTTATTTTGCCAACCACCGAAAGTTGTGGCCTTGGCAATTGCAACTTGCCCATTTCATGAATGCCATCCAATGGCACCTGGCCCGAACCGAAAGAACCAGCACATCACCGAGAATGCTATTATCCACCCAGCGATCCCAATCGGCACAATTAATCGCTTGGGACAGTGGTGATACAACGCTCTACAGCCAACAATAATTGCCAATGGCACGAACAGAAGAAAATAAGGTAATACCTTTTCGCTAATGCCGCGAATATTTCCATCGCGCAAAGTTGAGGCCAAAAGTATCGCTATAATAGCTATGGGGATACCGGCGAATATCAGCCATCGTCCTGCTGGACCCATGCCTTGTGGATATTTATCGCTCATTATTTGCAACAATTCTTTTGATACGTATTCATCATGTGAGACAGGTTGCCCTGCAATCCTTGTATCGTTTGATACGTCGAAAGTGACATGTTTTCAGCCATCGCTTCGTCTTATTCAGCCGCTGTATCTGCAGGATTAAGAAGATTCATGTCACTCACCGCTAGCGGAAGCGCGTTGGGTATCCGCATCAAGCCTTCGTCCGCGGCTACATGGTCTGGGCTGGTGCGGTAAATACCTGGCCAACGACAAACGCTGCCAGCAGTCGGCTCATGGAAGTGGATAAATATCCGCTCGTGATGATTTTCATGGGATACAAGCTATGCCTTGGTTTTTTTTGCATTCTTCTGAATATTAGAAGAAGATTTTATCTGAGCGCATCAATTCCTGTCAAGTTGAAAGCCTATCAAGTCACGAAATGGGATTGATGGCATCATGATTTCATCAATGAAACTTAAACAAAGGGCTAAACCGGAATGATGCGGCCTGCGCTCCTAATTTCTACAGCGTGGTTTCAGTTGAGTGACGCTTGGTAATGAAGGGAAAACCAGACCGCCAAAAATTACAAGCGGTTGCCGGTGGTGTAGACGCGGTTTTGGACTTCGCGGAAGCTGTGCAGAAACAGGTCGTTGTCGGCCACGGCCTTTTCCACCAGTTGCTTGAGCAGGAACATTTCCGAACTGTTGATGACAACATGGACGCTGTGTTTGAAGGCCTCCATGGGCGTGAACGTTTGAAACGAGTCGCCGAGCAGGATGATGGTGGCATGCCGGCGCTGGTTGACGGGCATGGTTTGGAGCGCCTTGAGGGTGAGGTTCTCGTCAATGTTGTTGGCCCCAAACAATTCCTCGACGACGACGACCTGATAGTGGGCCTGGCCGAAACGCACGATAAAATCACTGTGAGTGGCAGCGGTATGGACCTTATAGCCGAGTTCGCGCAGGGCGGTCTTGGCATTTTCGAGCCATTCAGGCGTGGAGAAGGCGATCAAAGCCGGCTTGTCGTCCGTGCTGACGAAATCGAATGAGGTATTCATGATTATTTAATTTTAAGCACGGGTGGCGCGCCACTCCCATCCGCGGAAGGCGGAGTTTTCATGCGCAACGAACCCATGGTGGTGGTCATTTCGCCGCGGGACTTCTTGAGATTGTCAACGCCGCGGGAAATGGTGCTGCGTTTGGTGCAATAGAGCAGGGCGGTTTCCTCGGTGATGATCCCCTGTTCGAAAGCTTCCATGCAGGCATGGTCGAACGTCCGCCAGCCGAAGGGATAGCTGGCCTCGATGATTTCGTAAAAGGTCTTGCCTTCACTTTCGCCCAGCCGCATGGCTTCCTGCGTGCGGAGGTTCGAGCCCATGAGCTCGAGCAGGGCAAATCGCGCGCCGCCCACCTTGGGCACCAGTCGCTGACTGACAATCCAGCGCAGGGAATCCGCCAGGCGCACGCGGATTTGTTCCTGCTCATCCGGCTCGAACATGCCCAGGATGCGGTTGACGGTTTCGCCCGCATTGATGGTGTGCAGGGTGCTGAGGACGAGGTGGCCGGTTTCCGCCGCACTCAGGGCGATCTTGACCGTATCCTGGTCGCGCATTTCACCCACGAGAATGACCTTGGGTGCCTGGCGCAATGCTGCGCGCAGGCCATTGACATACGAATCGAAATCGATGCCAAGTTCCCGCTGGTTGAAAGTCGCGTGGTTGTGGGTATGGACGTATTCCACCGGATCTTCCAGGGTGACGATGTGGACGGGTTTGGAGCAGTTGATTTCGTTGAGAATGGCGGCCAGCGTGGTGGATTTGCCGGAGCCGGTGGCCCCGGTGACGAGAATCAAGCCGGTCTTTTCCTTGGGGATCTCCTTGAAAATTTCCGGGAACCCCAATTTATCCAGGGTGGGGATGGCGGCGTTGAGCTGGCGGCAGACGATGGAATAATTCCCGCGCTGCGCGAAAACGTTGACGCGGAAACGGGATTTGTCCAAAAGAGCATAGGACGCGTCACAAGAACCATGGCGCAACAGATCCTCGATCTGCCAGAGATTGTCGCCGATGATGTTCAGCGCAATCATCTCGGTTTGATAGGGCGTGAGTTTTTCGATGGGCGGATCCAGAACCACGGGTTTGAGTTCGCCGTAGGCCTCAACCTGGGGCGGACGGTCCACGGTAAACAGGAGGTCGGAGATCTCCGGCTGTGAAGCCAGCATCGTCGTCAATATTTGATCCAACTCAGGTCGGCGCATAAATCAAGTCACGTCGTCTTCATCCGGCGGGTGAGCCAGCAGGGAGCGGAATTTTTTCCGATCCAACGCCTTGTCGTAGGCGTCTTCCGGTGCGATGCGTTTCATGCGCACGTGCTCCATGATGTGGTCGTCGAGCGGCTGGTTGCCGTACTTTTTGCCGACCTGAATCATGCCGGGTAGCTGGTGGGTCTTGCCTTCGCGCACCAGATTGGCGACGGCGGTGTTGAAGACGAGGATTTCGAAGGCCGCGATACGGCCTTTCTTGTCCGTGCGCTTGAACAGGGTCTGGGCCACGATCCCTTTCAAGGCTTCCGAAAGTGTCTGCCGGATTTTGTTTTGCTGGTCCGCGGGAAAGACGTCAATGATGCGGTCAACGGTCTTGGAGGCGCTTTGCGTGTGCAAGGTGCCGAAGACAAGGTGGCCGGTGGCGGCCGCAGTGATGGCCAATTCGATGGTCTCCAGATCGCGCATTTCACCGACGAGAATGATGTCCGGGTCTTCGCGCAAGGCCCCGCGCAGGGCTGCGGAAAACGACTTGGTATGAACCCCGACTTCGCGGTGGTTCACCAGGCAGTTTTTGCTTTCGTGGGTGAATTCAATGGGGTCTTCAACCGTGATGATGTGGTCTTTCCGGTTTTTGTTCGCGTAATCCACCATGGCCGCCAGGGTGGTGGATTTGCCGGAACCGGTCGGGCCGGTAACGACGACCAGGCCGCGGTTGAGCATGGAAAACTTTTTGAGCACCGCCGGCAACGGCGCCTCGATCTTTTCAAAATCCTCAAACGAAAGGACGCGGCTGGGAATCTGGCGGAAGGCCGCGGCAATGCCGTTCTTCTCGTTGTAAAAATTGACGCGGAAGCGGGAGATGTTGGGGATTTCGTAGCCAAAGTCCACGTCGCCGGTTTCTTCAAACTGTTTGATTTTGTAATCCGGCGCGGTTTCGTAGAGCATCGCCTTGAGCGTATCGTTTTCCAACGGGGGATAATCGACGCGCTGAAGTTCGCCATTGATGCGCAGCATGGGCGGGTTGCCCGAAGCCATGTGCAAGTCTGACGCTTTTTGCTCAAACATCAGGTTGAAAAACGCATCGATTTTCGCCATAAAACCTTTCTTTGAAAACAAATGTTAGCTAGCGCCGCGCCAAACTCAACCCCATGAACGCGTTGACTGAAATCATCCGTGGTGAAATCGCTGAACGTGGTTTTTTACCGTTCCCGCGGTTCATGGAGCTTGCACTTTACTGTCCCAAACATGGATATTACGAGACAAAAAAAGACAATCCCGGCCGGCGCGGCGATTATTACACCAGCGTCGGAGTGGGCGAAGTCTTTGGTCAACTGCTGGCCTTTCAATTCGCCAACTGGTCAGCAACCTTCAACCTTAAGTCCGCAACTGTCAACCTGGTTGAGGCCGGCGCCCACGATGGCAGGCTGGCCAGGGACATCCTGGGCTGGCTGCAATTGAAGCGCCCGGAACTGTTCGGCCGGATTGAATACTGGATCATCGAACCTTCGGCACAAAGGCGGGAGTGGCAGGAAGAGACCTTGGACCAATATTCACCTCAGGTCCGTTGGATCGACGGCTTGGAAAACTTAAAGCCCAGAGCTCAAAACCCAAAATTGACCGGTGTCATTTTCAGCAACGAGCTGCTCGACGCCATGCCCGTCCACCGGTACGGCTGGGACGCGGGAAGGAAGGTGTGGTACGAGTGGGGGGTGGGGGTTGACGGCGAAAAATTTATTTGGGCGCGGATGCCTGACATCCCCGCCCCGCAAAGCAGGGAAAGGGATGGAGTGAGGAAGGGGGATCCATCCTCCACGCTTAATCTTCCAGCTTCACTCCTCGAAGTGCTTCCTGACGGTTATACGATTGAAACCAGTCCCGCTGCCGAAAGCTGGTGGCGCGAAGCTGCGAAACTTTTGGAACGCGGGAGGCTGTTGGCCATTGACTACGGCCTGACGGCCGATGAACTGATTATGCCGAACCGTTTGCGCGGGACGCTGCGCGCGTATTACCGCCATCATGCCAGCGGTGACGTCCTGGCGAATGTCGGGGAGCAGGACCTCACGGCCCACGTCAATTTTTCCGCCCTCCAGGCAGCCGGTGAATCCGCTGGATTGAAGACCGAAAGTTTTTCAACGCAATCACAATTCCTCACACAGATCCTGCGAGACGCATCGAAAGTTGATTTGCTTGGCGAATGGACTCCAGCCCGGACGCGCCAGTTTCAAACCCTCACACATCCGGAACATCTGGGACGCGCTTTTCGCGTGCTGGTTCAATCGCGTTAACGGGTGCTCCGGGCATTGAATTACGGCAACCAGACCAGTCGATAAAACCGCTGTGGATTCAATCCGACGGTGTCGGATGCCGTCATGGTGCTGTTGGCGGCGGTCATGGGGGCATCGAGAATGAGCCAGTTTGCCGGGACGAGATTCGTCGTGCATGGCAGTTGGCGAGCATGGTCTATTGCGAATTCAACTCATAATTGAGGATGGAAAGGCAATAAATCGCGGCGGTTTCGACGCGCAGGACCAGACGGCCCAGCGAAATCGGCAATGCGCCGGATCCTTCAATGGTTTTCAATTCCTCGGGTGTAAAATCGCCTTCGGGACCGATCCAGACACCTACGCTTTGTGGCCGGCGTTTGTGTGCCCCCTGAAACCCACCCAGCCATTCGCGAGGGTGTTGGCGTTCCTTTTGCAGCGAACCCACGAGTGACAGATCAAAGGCTAAAGGCTGAAGGCTGAAGGCTGAAGGTTTCCGGTTGAGGACTTGCGCAATAGTTGCGGGCACGGCGACTTCCGGCAGCCAAGCGGCGCCGCATTGTTTGATGGCTTCGATGGCCACCTGCTGCCACTTCTCTCTTTTGTCGGCCGCTTCGGACTCATTCAGGCGGGTGACGACGTACTCGGTCAGCAACGGCACGATGCGCCGCGCGCCGAGTTCGACCGCTTTCTGGATGATGCTTTCAATGATCTTTCCCTTGGGCACGGCCTGCAACAGGGTGATGGAGCAGGGCGGAGGCGGCGTGAAATTCTTCAAGGACACGGCAAGGGTGACGGCATCGCGCGAACAGTTTTCGACCGTGCAAAGAAATTCATTGCCGATGCCGTCCAAAACCGCGACCAGTTCACCGTATTTCAGCCGCAAGACATGGAGTGCATGATGCGCTTCGCGCCCATCGAGCCGGAGGGCGCCGCCAGCACAACGTTCGGGCGGCAAATAGAACCGATGCATGACCCATGTGACAAGTGACGGGTGACGGGTGGCAAGGAAAAAACGTCAGCGGAACAGCTTTTTGGCTTTTTCAAAAAAACTTTTGCTGAGGGGATTAACATCTTCGCCACAAGATTCGGAGAACTGCCGCAATTTATCTTTTTGTTCCGCGGTCAAATGGATCGGAACTTCGATCTGGATGCGCACGTGCAAATCGCCGTGGCCGTAACCCTGCAGGTTTTTCACGCCCTTGCCCTTGACGCGAAAGATCGTGCCCGGTTGAGTGCCGGACGGGATTTTGATCGATGCCCGGCCATCGAGCGTTGGCACTTCAATTTCCGCGCCCAACGTGGCCTGGACAAAACTCATCGGGACTTCGCAGATCAAGTCGTCGCCGTCGCGCTGAAAGATTTCGTGCGCCTTGACGTGAAGCACGACGTAGAGGTCACCCGCCGGCCCGCCGCGAAAGCCGGCTTCGCCGTTGCCGGAGGAGCGCAGGCGAGATCCCGCGTCCACCCCCGGTGGGATGCGGAGTTTGATCTTGGAACTGCGTTCGCGTTTGCCTTCACCGTGACAGGTTTTGCATGGTTTTTCCACCATGCGCCCCGCGCCTTTGCAATGCGGGCAGGTTTGCGCAATGCTGAAGATGCCGCGCGATGTGAGCACCTGTCCGCGTCCGCCGCAGGTCTGGCAGGTCCGGATTTTGGAGCCTTGTTCCATGCCAGAACCGTTGCAATTCTCGCAACGGTCGAGCTTCGACAGGGCAACCTCCTTTTCGCAGCCGAGCGCCGCCTCTTCCAGCGTGATTTCCAGATCATAACGCAAATCGTCGCCGCGTTGGGGCTGCGAGGGATCCGATCCCCCGCCGAAGAAACTGTCAAAGATGGTTCCGCCGCCAAAAACTTCGCGGAAGATTTCAAAAGGGTCATGAAATCCGCCGCCAAACCCTCCGCCTCGTCCGGCCCGCGCCCGCGAATCAAACGCCGCATGGCCGTATTGGTCGTACGCCGCCCGTTTCTGCGGGTCGCCCAGGGCTTCGTAAGCTTCGCTGAGTTCCTTGAATTTTTCCTCGGCGGTTTTGTCCCCCGGATTCTTGTCCGGATGAAATTTGACGGCCAGTTTGCGGTAGGCCTTTTTAATCTCCTCGTCGCTGGTGCCGCGGCCGACGCCGAGCACCTCGTAATAATCGCGTTTGGACATGTTCGTGAAACTTGAAACGTAAAACGTGATCAAGCAGCCGGTTTCTTGGCAACGATGACGGTGGCCGGACGCAACAGGCGTTCGCGCAATTTATAGCCTTTGCGAATTTGCTGGAGAACCTGGCCTTCGGGCACGTCAGCGGATTCCAGTTGCGAGACAGCTTCGTGCAACATCGGATCGAACACTTTGCCGTTGGCGTCAATTTCCTCCAGACCGGACTCGGCGAGAATTCCTTTCAACTGCTGTTGAATCATGGTGATTCCGGCTTGCAAGGACTCGGTCCCGGCGCGCGGAACTTCCGTGGTTTGCGCCGCGGCCTGCGCCATTTCAAAGTGGTCGAGCACGGGCAATAATTTTTGCAGCAGCGCGGCGCTGGCGGATTGGCCGGCTTCGATGCGTTCGCGCGCGGCGCGTTTCTTGAAGTTCTCCAGGTCGGCGGCGGTGCGCAGCAGACGTTCCCAATGTTCGTCGGCCTTGGCGGCCCGCTCTTCGAGCGTGGCCCATTGTTCGGGCGTGCGTTCCGGGGCGGAAATGGCGGCCCCGGCGGGCGTCACCGTATCTTCCGTTTCAGGTGCGGGCGTTGGTGTAGCCGTTTTCTTCATGCAGTTGGTTCAGCTCGAAATAATTTCAAGCTGACAGGGTAAACGATTATTCCTGAACCGGCAACTGGGATGCTGCGCCCGGCTAAGGGGGGGTAATTTGCTGGAAGGCGGGCAAATTCCGCATTCCATCAAATCGGTGGTCTTTCCGCACCTCGACCGAGAGATCGCGGGCGGCGGGATTGGTTTTGAGGCGCTGGGCGCTAAGGTCGAGCGACTTGCGGAGGTTTTGCAGGGCCTGGTCCGGTTTGCCCATCACGGCATTGAGAGCGGCGAGGTCATACCTGGGCTCAGGCTGGTCGGGCGCGATGGCGACAAGTTTTTCAATGACGGTTTCAAGTTTGGCCAGGTTGCCCATTTGGGCGTAAGCCTGGGCAATGAAGCCGGCGGCGCCAGCATCCAGATGAGGATTTCCCAGCGCCTGGTCCAGCAACTCAACCGCCCGGTTGGTCTGCTGCATCTGGAGGTAGAGGCTGGCGAGCGACAGGACATTTTGAAGATTGGCCGGATTGGTGCGCACTTCGTTTTCCATGTGCTGCACCTGGGTTTCGATCTGGTTCCGGGTCTCGGCCTGGTTTTTGAATTCACCCAGCTGTTTCACGAGCCCCCTCACCTGGTCATTGTATGGGTCGAGTTTTTGACAGGTCTGGGCGATAAGGGCGGCATCCTCCACACGTCCATATTGAAGCAGGAAATTGATGTAACGAAAAACGGCTTCGGGGCTGTACGGACAAAAAGCAAACGCCTGCTTGAAGGCAAAATCAGCTTCGCGTCTCAGGGACTCGACGGCGGCGGGGGATTTCTGGCGGTATTCCTCCGGACATTGCGAGCCCAGGCGCCAGGCGTAAACGCCGGAGATGGAACTGCGAAGTTTGGAAAACGCTTTTTGCGCCGATTCATCCCGGACAAATCGGAGATCGCCTTTGAAGCCCTGGTAATCATGCTGCAAATAAACCTTTTCGATGAAATCCACGATCGTTTTGACCGAGGTGTCATAGGTGATCCAGTTGCCAATGAGCCGGTCGGAATAGGCGCTCCAAAACGCGTGGTCCCGCTGAAAAACCTCGTCCGAAAGTTCCGGCAGGGGATGGCGGTTGATTTTCATGATGATGCCGAAGGGTGTTTCATACGGATACATCCACGGCAGCGGGAAACTTTCCTCGATGTAAAATTCGTTGTTGGGGTTGCGATCAAAAATGACCTTGCACAACAAACCGTTGATCATCATCACCGCCACCTGGCCGCTGACCTGCATTTTGCCCGAGGGATCCACGTGCACATCCTCACCCTGCATCATCTGGCCGCTCTGCATCCGGCGCTGCACATCCTCCATGTAATCCTGAAAGCAACGCTGTGAATCCTCGGGACTGGGGATGTAAATTTCGCGGTCCGGATAAACTCCGCCGAGACTTTTGGCGATGTCGGCCGGGTAGGCGGCCTCGAACAACAGCCGGTTCAGGCGGATGCGGGTGTCGCCCTGGGGATTTTGCGCAATGAATTGTTGAAGATAGTCCGAAATTTTCACCTGGGCGAACCGGCTTGCGTCATAAATGGACGGACCTTCGAGCAGGCGATTCAGTTCCTCGGCCAACGCGGCGCGCAGATTATTATCGTCACCTTTGCTGGTGATCAGTTGTTGGGTCGATTTGTTGAGTTTTGGATAAAGCCACCGGGAAAAAGCATCCTGACTGGAGTGCAGTTGGGATGACAGGTCGGACAGATTGACGAAGTCCTTGCCGCTAAACCACGAACTGGAGATACGCCAGCGCTTTTCAATGCGTGCGCCGCGGCCCATGAAATAGGTGTCCAGCGGAGACAGGGTGCGACCCAGGAGATTGGTCTGATAGGGCTCGTCCTTGAGCAGGGTGCGGGCAAGTTCGCTGAAAAACGGTGGGTCAATCTGCTGGCTGCGAAAATACTGGGCGCGAAGATAATTGAGATAGGTGCCGTCGGCCAGGGCGTTTTGAGTGATCAGGTAAACGTCCCGGCGGTCAAAATTCTGATCCTGGGCCGGCAGGCAGTCGTGCGGAATAAAGCTGTCGCAGAAGATCATGTAGGTGGGGCAAAAACGGCCGGGATCAGTGCCGCCAAAGAGGATCGTGTTTCGGTCCATTTCCGGATAGATCAGGCGACCATTGGGGCCTTTCATGGCCTGTTCACGCAATTTGGCGTCATATGTGAGTTTGCCGTCCGGTCCAGGGAACGGCGGGGTAAACATGTCGTGCCCAAACCAGTAACCGAACCAATGATTCCGTTGCTCGCTGCGGGCCCAGTGGGACAGGCCGGAGGACAACGGCATGATGGCGAAGAGCGCGAGCGTGATCGCCAAAGGGGCACGTTGCCGATACAAAAACAGGCTGCCAACGAATGCCACCACCACGCCCAGGATCAGCAGGCCGGCGATGGCGGGCAGGCTGTACTGATTGGTCGTGAATATGCGGCCCAAAGCCGTCCAAATTTGGCTGACGCTCAAACTGTCCTTCTGGAAGAAAATCATGATGACCGCCGTGCTCAGGCAAAGGCCGGCGGCACACGTAAACATCAGGAAATAAACCCGGTCGCTTTCGGCCAGATTGGCCGAGTCGCGGGTCTGGATGAAATATTGTGCAGCCAAGGCTGCCAGGACGAAAGCGACCGCAAGGCAAATGAACATGACCAGGATCAAGCCGTAGGATAGTTGGCCCACCTCGCCATAGAACGTATGGCTCACACCGTTGTAGAAGGTGAGAAAAGCCGGCACCAGGGTTACGATGCCAAGCGTGAGGCCGACAACCCGAAACCGGCCGAAATGGGTGGCCATGTAAGCGGCAGCCAGCGCCAAACCATAGCCGGCCATGATGGCGATGATTCCGTGGGAAGTGATGAAAAACACCTTGTTCAACTCCGCCGTCTGGCGGTCAGGCGTCACATTCATAAGAACCATCAGCAGGACACCGATGCAAAAGTAGATAGAACCCAGGCCAATAAGCCACGATCGTTCGCGTTTCTGCATTTTGAAGAAGAACAACAACGGCACCAGCGCCAGAAACACCACGACCCAGTTAAACTCGGTCGCCACGTCCCCGACCAAAATGCCCAGTTGCGTAATGAATCGTTCGGGATCGGCAAAGGGGTTCGACGGGTTGGCTTTTTCATACTGGCCGCGACTCAGCGCATGAAAGAACCCCTCGACCGTGCGTGGGTAACCCCATTGCATCGGCGGGTCGGTCATGCCGGCGATCGGTTCGTACAAGTAAAACATGGCGCCGAGCCCCCACAAAACGAGCATGACGGTGCACGGCAACCATTCGGTCAGAATTCTTTTGGTTTTAATGGTCAACACTGCACACCCGATGAGTGAACCGATACCAATGATGTGAAATAAGGCAGCAATGATTGGATTCCCAAGGGCTTCAAGGAGCGAAGGCACCCACTGATGGGCAAAGGCGAACAGGAGCAGTAGATAGATGACGGCATTGCCGAGCAGCACATCGCGTCCCAGTTTGGGTTGCGCGGCAATGATGGCCGCTTCAATTCCCATGGCGGCCACCAGCAGCGTCTGGTGGATGGTCAGGCAAATGCCAAAGAAGAACATCGCAACGTAGAGGTAGCGGCGCTGGTGCGGCGCATAAATCCACCGCAACAGGCAGACCAACACCATCATCATCCAGGGCACGCCGAAGGGGGAAATACGATTGATGGCCACCGATTCACTCCACATGACACCCCCGAGGCCAAGCAACAGACCGGCGACCGTTCCGGAGACCACGCAAATGGCGTTCTCCCATCGGCCGGCGACGTTCCCGAGTTCTTCAATCCCTTCCATGAGCATGCTGCTGCCCCTTGAAACCATGAACGCCACCAGGCCACAAGCCAGCGCAGCGGCGGTTGCTTCACCCACTTCCACGCGCCACGCGACATTTCCCACCACCAGCAATTTGGTCCAAAGCCATGAATAGATCGCCCAAAAGGGATAACCCGGCGGATGCGGAATGCCTGCGTAAAAGGAGCCGGTGCACAATTCACCGGAATCCTCCAGGGTTTGCTCGGGTGAAAGCGTCAGAAAATAGACGGTCCAGATCACCACGAACGTGATGATCAGGGCCAGCCAGTCAATTTTTCGGAAGAGCGGCGGCACCTCCAGGGTTACCGACGGCCGGCCGGGGGGCGGCGGTTTTGCGAGCTGGACTTTGGCAGTCTTCAGTTTTTGCTTTTCCATTTTTGAACGTTATTCGTTGGTTTTGACGGATGGCGTAAAACCATCAGTAGAAATGGAACGTGTATGGTTTGTCCATCCCAAAGTGGCGGGCAAATTATTCTGCTCAATCTGCGACGACCCGCCGGGCAGGTAGGCAATGGCGCTGGAATTGCTCAGAATCGTGGTGACGAAGGAACCTTGACGGGGCGAGGCAACCGCAAAGCCGTTTTCCTGCCGGATCGCCGCCACGGCCAGCAACATGCAAACGGTCGCGGGCGCCAGCCAGTTCAGCATCCGGACCAGTTCCGGCCGGACGAGTGGGGCGGGAAAAAGCCGCCGTTTAATTCTCGCCGAGGGACGGCGAGGTCGCCAGGAACTCAATTGGGCCTCCAACTCGTTCATCTCTTTCATACGCATTCCTTTCCAAACACAATTTGATTTTCTGCAATCCGTAACGGTATCGGCCCGCGGCGGTGTTCGGAGAAATGTCCAAGATCCCGCCGATTTCCTCGAAGGTGTACCGGTGCCAGATTTTCAAGACAATCGCCTCACGCTGTTCCACCGGCAGCGCGGCGAGGCATTGCATTGCAGCGCGTTCCGCCGGACTTTCTCCCGGCTCTTTCTCGAACCACCGGCTGGACTCCAGTTCGCGGGCCAGCCGCCGCCACAATGAA
The DNA here is from genome assembly GCA_964555775.1 of uncultured Bifidobacteriaceae bacterium. Lineage (GTDB taxonomy): Bacteria > Verrucomicrobiota > Verrucomicrobiia > Limisphaerales > UBA11358 > UBA11358. The sequence goes on along the minus strand of CAZKTW010000006.1, from coordinate 339 downwards.
CGCCGGTAATTCCGGGCGCGATTCCGGAAACTGCGCACGCAATAATGTTCGATCTCGACCGGGGGCTCCGGCATTTGCAGGAGAGCCATGAAGGTTTCCTGCAAAACATCCTCGGCTTCGCCATGGCCAAGGCCCAAGGCGCGGCCGTAGAGAATCAACCCCGCGGCCTTTTGCGTGTACAGATTTTCGCGCCAATCACTCACGATTTCATTGCATAGACACCGTTGCGGGGGAATTTGTATAAAAAAACTGAAAAAACATCCAACCTCGAACACCTATGTTTATAACCCGACTTTCGCAACTGGAGGGGCAAGGAGGAGCAAAGGGTTGAAAACAGGG
>CAZKTW010000005.1:0-38951 GCA_964555775.1 uncultured Bifidobacteriaceae bacterium | reverse complement strand
TTAGATTTGCCTGGATCTGGCAGACCCTCCTTCCCAGGGCCTTCACCTTTTGCGCCGTCTCATCGGTGGGAATGATGTCCACCACCGCCACGTCCGCCCCGGCCTCGGCAAATCCAAGGGCCGCGCCCTGCCCCAATCCCCTGCCCGCTCCGGTGACCACCGCCACCTTCCGGGTTAATTCGAATTTTTCAAGAATCATAAGTCGGCAATCTTTCTGGTCATGAGTTTGTGTTTTCTACGTTGAAACCGGTGGTCCGGTCCAAAGCTCCAGGCGGCGGGAAGCAAGATGGTCATGGTGTTTGGTAAGAGACGATTAACCGGCCGCCCGCCGGATGCGAGGCAGCCGGATCGAAAGCGGTTTACTTGTCACCGGCGACGATGATGCCGCCGACCAGTTGCCGGGCCAGGATGAGCGCGTCGGCGCGCACCTCGTATTCCGAAGGATAGAGCACCTTTGTTCCCGGCGGCACGCTGCTCATGTCGCGCGAACGGCGGATGAGTTCCTTGGCAAACGCGGCGTCCTTTTTCTTCCTGACGGAACCGATCTTCAGCAGCCGGACCGCCTTTGCCATCACCAGATCCTGCTGCATCGTGAAGATTTCCTTCATCGTCCGCCGCGGGTCGGCGTCAATTTTCGAACGGTCCACGCCGCCGAGCAGCGTCTCGGCCATGAGCAGGTTCTCGAAATTGTATTTGTAATTGAACGGATAAATGATGTGCGGTGAGGCCTTGGTTGTCGGCGGCCACTGGCCGTCGGAATTGTAGGAATTGGTCAAATGGAACCAGACTTTCTTCGCGATCTCCGGGTCGAGCCGGCTTTCGACCTTTTTAAGCTTCGCGCGGACGAGGTCCTGCCACGGACGCAGCAATTTCGCCATCGGCGTGCCGGACCAGTTGGAAGCCTGGCCGCCATGCCATGCCATGTTGTCCACAAACGTGATCTTGTCTTCGAGCGGCGGAATATTTCCGCACGCGGCTTCAAACGTCGTGAAACCACCGAGCTTGCGAACGCCCTTGACCAGCGCCACCAGCTTGTCCTGGGCGTCCGGCATCTTTTCGAAAATCTTGTCGGGGTCGTTGCAGTATTTCAGTTTATACCAACCGTTCGTGCCGACGTATTCCGCATCGTCCGCGTAAATGAGCATTGCGCCTTCCGGCTCGCCGGGTTTCTGCGCGGAGAATTTTTTGATGAGCTGGAGGTAGTTTTCCAGGCTGTGGCCGGGATGGCTCATGAAATAACGTACACCGAACACAGCGATGCGGTCGGTGCGCAGATAGATACGCAGCGGGTTGCCGGGCAAGCCTTCGACGTTTTTGAACGGGAAATGGATTCCGCGCTCGTCGCCGGGCAGGTCGTACTTGAACTCGAAGTTGTAGAACTTGGAATTGTCAATCTTCTCAACCGCGTGAATTTCCGGGCGGAGCGGCCGGCCGGCGGCGTCCACGGAACGGCTGTATTGCTCGAACTCCTGCAGCAGATTTTTGTAGCCGTTGTTGAGCACCTGGTTTTTGACATGGCTGCGCCAGCCGCATTCCGGGTTCCAAAAACTTTTCGGCTGGAGGCCGAGATGTTTTTTGTAGGCCTCGTTGGAGAAACGGATGGACCAGTTGCCGTCCTCCTCGGGAAAATTCGGCAGCATGGGATGCGAATAGGGCGAACCCATGAATTCGCACTGGCCGCTCTTGATGGCCGCCTTGAGTTTCTCCAAAACGTCAGGCGTCTTGACGGCCATCTGGTCAATGGTGTAACCCGAAGCCTCAAAGACATATTTATCCTTCGGCAACCGCTCGCGGAAGGTGTCGAAGATCAGTTCGTAACTGTTGCGGATGACGAACTCATATCGGCGTTCCGGCAAATACGCATAGTTCAGGTTGGCGTGAAGAATCGTGATGTATTTCATGTGCACAATTTCAAAACCATGAGTAATAACTTCGACAAAATCGCGGCAAGTTTCAATTGGGAATGGGGTTTCCCTGTTAACTATGGTCAAAATAACTCAAATCCCACTCGTCATGCCATCCGAACATCGGCACCCCGTGACGGAATTCAACGGGCAGCCAGACGTAGCGTCCATCAATTGCGTTCCGCGGATTCCAACGATCGGCCATGAAAATAAAGGCGTCCTTCAAACCGGCCACGGGAAGAATGAAGGTGGATTGCGAATTGAACGTGCTCGCGATTTGTTCACCGGCGCCGAGACAGGGATTGCCGAGTTCCTCCCATGGTCCAAAAATGTTCTTCGCCATGGATATTCGCGCCGGGTTGGCCGACCAACCGGTGCAATCGGACGAAATAAGAAAATATCGCCCGTCCCTTTTCATGATTGCCGGGGCTTCATGGAAACGCCCGGGGAAAATACGGACGAATTTCCCGGCTGGCTTCAAATAATCATCGCCCAATCTCGAAATGTGCAATGTGCCGTTCGCTTCAGAAGTATAGATGTGATAGGCACTGCCGTCGTCATCAACGAACAGCGTCATATCTCGCGCCATCTGGCCGATGGTGAAATCACGTCGGAAGAGCAGTTGTTTGGGATAGTACGGCACCGGCCCGCCGGGTAAATCGAGCCCGGGAATGAAAGCGGCTTCTTCCGGCGGCAGCGGGCACTTGAATTCGGCGGGAACATTTTCCGGCCACACTCCCACGTTGGGTCGGAAGCTGTCCAGAAACTGATAAGGCCCGGCGACGTGATCCGCCATCGCCACCCCGCTGCGGGCGCCGGAATAACCGGCGCCCCGCGGCTCCAGGTGAAACCACATCACAAATTTTTTCGTGCGTGGATTGAAGATGACTTTCGGCCGTTCAAGAATGCAGCCGCGAGCAATGTCGCTTTTCGGATCATCACTCACGGCCAGCGCGATGCCTTCATCCTTCCAGTTGTAAAGGTCGGGTGAGGAATAGACATGAACACCGACGTGCGCCGCGTTGCCCGCCCCCCCCGCAATCTTGTGCTCGCCGAACCAGTGGTAAACGCCGTGGTGGAACAACACCCCGCCGCCATGGGCGTTGATGTGAACACCATGGTTGTCCAGCCAGGGTTCGCCGGGACGAAAACTGGACAATTCGCCGCCGTCGCCGGCCCTGGCTTTCAGTTCAACGGGCATTTTAATTCTTCCCAACCTTTCCCGAGGCCGCCGGTTTTTCCGGAGCGGGTTGCTCGCGGTGACGTCGGGAAACGTTTCGCAACAACCAGCCCACCATCAGGATACTGCCACCACTGAACAAAAAGGCCACGCGCTTCATGCCGTCATTGGGAACCGCCAGCAACAGCAGTATGAAAGTCCCAAAAATCATGCATAACATCCCGATGGCCCCGACCACCTTGTGGTTCTCCCTCACCTGTTCCACCGTCAGATCCTCGATCGGTTTCTTCAACCGCGCGAAAAATTCCCCGACGCTGGCTTTATACTCCGCCGGGGACGATTCGTAGAACAGCGAGCTGAAGAAATACCAACCGAGGCACGCGATCGAGACGCAGACCACGGTGGCGAAGAGATAATATTGCGTGACTTCTTCAGGAACGAAAGGTCCATGCAATCCGGGAATCCAGGCAGCCGATTCCGGCTGGGTGTGAAAACTGACCCAATAGGCAACCGCATAGCCGATCAAAACCGTGCTCCAGCTTGCCCAGGGCGGCGTGCGTTTGTAGAACAGGCCGAGACACATCGGTATGGCCAAAGGCAGCCAGAGTCCGACGCCCAATTGATTCAAAAGATCGAAAAGCCCCACCGTCCGGAAGCGGTTCACCTCCAGGCCGATAAAAACGATCAGCACCCCAAAAGCCGCGGTGCATAATTTGCTGACGATGAGAAGTTTTCCCTCCGAGCATTTCGGATTGATCACCGGCAGGTAGAAGTTCCGCACCAAAATGCCCACCGCCTGGTTCATGCTCGCATCGAGGTTCGACAGCGTCGCGCCAAAGATGCCGGCGATCAACAATCCCAACATGCCTTTGGGCAACACGTCATGCGCCATAACCAGAAAAGCGCCTTCTTCCGGATGTTTCAGGGTGGGGAAAATCGACCCCAAGCCCCCCGGATGCACGACGGAGGCCACCATCGGCGGCAGCAGCCACAGCAACGGCCCAACGATGGTGCCAATCAATGGAAACAGCACCATCTTCCGGGCATGCGTATCACTGCGCGCCATCAGATATTTTGCCGACATTTCCATGGTATTCTGCAGGAAGATATTGTTGAACATGAGGGCCAGGAACCAAAGCGTGATGAACTCCGGCCGCGCGATTTCGCTCCAGTGAAAATGCGAGGTCGGCACCTTTTCCAACAGCCCGGAAAAACCGCCCACTTGCGGCAGAAACAATGCAAACGCCGAAATGACCAGCGTCAACGTCACCACCAGGAACATCTGCACAAAATCACTCGCCGCCACCCCGAACGCCCCACCCACCAGCGATACAAACGTGACCATGCCACCCAAAGCCATGATGACATAAGGCAGTTCGATCCCAAAGGCGCCCGACATGAAAACCCCCACCGAATTCAACCCCACACCGCCAAAGAGCAGCAGCACCGGCAGGCGGATCCAAGTGACAAATTGCTGGGTGGCCGCCCCATAACGCGCCCGGATCGCTTCCATGGGCGTTACCACCCGCATGCGCCGGAACCGGTAACACGTGAACACCAGGATTATGACCTGCGTCGCAATGCTGGAATAGTACAGCAGCAACACATAAGGACCCGTCTGATAAATCTTTCCCGCCGCCCCGGTGAACGTCCAAGCGCTGAAACTCGCCATCCACGCCGACACCCCGGCCATCCACCAGGGCATGATGCCGCCGCCGCGGAAATAATCCGACGTATTCCGGTTTCGTCGTGAAAACACCACCCCCACCGTGATGACAAAAACGAAATAAAAAATGATGCTGATGTAGTCGTAGTGTGAGATCATAAAATTGATCTGGGCGTTCCTTCGGGAGAAGGGTCAACCAGCCATTTCTTATCCTTCCCGACCGGCAATCCAGGACTGGCAGCCAGAATCTCTCGGACCACTTGCGCCAAAACGGGACTTGAATAAAAACCTGAAAAATGATCCCGGCCGACGTTGGAACCTTCCACGTGCGTGATAATCACGGCATAAATCCCGTTGGTTTTGTCAATCCAGGGATAGGTCCCGGCCCAGCTCGGGCTGCTGATCAAGACGGCATTTCCGTCGCCATCAAGCTGTTCCCGCCACTCGCCCAACCCATAAATGCCAGTGTGACGTGCGCCGCGGACCTGTGCCACAAACTCGCCGGGATTCACCAGCGCGCCGCGGACCTGGTCCGCCTGCATTTCGCGGACGGCTGCTTTTGACAGCACCAGTTTGCCGTCAAACCGGCCGTCATTGAAAATCATCGCCAGAAAGTTTGCGTAATCATGCAATGTGCTGCGTGCTCCGCCGCCGAGCATCGGGCTGTGGCCGTCGCCCAGGTCCACGGGGACAAAGTGCGTGCCGGTCATCCGGCAGGGCTTCGCCATGCGCTCCTGAAACAATGTCTCCCAGCCCTGGCCGGCTGCCATCTCCGCCATCCGCCCGGCCACCTGCATCGCCAAACCGCCATAATCAAAACGTTCGCCCGGCTTGAAGTCCGGCGGCAATGGCTGGAGATGCTCCACCGACTCGGCCAGCGTCTGGTAGTTGTCCATCGGTTTGTCCTTCGGTTGGTAAGGTGGATAACCCGAGGTGTGCGAAAGCAACTGCCGGAGCGTGGCTTGGTCCTTTGCGTCACCCTTGAACTCCGGCAGCCACCGGGACGGATGGTCCTCCAGCGAAAGCTTGCCCTCATCCACCAAGGTCATGATGGTTGCCGCCGCCAGCCATTTGCCCGCGGACGCAATGAAAACCCGCGTCTCCGGCGTGTAATTGCCAAAACACTTCTCGTAAACAATCTGATTGTCCTTTGCCACCCGCACCGCGGCGCCGGGATAATAACCGCGATCCACCCACCCCTGGACTAGCCGGGTAACCGCCGAAAAATCAAGGTTGGTCTGGCCGGCCAAAACCGGATTGCCCACCAGCCACAAGCCAAAGGCAAACGCCCGTACCGGCAAACTCAACCACGGGCTGCGACAGCGGAACAGGTTGTGGCGGGTCCGGTTCATTGGCTTGCCGGTCGGTAATCAAAATAATCAAAATCGGCCGGGGTTCTTTCACCGCCCAGATCCTGGGCACACACTCCAACCATCGTGCCGGTGAACCGCAACGCGCCGCCGTAGTCGTCGGAAAGTTTTGACATGTCCAGCACCGGCCCGACGTTCCGCCATTTCTTTCCGTCGCTTGACGCGCTGAACTGCAGCCTCTGAAAATCAATCTCCGCCCGCAGGTACATGTGCTTCCAGTTACCGACAGCAATCTGGCAGTCCGCGACTTCGTCGTAGGCGCTGTCATCGGTCAATACGACACCCAGGATCTTGCCGAGTTTTTCGTCGTGGGTCACCCGCAGGTAGAAATGTTGCCGGGTATCATAGTAACAAATCAGTCCGGCCATCTGCGTGAAATGGGCCGGATTGAATTCCAGACGCGTTTCGACGGTCGCCTGGAAATGCTGCAAACGGCGCGCCACCAGGCTTTGCGTAAACAATGAAAACGTCGAATCGCGCCCGCGCAAACGCAGCCAGCCGGGCCGGGCCGAGAGTGAAAGCCATGATTCGTCAACCGGCACGCGCAACGAATTCCACTGCACGCCAAGTTTCAACGCATCGAAATGGTCGCGTTCGGGAATTGCCGGCCAGACTTTTGCCGGCAGGCCTTTCGGCGCCGGCAGCGCATCCTGTGGTTTTGTCCCGCCAGCCGCCAATCGCAGCCAGCCATCCCGCCATTCAACCCGTTGCAGACACGTTTCCCGTCCCAGCACGCAACGGTGACCCGCATGAACTTCCGCCGGTCCCGATTTGTCGGGTGAAGCTGGATTTGTTCCAGCGCCCGTTTTCAACGGACGACTCGCCAGGTGCGCGAGGTACCATTCTCCGGCGGGGGTTTCAGCGAGTTCGCCATGGCCGGCCTTTTGCAAGGTAAGCGAGGCATCATCACGCGATGACACCAGGCACGACTGCGGATCGGGTTCGTACGGGCCGAGAACGTGTTTGGCCCGCGCCATGGCAATGCCGTGGTTCCAACCCGTGCCGCCTTCGGCCAGCATCAAATAATACCAGCCATCGTGTTTGTAGAGGTTCGGCCCTTCGCAAAGAACGTTTTCCCGCTTCAGGATTTTTGTCGTGGGCCCGACCAATTTGCAGGCCGCGTGATCATATTCCTGCGCCACGATGCCGGCGAAGCGATGACGGCCTTTGCGAAAATCCCATTCCATGTTCACCAGCCACTTGCGCCCATCGTCATCGTGAAAGAGCGATGGATCAAAGCCAATGGAATTCAGCACCACCGGCTCACTCCATGGCCCGAGAATATCCGGGGCGGTCGTGAGGTAAATGCCGATGTCCTTGAACGGCCGGGCCATGCCACAGGTGCGAAGGTTCGTGTAGATCAACCAGAACTGACCGTCCGCAAAGCTTAAACTCGGCGCCCAGACACCGCCTGAATCTGCGACGCCACGCAAGTCGAGTTGCGACGGCCGCGTGAGCGCGTGACCGATGAGCCGCCAGTTCACCAGGTCACACGAATGATGGAGCGGCACGCCGGGAAACCACTCGAACGACGAGTTGGCGATGTAATAATCGGCATCGACCCGGCAGATGCTCGGGTCCGGATGAAAACCGGGCAGGATCGGATTTTGGATCTGGTGCATGGATCAATTCAATTTTGCCGCCCAGCGCAACGAGTTCAGCAACAAAGCCTGGAAGGACGGGTGCCGCCAGACTTCCACATTATGTCCCGGCGTCAAAACACAAACCCGGCCATCGCCCTCCTGCCGCGTCCAGCCGGCCGGCTGCAAACCGTGCTCGGATCGCGAATGCAAGAACACGTCGGCATCCACGGCATCCAACAACACAAAATAATGCTCATCCAGCATGGCGAACGGCGAAACGCCGGCGGTCAGCGCGTGTCCGGGCTTCGGTTCAATGTTCACCAGGCATAGTGGCGGATGCCGCAGGAATGCGCCACCAACCAGGTGGTTCACCAGCGGCAATCCGTCGTAACGGGAAACGCCCGAATGAATGACCATCAGGCTGTTGCCGCGCCTTACGTAATCTTGAAAAACCGACTGCGATTCCAGCGTGAGCCAGGGATGCTTGTCTCCGGACGAAACCATGTTTGCCTTGGCGAGCATCACGACGGGGAACCCGGCCAGGTGCGCCGGCGAACAGGCCTTTCCGTCTTCCAAAAACTCGAAAGCAAAATCTCCCGCACCCAGTTCGTCCAGGCCGTGCCGGACCATCTCGCCCGGATGCCAGGCGTCATCGCACAATACCAGGGTTCGAAAGCTCATTTTGATTCAGCCTCGGTCACGGCGGTTTCGGTCCGGATGGGATGGCCGTCTTTGCATTCAGTCAAATTGATCCGGATGTTTTTGCCGTCACCTCCAAAATTTTTAAATTCAATTTCCTGCACGCGCCCGTCGCTCAGTTCAACGCGCAACCGGTCCGCGCTCACGGCTTCGGCGGATTTCACGACCGGCTGGTCTTCGTAAGGCTCGATGACCGCCAGGAAACGCGCTTCCGCTCCTGGCGCGGCGCGGATCGCCGTGACCTTCCGGCGCTGGCTTTCGTCGCCGAGCGGATAATCGCCGCCCATTGTCGCCTTGAAGCGGACCGCGTTCACCCCGGTCAAGTCCACGCGAACAAACGCCGGCTGACTTTCATCCTCCGGCTCGGCGGGGGTTGCCGATTTGCATGCTTCCCCGACGATTTTGATCGGGCCACCGAAGTAGTCTTTCCCCTGCTCGTTTGGCCGCGCAACGTTTTCAGACTTCACCGGCAGTTCACTCAAAGGAATTTCTTTTCCATCGCCGGTCACAATCCGCGCATTGGCCCAGAACAGCGTTGGCAGGTTCGCCAGTTCCGTTTTGGTTTCCAATTCAAGCTGCTTCACGCCGGCCACGGGAACGTCAAGGTCAGCCTTGCCCAGGATCCACGCGCCAAATTTCCCTTCGGCCAGTGTCTTTGCATCGCCGCGAACGGTGTAAAACAGGCGCTTTTGCATGTCGCGCATTTCCGGCGCCGCGCCGACCATGATTTCCTGCTGCGGCGGCCAGAGCGAATGCACGTCCAGCTTCAGCACGCCGTCTTCGTTGCCGACGCTACGACTGCCTTCATTGTCAGCGCCAGGTCCCCAACGTTCGAGGTAACGGCTGACGGCAGGCGCATTGACGGAATACCAGTTGCAATCGGTGACAAATTGCGCGCTGCCAACCGGATCAGGGTTCCATTGGGCATCATGGTGCAGGAATTTCTTCTCCGGCGCATCCAGCCCCTGAAAGCCCTTCAATTGAAACAGACTCTCAAACGTGTGTGCGTTTGTTCCCTTCACGTAATCGGCAAGCACAACGTAATCATCCAACACCAGCATCAGACGCCGCTGCAATATCGGTTCGGTGTAATCCGTGAGTGTGCCGTAGGCGGGCGGGTTGGTTGGAATCGGAACGCCGCGGCCCTCCCGCCAGCATTTTTCCGCAAAGGTTTTCACCGGCACATAGTCATAAACCATGCCGCCGTAGGGCGGGTTCGACCAGCGAGCCTTCGTCTCGACGACCGTGGCCTGCATCGCGTCGCCGGTGTGGAAGAGCAGACGTTCACCCGGCGCGGCCTCCTGCATTTTTTCATCCACGACCACCAGGTTGTGGTTTACCGAACACTGGCAGTAAAATTTGTACATAAACGGTTCATAAACCCAGAAGACCGATTCCGGGTTCCAGAAACTGCGGCCATAGCGCATCAGCGAAAGCAAATCCGTCCGGTCATAATGGCCATGCGCCCAACCGTGCGTGCCGTAGTGCAGCGCGGCTTGAATCTGTTCGCGAATGGGGCGGTTCGTCGTCTGCGAGCGCAGCATGGCGAGTCCGACATTGTCGGCGCAGGCGCTTTGGCGGAAATTTTCCGGCGGGTTCGTCGGCAGATCCGGCACGGCATAAAGCAAATCGCGCTGGTTCCCGAACTTGATGAGTGTCGCGTAGGCCGGGTCGCGATAGGCATAATAGGCCATTTCAAACGGCTGGCCGCTCACTTCGGTGCGATGGCCCGTGACCTGGCTTTCGGTCGAGTCGTTGACGCCGAACATCACACCGCGATAATCAATGAAAGGCAGCAGGCTGTTCCACAAGTCCCGGACTTCACGATACGGCTTCGTGTTTGGGCCGTAAATGTCCGGATCCATGCCGAAAGGTTTGCGCATCTGGTTTGAATCGCCGGTCGTCGTGACCCCGCCGCTCAATTCGGCAACCAGCAGCGCGCAGGGCGAATAACTCGCCGGCACCTTCAGGCGCAGAAAATCCACGCCGAACGGCGCGTAAGCCAGTCCCACCTGCGTGAATTCCGATGCCACCCACAGGTTGTAGCTGATGGAACATTCATACCACCAGCCGTCGTCCATCGTGCCCTTGGCCAATTGGTCGCAGATGCCCGCCGGGGCGGAAAACCAATGATCCGCCGCGGCCAGGTCCTGCATCGCCAGCGCGCAGTAAAACGCGCCGCAATCCTCCGAAACGTTCCAGTTGTTGATCGGTCCGTAATCCGCCGCGCGAGCAAAAGTTTCCATCAGCATCCGGAACGTGGCTTCAATCTGTTTGCGGTCGCTGGCCGACAACACGCCCGAATCCAGAATCAGGTCATAGGCCATCGCCACGTGCTGAAAGAAATGTCCCTCCTGCACGAGGCTCTGATTGCAGGCGCGCAACGTGGCCGGATAACCGTTGGCCGGGTTGGAAAGCCGGCGCAGGAACAGCGCGACCTTTTCCGCGGCATTGGTGTCGTGCGCCAGCTGCCACGCGTAGCCGCACGCGAGCAGGGGGTTTTCGTTTTGCGTGGCAAACAGATATGGCCCATAGGTGTCGTCCGGCGCTTTGGCCGGGTCGGCCACCTCCGGCACGTGCCAGCTCCCGGCACGGCGCACGATGTCCGCCTGCGCCGCTTTCGCCCAATCGTATCGGGCAACCTTGTCGCGGATTTCCTGCCAGCCCGCCGCTGTGTGGATGATGTAAGGATGCGGTAACTCGCTTGTGGTAACGAATTTCAATTGCGCCGCATTCGCCGCGTCACCGTTGGCAATCGCCTGCAGCACCTGCTCCTCGTGGCCGCCCGGCGGCACGCGGCCGGAAATGTGCACGGTCAATTTCACGACGCGCGTTTCGCGGGGAACCAGCTCAAGGGTGGATGGCTCCGCGCCCGCAGTCATTGCTTCCCAGCCGTGCTTCACGAGTGACAAAACCACCGATTGTTTTGCGTCCGTGCAATTGCCCACCGTCACGTCATATTCGGCGCTGCCGTTTTGCGGCGCGGGCTTGCCGCGAACTTCAGCTTCCAGGGCAATGACCGGCGCCTTGATGACACGGAGGTTCCGCAGCCGAAATTCTGCCGGCCGGCCGTCATTCAACCTGGCCGCGACCTGTAGCTTCTTGACGTATTTCAAAAAAGCCGTGTTCGCTTGTTCAAAGTTGAATGCCGTCCACGGCAAGGTGATGGTGTGCCAGCCTTTGCCGTTCACCCGGACCGAACCGACGACCGGCGTTTCCGGCGCGCCAGGATTGCTCCGGAAACGGAGGATGGTCGCCGTTAATTCCACCTCCCGTGCTTCCGCCAGGTTCACCTCGAACTGCACACCGTAATATTTCTGCCAGTCCGCCGCGCCGTCGTTCAGCACGCGAAAGCCATGCTTGTATTGGCCGAGCGGACCGTCGGGTTCACAAAACGTCGTCTCACCGGAATCCTTCATGATGACACCCGGTTTCAACCCGCCCACGGGCAGGCACGGAGGCTCCGGCTCAGCCGCCCATAAAGTGAGCGCACCCAGCGCCAGGATGATTTGACAAATGCGCTTCATTTTCGTTGTCGTGTCAATTTGCACATTATAACCGAGTTGGCGCCTCAGTTGAATCTCCGGTTTGGTTACACTGTAAACCCGCTTGATTTACAAGGGGTAACATCATCCCACCACGCTCATCATGCAATTGCGAAGTGTCCAGTCCGTCCAACACCAACACGCCCTGGAGCGAGGAAATCATTTCCGCACGGCTCCATTGCCAGACGATTTCGCCACGCCGGTCGAATTCGAGCAACTGAATCCCCTGGGCGCCGTGACCATCCCCGTGGCCCTGCCAGTTGGCCAGGACGATATGGCCGTTGTTCAGCACTTGAAACATCGCGTAAAAAAATGGATGGACCTCCACCGGCACGGATTCCTCGCCGCCGAATTTCCGGACGATTTTGCCCGCCGGATCAAGTTCGACGAGAAACGCGCCGTAACCCGCCGATACGAGCAGATTGCCACCGGCCAGTCGCAACGCTTTCCACGCGTGGTAAAAGCCGGTCACCGGGAATTCCCGGAGATACTTTCCCTCGCGCGATCCCTCGCGGATGCGATCGTTGCAACACATCAAATAGGTGTCGTCATTCGTCTGGCGGATGAGGCGCACGTAATCTCCCGGAAACAGGGCGCGGTGAACCTCACGGTTGGCCGCATCGAGTTCCAATACCCCCACGCCGGTGACGCCGGCCAGATTGACCCCGGCAATGAGGGTGTGACCGTTTGGTTGTCGGCGCACGGCAGTGACCCCTGCGAGCGATTTGAATTCCACCACCGGTCGGCCGGTCGTGAGGTCGAACTCGGTGAACCCGTGGTGATGACCGATAAGAATTTTATTTTCCCCGACGAGTTGCAGGTCGCGCGCCTGCGGCTGGCCGATGGGCACGCGCCAATTCCGGGCCGGATCACACTCATGGATATGGAGCAGCGTCCCCAGCCCTTCGTCGATGCAGACGAATTCGTGCTGAATGATTGGTGTTTTCAAAAAAATTTCCGGTTCCACCCGCATCGTCCAGCAACCGGGACCGACTTCCCGGACCGCAACCTCAGTGTGGCCCGTTTTGCGGCGGTTCATGCGCGGAATTTCAATTCATTGTTTCCCGAACCACAACACCGCGGTCGAATGCGGCGCGACCTCGATCGGCTCATCCGATTTGACGTTTTTGCCGGAAACCAGTTCGCGCGCGGATTTCGCGCCTTCCGGCGGCTTCAACGCAAACGTCTTGTCGGTAGTCAGGTTCATGCCGACCAGGTAATTGCCGTAGTGCAGGGTATAAAATTCCGCCTTGCCGGCATAGGCACTTTCGTCACCAGGGCGGAAGCGCACCCCGTCCGGAATCTTTGCAATCGGCAGCTTTTCACCAGCGATTGCCGAGTGCAGATCCTGTGGATAACGCGGTCCGCCATTGCTAAAACCAAATGTCGTCCAGTCCGGACGCGTGTAGAATTCCCCGCTCGGTTCAAACTCCGCATCTTCTTTCAGCACGGCGATGTGGTCCGTCAGCGGTGTCGTAAAATGCACCCGCGCAAGGAAATTCACGGCATTGCGCGCCCGCCAGTAAAGCGAGGCGTAAAGTATTTCGTCTCCATTCTTGACCACCACCACGCCGTCCTCCTCATCGCTGAAAACAAAGTCCGGCTGGCCGGGTGTCATCGGCAGTCGCGCCGCGCTCGACGACTGTGATTTGATGAGTTCATATTGATCTGGTATGCCCAGCAATCCGGCGGTGACACGCAGGTTGTTTGCCTGAGCCATCTGCCGTTCGAGCGAAATGAAAAACTGTCCGTCCGCAAACATCTGCTGTGCATAGCCAATAGCCACCGAGTCCAGCGTGGCGGCGGCGGCATAAAGCGGCGAGGCATCCCACGTCGGACGCTCGCTGTAAATCACGTTGCCGGGATAATGCCCGCCGTCGCGCCAGCCGACAATTGTCTCGGCGCGCATCGCGCGAAAACCATCGGCGTCCGTACCCGGAGCCCGGAAAGGCGCGCGGGCATTGGCGATTTTCCCAAGCTGCGCCTTGATTTTTTCGTCGCCCGGCAAACCGGGCGCGGGCCGCGTTGCGTCGTAAATCGAAGTCACCCAGTCCAAAACCTCCCCGTAATAACCAACAAACCCGAGTTCCTTCGTCAGTCCTTTGGCAGTGAGCTGCCAGTAATTCGTGCCGACACCCCAAAGGCGGCTGTCCGGCCCCGGATCACTGTCGCGCCATGGCTCGAGGCCCACGGCTTCGTAGAGATAACGACGGACTTCGGTTTCGGAAAGTGCGTTCGCCGGGTCAACCACTTCCAGGCCGCGGTTGGACAGATAAATATTCAGGTCCTGGATCATCGTCTGGTTCGTGTACAGCCGGCGATGTTTCCGGTGCCAGTCCCGGCCGGCCACCAGCATTTCAGAATACGCCCGGCGCCGGGTGATGCGTTGGGTCGGCGGGTCGCCGGCCGGCCGTAGAAGGCGCGCGTCCCGCCGTCCGGAAATATCGTTCGCTGCACTGGCGGCTTTGGGATTACTTGAGTCACCCGGAAGAACAGTGGCTCTTCCGCCGGGCTGGAAGCCCGGCTCTACGGCAGGCGCGACGCCCGCCGCTACAGTTTCGTCGAGAAACGGCTTGAGCGGTTGGGCCAGCAGGCGGATTGCATCGCCCGCCGGGCCAAACTCAAACCAGTCCGGATTCGGCGTTGCCGGATCGTGATGCGCCAGTTCCGGATTTTTGCGGAAGGCGAGAAAGAGCGCATCCAGTCCTTGCAAAACCTGCTTGACGACCTTCGGATTTTCAAACGCCGGCGTCCATTTCACGAAATACGCCCTGGCCAGGAATTCCATCTGCATTTCGTTGAGCGGCCTGGTGGCGGCGAGCAGGGTTTTGATTTCACCGTTCACGCGCGCCTTGAGTTTGTCCATGACTTCCGCGCCCGGTTCCTGGCGCACCGGCGGATCAGCCGGCACTGCGCCTTGCTTTTCACAGGCCGGCGGAACGAAACAACCGTCGGTATGGGTGTAAAATCTGTAGATGCCGCGTGTCGGACCAACCAGCGGCTTCTGGAATTTTTCAAACTCGCCGGCATAACCCCAGGTCGGGCCGTAACTGCGGATTTCAAAAAACAATTCGGATTTTCCCCGGGTCATTTCAAATGGCAACGGGGTGGTGGTATAGAGAAAACGGCCGGGAAACGCCGGTTCGCCATTACCGATGTCGAGGATGTCAATGTCCCCAAGGTGCCGGTAGCCGACCTGTTTGCCCTCGCAAAACAACACGAGCTGGTTATCCGTCGCGTCCGAACCCCAGAGCCGAACGGTCGCGTAATTTTGCTTTTGCGGATCCACCTTGAGTGTGAACGTCAGCCGCCCCCCTTCCCAAGCGTCATTGGTCAAAGGCAACAAAATCCGCGCCCGCTCGCCAAGGCCACCGGCGATGATTTCGCTGCAGCTGGCAGAAAGGCCGTGGTTGGTCTCCGAGTTGGAATCGCCGAATGCGATCGAGTCCATGACGAAGGTCGGTTCACCGGCAAACACGGTTGTGGTCAAACCGGCAACACTCCAAACCAACAGTGTCCCGGCAATAAAATTCGGATTGAATTTCAATTTCATTCTTAAGGACGACAACGGGTTTCATCTGGTTATGGAAAATTCACGCTCCACCGGCATGGCGGATTGGATTTTCGGGTCCACGTTGCGGCCATATTGCCATGCGACCAGCGTGACCTTCACCGGAAATTTCGCCCGGGGCGGAATTTCCGTGAATCGTAAAACGTCGCCGTCCATTTCCGCCGGGCCTTCACGAACATAGTAGTAAACCGGCAGGCCCGCGTCGGAGACAGCCGCCAGCCTGAGCGATTTCACGCCCGCCTTTTGATCGGAAATTTCCGGAAAGGCAATGTGTTGTTCCGCGCCATCCTTGAGCGCTGCGGGGATTTTCAACAACGCCTGCTGCACGGCGCTCTTGTATTTCGCATCGCCCGGGTGACTGGCCAGCAGCCAGATGTCGCCCATGCGCCGGTCAACATTCACCGTCGCGCGGCTGAACCGCACGGCAAACGTGTCCGCGTCAAGCTGTGCCACCGGCCCGGTGATGCGCGAAATTCTCACCGGTCCGCCGTTGGCCGCGTGGTTGAGCGGCGCGCCGACGGGCAATCCTGTCCAGTTGGTCAGACGCGAACTCCCACCGGGCACCTGGGCGTAAAATGCACCCGCAAGCTTGAAGGTAACACCGTCCGCTTGCGGCTCGAATTTAAGATTCGCCTGCTGATGGGTCTCGGTTTGCGGAACAAATTCGCTGTTTTGCATAAAGCCGGCGAGCTGCGGCAAGGTTCCGCACTTGGAATTGAAATTCACGCTCGCCTGCGCCATTTCCTTGTCGAAACACCAGAAAGCGTCGTCCGGGTTGCCAGAGAATTTTGCCAACGGCCCAGCCGTCAGCGGCCCAGTTTTGCCTTTATGCCAACACGCCACCAGCCAGCCGTTTTTTGGATCCACCGGCTTCAAAACCGGGGGTTTGCCCGGCGACAGTTTGACGGGCAACCGTTGCTCGACGGATTTGCGGATGAACAGCGCGAGAAATCTGACCAGTTCATCAGAGCAGTCAAAATGGCCGTGGCCGACATCGCACAACACTCCCACCGGCGTAGCCGGATGCGCGGCGTGGAATTTGACTGCCGGCGTGAGGCGATCTTCCCACCACTCGTATTCGCCCATCACCATCAGGCCGGGAATACCGTCGATGTTGCGGCCGCCCCAGTCCACGTTCGGCTGGCCGTTGCCGACCAGCGTCGTCCGGGGCGCGTCACCGTGGATGGACAAAATCGCCAGCGTACGATCCGGATTCCAGGCAGCGAAATTCCACGGATAACTCGCCAGTGCCGAGTGGCCAATGGGAATGACCGGGGCGAAGGCCAGTTCGCCATAGCCGGAATCGCCCGCGAGCGTTTTCAACAGCGCGTTGAATTTTTCATCTGTCGCATCGTTGTTGGTCGGGTTCTGCCAGGTGTCGAATGGCGGGGCGATGAACATTTCCGCGATGCCGAGCTTCGCCATCTGTTTGCGGAAATATTCGTGCTGGAGGATGCCTTCTTCGAGCATGTTGTTCTGCGCGACGATCACGGCGCGGACCTGCTGGCATCCGGGCGAAATCCAGAGAAAGGCGCGCCCTTTGCCGATCGGGGCCGACCATTGCCAGACAGCGTCAGCACGCACCATCAGACTCACGCTCAATGCCAGCCCTATAATCAAATAGCATTTCCATTTCATGACTTGCTTGCTTCTCAATCCTCACGAAACGCACCACCCCGCGCAAACTCGCTGAGGCTTCCCGATAATCTCCCTAAGGATAAACCAGACGGAAGAAGATGCTGCCGTTATTGACATCCATCGGAATCAGCATTTGATTGCTCGCTGCCGATCCGGTGATGGTGGTCCAGTTGGTCCCCAGACCACTGCCCGGCGAATTGGTCTGAACCTGCAATTCCCAACCCAGGTGATCCGAGGGCCAGGTAAATTGCAGTTGATTGCCGCTGAGTTGAACTGAAAGTTGCGGCGGAACCAGAGATTCCGGCTGCGCGCCGGCTGCCGTTGAGCCGGCGCTTTCTCCCGCGCGATTTGTCGCGGTGACAATGTAATAATAAAAACTTCCGTTCGTCACGGCGATATCCGTGTAGTTCGTCGCACCCGTCGAAGCAATTGGGCTGTAACCGCCGCCGGAAACGAGCGCGCGTTTCAAATTGTAACCGGTCGCGTTGGTCGCGGAATTCCACCGCAAAAACACAACCGCGTTGCCCGCCGTCGCCGCCAGATTCAAAGGCGCGGGTGGCGGCGGAGTCCAGGTCGGTGTCGAAACGCTGTCGAATGCGGAAACGTTGAGCGTCCCGGCATTGCGCGAGCAAACCGCAAAACCGGCCAGCAGGACGTTGTTCATGGTGAACGAATTCGTGCCAACCGCCGTCCACGTTGCGCCGTCATCGGAAACGAAACCGGTAAAGGTGCCGCCGCCGCGCTGGAGCTTGAACCACTTCGGCGCACTCGCCGCCGGGCCATCAATCCAGTTCATGCCGCCGCCGGTGCTCGCGCGGGTGGGAAATCTCGCCTTGCCCAACTGCCCGTCAATCAGCACGGCCGCAGTCCGGGAATTCGCATTGGTGCTGTCCCGAAACATGATGCCGATTTTGTCGTCCGCGGTGCCGCCGAACTGTTCCGTCGCCAGATGGGCGATGAAAATGCCGTCATTCGTCATCGTCAGGTAACCGAAGTTCAGCGTATCGGAACCGCCGCCGATGTCGAAACCTTCGCCACTGATTGTAAAGGCGCCGGCATTGTAATTGCCGCTGCCCGCGACACCGACCGCGCCGATGTCCGAGTCGAGCCACGGCGACGGCAGTCCGCCGCTCGCGAAATTTTCCATGGAATTATAGCAACTCTCGCCGCACGAATTCGTCGCCGAAACGACATAGAAATAACTCACGCCGCGCGTCACGCCGTCGTCGGTATAATTGGTTGTCATGACGTTCGCGATGGTGGCATAAGGTCCGCCGCTCGAACTGGCGCGTTTGACGTTGTAGCCCGAGGCGCCGGAAGATGCGCTCCAATCCAATACAATCTTCGGCGTCGCGTCGCCGATGGCGTTCAAACTTAATGGCGATTGCGGCGGTGGACACGCATCGGTGACACTGTTCAGGTACAATACCACGGTGGATTGCGGCGCAACGTAAACCGGCCCGGTCAGGTTTTGGCCGGTAATCAGATTGGTCGCCGAAGCAAAATCCGACGGCGTGTGTAATTGATACGTTTGGGTCGCACTGCGATTGATGCCAATCAAATAGTTTCCGTACCGACACACCCAGAACAAGGCCTTGCCGCGAAACGGCTCATCGTCCGTCGCCAATGGGTCGCTCGCGGCCACCGGCAGTCGTTCGCCCTGACAAGCTTGCCACGGATTGTCCGGCGGCGTGTAAATATTTTGCTCCGGCTTGTCCATCAGGTTGGGCCGCGAGTAAAACGCGCCGCTAAAACCAACTTGCGGTGACGTTTCCAAAACACCGTAGCGATCGAAGTTGTTCGTGCTGTAATAAAAACGTCCAAGGCCATTCACGCCGGTTCCAGTCTTGGCCTGCCAATAGGTTGACAGCCAGAGCTTTTCGCCGCCATGTTTGATGACCACGATTCCGTTTTCCTCGTCGGCCCAGGCAAAATCCGGCTGCCCGGCGGTCATCGGCAGGCGCACGCCACTGTCCGGTGCATTCGCCACCGTTTGATAATCAGCAAAAACATTCAACGCGTCACGGGAGTCAATTTGATTGCCGATCGTGTTGTATCCCGCGCCGTTGACGGTGAGGTTGTTGAAGTATTGATTATCGGCCAGCATTTGTTTGGCATAACCCACGGCGTTGGAATCGAGAGTGGCCGCCGCGCACCGCAAGCCCAGCGCCCAGCCGGTCCGGTCGCCGTAAGCGATTTCGTCCGCGAAATCGCCGTCGGATTCGCTTGCGCCCCGCCACGCGAGCAGGCCGATGCCTTCCATCTCGCGGTAATAATTATTTCCGCTGGCCTCAATCGCCTGCCGGCGGAAATTCGCCCGCGCCTTCACCATCTTGATGGCCTGCGTGAGAAAAACCGGGTTGGTGGTCCACGCATAAAAATCCGCCGCATAAAACTGCATTTCGCCGTAAGCCACGCCGACGTAACCCCATTCCCGGGTCAAACCTTTCGGGGTGACCTGAAAATAATTTGTGCCGTGCCAATACGAAGACCCGCCGTTCGCCAAATCGCTGCCGAGCCATGGATCAATACCAATCGCCTCGCGCAAGTAACGTTGTCCGTCCGTCTCCGCAAAGGCGGTGGCGTTGGTCAGGTCCAGCAGCCCGCGATTCGCCCAATAAATACCCGTGCCGGAAATGAGCCCCTGATTGCTCAGATCATTTCGATTGAACCGTCCGTAGTCGCGGCTGGCCGTGAGCATGTCACCCCAGGCTTTTCGACGCGAGACGTTGCCGCCCGCACCGTAATTATTGGTCAGGTCGAGGTAATTTTGGAGCGGTTGCTGTAACAAATGAATCGCCCAGCCGAGATTTCCGAAACGCCCGCCCCAGCCTTCATTGCCGCCGGCGCTCACCGAACCGGCTGGATTGGCGTAATAATTCGAGGCAAAATAATCATTCGCCGCAATGACCTTGGTGATCAATGCCGGATTGGTGTAACTCACGGGAAAATTGGAAACCCAGTACGCTTTGGCCAGTTGCATGACGTCCGTGGTCGTAAAATTCGTCACGTCCGTGATCATGCGTCCGCTCAAGTAATTGCTGATGCCATTGTAAAAAGTTCCGCCGGGATCCAACGTGCTCACCGTCGGCGCTGGACGCACGGTTGTGGTCGGCGCGACGCCTTGGATTTCGCCGGTGGGATTCAGAACCGGGTCGGTGTGCGTGTAGGCCTGATAAAGGCCGCGACTGTTCGTCGTCATCAGAAATTGATAGTTGCCCGCCGGCGCGACTCCCGAACCCAGCGGATAAATGCGGCCGGTGGGTTGGATCGTGAAAGTCAAATTGGACCGGCCTTGCGTCATCCAGAGAGGGAGCAGTGTCGTCGAATAAAAAAACCTGCCCGGCAATGGCTGCTTGTAAGCCGAGACGTTCAGGCAAATGTAATCGCCTTCATGCCGGTAACCGATTTGGTAATTGCTCGTGGCGTTGGCGACGTAGTTTGACGCCGGCACATAAAGATAAAGCCGCCCCAGGTCGGATGCCTGGCCGTAAACCGAACTGGAATCGTCGCCTCCCCAGAACTTGACGGTGAAATAATTCCGCCACGCCGGATCAACCGCCAGGGTGAACGTCAGGCTGCCGCCGTTGACGGTCGCCGGATTGTTGGTCGAAGAGCGCCGCGCCGTCTGCGCCGGTGAAACGGCGCTGTTGTTGATGATAGAGGTGTTCGGACCGGCAAACGAATGGGCCGTTTCCGATGCGGGGTTGCCGAAAATAACCGTGTCGAGATACGTTTGCGCACCGGCCAGGCAAGGCAATGTGGCAACGAGGCAAAAGAAAATGTATTTCAGCGATTTGGTCATTGATCGGCGGCATCTCGAACGGTTTCAGTATGCTCTAGATTATCGGCAACCGCGGTATAAAGTTTAGCCGCTTCGATGCGCAGAACGCCCGAAGGCAGGCCATCCACCCAGTTTTTCACGGCGTTCAAGTCTTGTGCGGCCCAGCGTTGAATCAAAGTTTCAAGGACGGTTTGCTGCAATTTGCCTTCCGGAAAGGCGGCGACCCAATTTGCCGCGGCCGGCGGATCACTTTGCGACCAGACGCAGACCACACTCAAAGCCGACTGATCCAGGACTTCACCCGGCTCGACTTGCTGCGCCAGCAGTTGCCCGGCCGCTTGCGGATCGCTCCAGGCCAGGCCAACCGCCACCGCGCCCAAGGCTTTTTGTTTCATCACGGTGTCTTGCAGGCCATTTGCCCATTGGAGTGCGGTGGCGGAATCGGACTGCGCCCATGCCGTTGCAGACCAGCCAAACAAATCGTCACGCGCCGGGGTCCGATCCATTTGAACCAAAAGTTCAAGGGCAGCTTTTGGACTTCCGCCGGCCAGCGCGTCGTTGGCGGCAAATCTCATCGCACTTTGCTTCCACTCGCCGGTGGGCAGCTCATTGAGATAATCGTCCAGCGCCGCTTTGTCCCGCGTTCCCCAGCCGTAAATCACGGAGGTTTGTTCAGACTCGGTCAACCCGGATTGTTGAGCAACCCAGCCGGCGGCGCTCTTACGGTCCGCATTTACCCATCGGCGCAAAGCGGCCTCGGCAAATGGGGTGGCGAGCAGATCCGGCGGCAAGGCGCGCAAAATTTCGGCCGCATTGGCATCCGTCAGCATCGCTTCCCATTGCTCTTCCAGCCCGGCTTTGGCCTCG
The DNA here is from genome assembly GCA_964555775.1 of uncultured Bifidobacteriaceae bacterium. Classification (GTDB taxonomy): domain Bacteria; phylum Verrucomicrobiota; class Verrucomicrobiia; order Limisphaerales; family UBA11358; genus UBA11358. The sequence goes on along the minus strand of CAZKTW010000005.1, from coordinate 17,144 downwards.
GGATCGCTTTCCTCCTGCCCGGCCCGCAAACGGGCGATCAAATCCGCCATATTTAATCCAGGTTTTTCGACGGCCGGTGAAACGATGGCCTGATCGCCCGGGGCAGAAATGTTTTTCGACGGCAGCGCGGGAACCGGCTGCTCCGGCGCCAATGTATTTTGGCCAGCGACATTTTTTCCCGGCCGTGAGCGCACGACCAGCACGGCCGCCATCGCGAGGATGACAGCAACGATGACAAAGAAACTGTTCTTGGAATTTGTCATGCGATGAAAAGGTTTGTCGTGAGAGTCAAACTATTCCCTGCCGACGCGTGAAGGCGGGGATATTGTTCATTACTACTGCGTGTTGTAGTCACAATTCAGGCTGGTGACGGAGGTCGGGCCGTTGTAGTTGGAGCCGTTGACGGTGCCGCTGATTTGATTGCCCTGGACATTCAAGCCATTGGCGTACTGGAGTTCAATGGCCGTCCATTTGTTGTTCTGGAACTTGTTGTTCACGAGATCCACATTGGCGTTATAATGGTTGCCGCTATTGTCTGAACCCACCTCCCAATATTGGGCGAATCCACCCAATACTCCGGCATTGTTGTTCGCGGCCGTGCTGCCATAGCCCGCGTAAGTGCAGGTGTTGTTGTAGATGCGGACCCCCTGCATCCCTCCCACATACAGGTCGGCCCAGCCGTTGTCGTGAAAATAGTTTCCGGTTATGGTGACATTGTGCGCTTCGTTTGGATAATTGGCCAGTCCCCCCGCGACTTTCACCCCGACGCCTTCAAAGGCAAAACCGAATTCAGAGTTCTTGATCAGGACGTCCTTCACGTTGCGGATATACAAATTTTGGAACACGGCGTCACAGCCGTTGGCGTGCAGGTAGCAATTGTCCACCGTGATTTCCGCCGAATTGCCCATGTTCAAGCCGATGCCGAAGTTCATGACTTCGATATTGTAGTAATACACCCGCTGGTTCAGGTGGGCGGCATCGTCCGCGCTGGAGCTGATGCGCATGGAATAGACGTAAGGCTTTGAACTCATCAATTGTGAATACGTGAAGCCGCCGTCGAACGTCAGATTCTGGATGTAGAAGTCGTGCAACACCGCATCCATGGCGCCGAGGAGCTCCGTCCATGACCCGCTGGTCCACGGAAAACTCGAACCCCGCTTGATGATGGTCGAGCCTTTGCCCGCGCCTGAAATCTTGATGTTATTCTGAAGGGCGACACGTTTGTTGATGGTGTATGTGCCCGACGAAAGAACAATTTGGCCGCCGCCGTTGGCGTGGGCCGCATTGATGGCGTTCTGGATTCCCACATCATCCTTCGTCGCAGGTGTGTACTGGGTTCCCGGTATGCCCGTGGGATTCGCGGGCAGGGTTGGCGCGGCATACTTAAACGTTCCGTTGGGATACGTCGCCGCCATAACGCCGGCGACCGTCAACGTGCTACACACTACGCCCAGTGCAATTTTTATGGCCGGGCACCTCAAGTTACGCATGTTTTTTTTCATGGTTTTTTGTGGTTGATTGTTGGGGTTGATCCCGCCCGCGTAAAACGCGGACAGAAAATGGAGGTTACTTCAAAATGCAAAAAGCGCGTTCCACCGGCGCGGCGGTTTTAAGTTTCGGATCGAGGGCACGGCCATATTGCCACGCGACCACAGTAACCTTGACGGGAAATTTTGCGCCGGGTGGAATCGCCTTGAATTTCAGAATGTTGCCGGCCATTTCGGCCGGACCCTCGCGGATGAAATAATGAACCGGCACGCCCGCATCGGACGTGGCGTTGAGTGGCAAAGACTTTATTCCGGCTTTCTGGCCGGGGATTTCCGGAAAAGTGATGTGTTGCTCCGCCCCCTGTGTATTCCGCGTCGGAATGAACAGGTGCGCCTGCTGCACCGCCGCTTTGTATTGGCTGTCACCCGGGTGCGTCGCCGCGAAGACCAGTTCATAGTTGCGGGCGTTGGTGTTGAGCAAGGTTTCCTTTTGGAAATCAACCGCAAACGTGTCCCCCGAGATTTTTTCAACGGGTCCGCAAATTGGATCAATTGAAATCGCACCGCCGCTTGCATGACCGAGCGGCGCGTTCGTCGGCAGTTGCGTCCAGCCGGGCAACCGCGAACTGCCGGCGGGAACCGAATCATAAAACGCGCCGACGAGTTTGAACATGACCCCATCCGCCTGTGGTTCGAACTTCAAATCCACCTGCAAATGTGTCTCGCGCTGCGGAACCATCCGGCCGTCCTGCGCGTAACCGACGAGCTGCGGTTTCAATCCGCGAAAGGCCGCCTCGTATTGTTCCGTGGCCTGGGCGAGTTCCTGGTCGAAGAACCAGAAAGCCTGCCGGGGATCGCCTAGGTATTCGCCTACCGGCGCGGCCGGGGCCGCGGGTTTTTCATCGCGACGCCATTTATCCACGAGCCAGCCGGTCCTGGCCGGATCAATGGGAATCAATTTCGGGGACGAAAGGGCGTCCCAATCTTTGGGCATCCGATATTGCGCGGCCTTTTTGAGGTAGAGCGCAAGGTATTCCACTTTGGCATCGGTCGAGGCAAAATGTCCCTGGCCGGGATTCGCAAGCATCGAGAGCGGCATCAACGGATGCTGCTGGCGTTCCCACAAACCTTCGCGCGACCAGGTATCGGCGGATTCATATTCACCCATGCTTTCAAGGCACGGAACAAAATCAAGGTTGCGGTCGCCCCAGATGTCCGGCGCGAAGTCTTTATTCCGGAAATATGGCCATTGTCCGCTCACGGAAAGCGCACACAATGTGCGCTCCGGATTCCAGGCGGCGAAATAGTAGGGCCAGCTGGCGGCGGCGGAATGGCCCATCGGCACAACGGGCGCGAACTTCAACCCGGAGTATCCGGATTCATCCGCCAGACGGCTCATCAGGTCGTTGAAAGTTTCGCCCGCGCCTTGATCGAAACGGAACAGATGGTCAAAAAAAGGGGCGACCCACACTTCGGCGAAACCCATTTCCGCCAGCCGGGCACGGAACCTGGGATTTTCCAGGATGGAAATCTCCTCCATGTTGTGCTGCGCCACGACCACCCCGCGCACCCTTGCGCAATCTGGCGGGATCCACAACCACGCCCGGGCCAGACCATTCTCCGGCTTTTCAGCCTTTACCGGCACCGACCATTGCCATTCGGCGGCAGAAGCAAAACCGGCAGTCAGCAGGCACACGATGGCCAGACCGGAGGCAAAAAAGCGTTGAATCATAGTTTTCACACAGCCGACCGGCGGTCATCAGAAGATTAAACCCATTTGCAGACTGCCTATTGAGTGGCCTCCATGGATTTCAGGTTTTGAACATCTCCGTCCGAAACGGAAGCTTTGCTCCAATCATTTGTGTTTTTCATGTTCATCCAGCGGACAAATTCGGCATGGCCGTCGGCAAAGCCAAGGACCGAGCCGGAACCGTGATAAGCAGCCGGCATATTGTAGATTCCAACGTTCGCCGGTCGCGGATCGATCCCAAAATTGCCATCGTCAATCGTCCCGCGGTCTTCCTCAATAAAAACAAATGCCTGGCTTGGTCCAGGATGTCTGATATCGGTGGACTTCTGGTTAAGATGATAGCCGGGATAGGGAATGGTGGTGTCGCTGGCATTTCCATTCATGAACGCGTTCATGGAATAGTCGCGCGCCCTCGGAAAATTATTTCCACCGGCTTTGATGCCCTCATCACTGTTTCCGGGACAACGGTAAAGGTCCACCTTCGTGTTATAGGAATACAGCAATCCGTTCTCGAGGTTTTTATCCAGGTCCGTTTTATAGAGAACCGTGAAACCGCCACCCAGGAAGGAATTGCTGATCCAGGCCACCTTCGCCATTTTGTCGTTAACGACAAGCCAGTCGTTATAATCACCGGCATACAGAACCCAGCAAAGTTGCAACTGCTTCAAATTGGCGGTGCACTGGATGCGCTGGGCTTTTTTCTTGGCGGCGGCCAGCGCCGGCAGAAGCAGCGCCGCGAGAATGGCGATGATGGCGACGACGACCAGCAGCTCAATCAGCGTGAAAGCCATCCCGGTCCGGCGGGAACCTGCCTTGGATGAAGTTTTCAACATATTAAAACGCTTCGCACGCCGCAAAATGGGTGCCTGCACTGTGCCCGGATGCAGGCATCCCATCGCCATCGGACATCACTTTCTCCTGCGGGCCAGCGCCAGCACACCGGCACCGATGAGCATCAAGGCGCTGGTCGCGGGCTCCGGAACGGCTGAAACCTGGAAATTATCCACCGAACCGGTGTCATACCACATATTCCCGTTGGCATCAAAACCAACATTGTTGATGACCGAGCCGGTGAAGAGGTTGTTGGCATTGGAGCCAAAGTTCAGGGCAACCGCCGAGCCGTCCAGCACGATGTCCGAAATCGCGCCGGTGATCGTATCCACATCGTAGCTGATGGTGTGCGTCGCCGATGTGCTCAATGCGCCGACGTTGGCGATCGCCCACGGCGTATCCTGATTGTCATTCAACTTCACATTGCCGGCTGCGTCCACGTCAATGCCGTAAAAGTTCCGGAACGAATTCTGACCGCCAGCGCCCACCACCGCGGAATAAAATCCGAGGCCAATGCCCCGAAACGCAAATGGCGCTCCGCCGCCGGTGGTGCCGGAGGTGTCGAGCGTCCCGAAGTTGAAGTCCAGCGCGAGATGAAACTGCGTCGCGCCCAAGCTTGAAAAGTTGGCGCTGTTTCCGAAGGACAAGGCCAGACCATAATCGGTTCCCAGTTTCAAAACGCCGTCTTGAATCGTTGACAGGCTCCCGTAGTAAGGATCCCCGGCAAAAGCATAGCTGTTTCCTGAAAATGCCGACGCGACCGTTACATCGGGTGTGCGGCCCGCCGCGGCGGCACCGTTGGCCGAGGAAAATGAATCGGCATAGAATATTTGCGCCCTGGCTGATGGCACCCAGACCGACCCTGCAATCAGGCTGGCGGCGGCGACAAGTTTAAGTGAAGGAACGGTTTTATTTTTCATATTACTGTTGTTGGGTTGCTTTTTTTCTGGATTTAAAGGGTGGGCGGGGATGCCTTGCGGCATCCCCGCCCGCCTTGGTTAATGCGAGTAAATCATCCGGAAGAACACCGAGCCGTTGGCTGGGCTGAGGGGAATCACTTCGTTGGTCACGCTGGCCGAACCCGGCACGTTGACCCAGTTGGTGCTGAGGCCGATGCTCGATGAATTGGTCTGCACCTGCAACGTCCAGCCCAGGTGATCGGCCGGCCAGGAGAGGTTCAGGTTGCCACCGGACACGGTCGTTAAGATGCTGGCCGGCACAGTGGAAACGAGTCCCACATTCGGGCCCGCAGCATCGCTGGCCGCGACCTCGGCATCGCTGAGAGCACCTTCATAGAGGCGGAACTCATCAATCGAGGCGTTCAACGTCGGATCGTCCCATTGTGAGATGCCGAGCCACGTATTGTCCTCGGCAAGTGTATTCAATGTTCCGCCAGGGATGGTGCCGCTACTCACGTTTAATGTTCCGTCCAGATAGACTTTGGCGATGTTCTGGTTCGGCGAATAAACAAGGGTGACGTGATGTTCGACCCCCACCGGCAAGGCAATGGTCGTGGGCAGGTACAATGCTCCGGCCGGCGTCCGGATTTCCCATGTCGGGTTTGGGCTGCCGCCGGGCTCGGGCGAAAATTCCATTCCGCTCGTCGCGCTGCCGACGCCGGAATTATGCGGGTCGGTTCCCTTTCCCGAAGCACCGAGGTCGAAGATGCGCGCCCAGGGTGAATTGGTGCGAACCGTGAACCAGAAATCGAAGGTCACGTCGCCCATGGATGAAACCAGGTTCGGCGGCAACGCAATGTAAGGGGCGGTTTGAAAGGTGGAATCGCCGGGGAAATTGGCGCGTTCACCGTCGAGCGTGATGGATTGAAAGCCTGACAATCCCGGATACACCGTGCCGTTGGCGCCGCCGACGGAATCCAAAACGATGGTTGAATTCGCCGCGTCCCGGAAGCTGTAACGATGTTTGAGCGCAACCGCTCCGTTGGTTGTGACCGTGAGCGCCGTGGCGTTGAAGCCGGACGACCCGGCATAAGTCGCGCCGAGGCCCACGATGCCGGTTGTTCCCGTTGGCGTAATGGCGCCGCTGGTGGAAACCGCAGCCACACCGGGATTGTTTCCGGTGAAGGAAACACTGGCGAAGGAACTTACATCCACGTTATTATTTCCCGCAAACGTGGCGAGCAAATGCGCCTGGGAACCAACGAGGCCCAGGACGCTGTCCGAATAAATCGTGTCCGCCACGGCAATCGGCTTCAGTGAAATGGGTGACAAGACCGTCACGGCCTGAGTCGCTGAAACACTCTGGTAAGCAATCACGAGATTGGCCGTCCCGGTATTTGTTCCCGGGGCCACCACGCCACTGGCGTTCACGGTGAAGAGGTTGGTGTTGGCTGAAGTGAAGGCCACACCCGCCAATCCGGTAATATTGCCGCCCTTGGTGCCGTCACTGAAATCAGCCAATACGGTGACCGCATAGGTAGCCGGATTACCAGGCAGGAGGTTGGGAACCGGCGACTGAAGGTAAACATTCGTAACGGTCAGACCGATCAGATTCTTGACAATTTGGAAGCCCGCCAGCCGGACGCGCGTCACGCCGGCGGCGTCCAGGAAAATATCCTGGCCAACCGCTCCCCAGTTGACGTTCAAGATGTTGTCCGTCAATCCGGAGAACTTGATGTAATTACCGTACGGGACATCGGAAATTGAAGTCGGGGTGGTTCCAGGTTGAACCGCCAGCACATAACCATTGCCATTATTGTCGGGCGTATTCGGAGCCGTGGTGCTGTTGATGCGATATTGCGTTACGCCAGCAATGGTCACCTGCCCGGGGCGGGTCGGTTGTCCGTTGTCGTTATAAAAGTAAAAATAGGCGTCGTAGGAGGCGTAAGGAACATTGCTCACCACAATGAAACTCTGCGGGCTGGTTCCGTCGTTTGCGCCCTGGTCGAAGAAGGCGTTGAACATGACGCTTTCATTCGTGGTGCGGACACCGGTGGTGACCAACAGTTCATTGAACGCGCTGTTCGGCAGGACTTGGACAACGGTCCCGCTCAACGCATTGCCACGATAGTCCACCGGATTGTCAATCTCGTTGGTGACCGCGCCAAAGCTCAGCACCATGTTGTTCCAGTATGCCACCCGCGCGCCCGGCGCGCCGGACAGATCGTGAAAACTCATCGGATCGTTCACGTCCGTAAGATTGACGCTGAAGGCGGCGACCCCGCCGGGGGCGATGTAAGTTGTGACCAGGCCGGCGTTATTGGTTGTGACGGAAAGCCCGTCGTAAGCGCCGGTGATACCGAACGTGCCCGCCGTCACGGCGGTAATGATACCGCTGGCAGTCACGGTGATTCCGCCCGTGTGGCTAAAGGAAACAAACTGGTAGGAGTTCACCGGCACGTTGGCGGCGTCACTGAAATTCGCAAGCAGTGTCGCAATCGTGGTGTCACCCTGGCCGTTGCCCGCCAGCAGGTTGGTCTTGACCACGCTGATGGACAACGAGGTTGGTCCGATCACCGTCACGAGGTTGGTGTAAGATTTGGCCTGGAAAGAAACGATCACATGCGCCGTTCCATTGGTTCCCGGCGTCATCAAACCGGTGGAACTCACCGTGAGCACACTGGGGGCATCCGAGGAAAAAGTTGAACCCGCGGTTTCATTGACTCCGCTGGCTCCGGTGTCCAGATCAGCCAGAACGGCAAGCTGTGCGCCAATGGGATTGCCGGCGTGAAGCACCTGGTTGGAAGAGGCAAGATAAAGGGCGGTGGCGACGCCGGTGGGCACCTGTACAATCTGAAAACCACAGACTTTGAGGCGCACGGCAACACTGCCGCCGTTCACGAAATTGCCCAGATCATCTTTGCCACCGGAACCATTGCCCAAACCGCCAAACCAGACGCGGGCGGAAGAATTGGTCAAACCGGTAAATACCCCGTAGTTGCCGCCTTGGATCGTTGACCAGGCGACCCCACCGGAACCGATCAAGGTGGTCGTGGACTGGATGTAGTTGCCGCCCGTATTGGACGGCACCGGAATCTGGGTCTGCGCCACGTCATTGCTTTGGTTTTGAATATAGATGCGATTGGTGCCCGTCGGCGTGTTGGTAACCACCCAGAAACCGCCCCGCGTGTTGGCGGAACCATTGCCATTGTCCGGGCGAAAGTAGCAGTAGATGTTGTAACTCGCATAGGGAATGTTCGTGATGTCAATGTAACCATATTGGGAAAACCCCGAACAATTGAACGTGTCGGCAACGTCGGCAAACATTTTCCCATCGTTCGTGCCGCCCGACGTCCGGTTAAAGATGCCACCCCCACCGAAATTAGGCTGAAAAACCACCGCCATGCCGCTGACGACGTTGCCCGCGCTATTACTGACCGAGCCGTCGGGCATCGTGATCGGTAGCGTCGTATTGGCGTCAACCGTGGACTGCAGGTTGTTCCAGTTATTCGTCCGCACGCCCGGTGCGCCGGCATAATCCCCGGCAAACAGATAGTTCTGGTTTGAACTTTTTGGGGACTCGATTTTGAAACCGATGATGTCAGCCGCTGAAGCGCTGGAAATCATTCCGGCGCAAAGCAGAGTTGCGCCCAGCAACAATTTGTTGATCTTTAAGGTTTTCATGGGGTTCAGGTTTTGTCTCGCGATTGGTGGTTGTTTGATTCGGACGATCTACAACGATCTGCATTTGCTTACTCGAACGATTAAATCATCATTATGATGCGGGCTGCGTCTGCTTCACAGACACCTGACCAGATGGTTTCGCGTTCATTTATTGGCGTGGTCGCACTATTGCATGGGCCTGTGGAACACACAAAGGTTTTCACGGTTTCACTGTTACATTGATTGTCCCGTGCGTCTTTCTTTGATTTGCCACCCCAAGGCGCCTTGGGCTGTTTATCTCGGGCTTCATCCTCTCGTGGCCGCGCCGATTACGGATGGATATCATCAATCACATATCGGCGGTTTTCGGGGTTTCACCAACCAGAAGTTAGCAAATATTTAACGCTTTTAGCCACGCCGCAAGTCCCGGAACCCAAATGATGTCGCGGCATCCATCCGGCCCGAGGAGGCCAAGCCAATTGTTAAGCTGAGCCTTTTGGAGGCAGGGATTTGCCGTCCTGCCATGAGCTTTCGACCAGAATCCGGCAGGGAGCCAATGGCTGGCCACGTTCATTCAGATTGATCTGCGACACCAAGGTTTCCACGGCGATGCGACCGATCATCTCCCCATTCTGGTTGATCCCGGCATCCACCGGAATGTCCGAAACGCTCGTACCAACCACCGCGATATCCTGTGGAATCCGATAGCCCAACTCACGGATCAAACCCGGCACCCACACATCGGTGGTCAACACCGCATCCAGCCGGTTCTTTTCCAGCCATCGTTTCAAAGGCTGCCTCGACCTCGCCATCACCGTGGGCAGGTTCTCTTTCTCTTCACGAACCCCTTCCGGACCGGTCAACAACAACGACAGCGCGTTGCCCAGTTTGAAAAGTTTTTGTGCCGCATAGAATCCACCAGTGTAGTTGCCGCCGATATTGGCGTCCAACCCCGCTCCCACCACCATCCCGATGCGCCGGTAACCGTAGCTGCTGATCTTCTGGATGGCCATCACCGTGGCGCGCAACTGGTCCGCCGTCACCAGATGCGAATCCGGCAAACGCACCGACATGCCGAAGCGCACGATTGAAAATTTGCTCCAGTCGAAATCCCCCCAATCCGGCGGAATGGAATGCGGCGGAATCAACACGCCGCGCACATTGCGCGTCAGCAGGATTTTTTCAAACCGGCGGGCGGAAATGTCCCGGGTCCAACGCAGATCCTCCAGATGATAGCCAAAGCGTCCGGCCGCCTTCTCCGCGCCGCGCCAATAATTGTCAAATTCCCGATGCGCCCGCAATCGTTCCGGTTGTTCCCAATGATTGATCCAGGCCAGTGCACTCTGGATTTTATGGGGCTGCCGGGCGAACCGGTACGCCGCCAGCGCTGAAAGCGAGGGGTCCGGCCTGTAGCCCATTTCCTCCGCCAGGCGCTTGATTTCTTCGCGGCGCCCGGCGGAGATGGATGGGTCGTTGCGCAAAGCCCGCGAAACCGTGACATGCGAAACACCCGCCTTTTGCGCAAGGTCGCGCAACGTCACCCGCTGGGCCAGGGGAACACGATCGTCGCTGTTTTTATCGGGCGCCATGCTGCTTTTCGGCAATCAATTGATCCGGCCCTCAATTCTCAGCGCAAGCCACGGGAACAAACAAGAGGAAAAATGGAATTATGGCTTTGATCAACAGGGCGGAATGGCGGAACGGTTGATCGGGCGGAACCCCGGGCTAAGCTTGTCTCAAATCACGGTCTGGCTTCCTCCCCGCCACGCAGGAACAAACCCGGCAGGATCGTGGAGAGAGGAATTCCTGGCCACGGCGGACCAGCCCCCCTGGCTTCACCCGGTTCCAGCCCGCGCTTTCACCACCAACTATCACCCAGGCCAAGCTGGCGACTGAGCGCTTCCATCAAATAATAGTCGCCCCAGCTCGTGTAGGCGTTTTGGCCACCGCCATTGCTGTCTCCGATCTGGCAGTTTCTCAGCACGCCAGGACAGGCACTGTCGGAATTCAGATATGTCTCGCTGCTCAAGCGCGTCAACAACCGTTGGATTGTGCCGGCAAACTGGGCGTCATCCGGCTGGTATTTCAGCAGTTCCTGCAAACCGCACACCGCCACCGCCCCGGCTGACGCGTCGCGAATGAATTTCTGTCCCGACGGCGGCAGCTTGAAATCCCACAACGGCACGATTTCATCATCCAGGCTGGCGATAAACTTCTTCGCCACCCGCAGCGCGGCATCCAGATACTTCCGGTCGCGGGTGTAGCCATAACTCAATGCGAAACCATAAATCGCCCAGGCGGTCCCCCGCGCCCAGTGCGATTCCACCGCCCAACCGCCATAAGTGTCGCCACCCAAAGGATTGCCCGTCTTCAAATCAAAGCGATATGCGTGATAGACCGAGTCGTCCGCCCGCACGAAATTCTTCAACGTCGTGTCCGCATGCATCAAGGCAATGTCACGGAATCTCTGATCGCCGGTTTCATTGCTCGCCCAGTAGAGCAATGGCAGGTTCATCAGGCAGTCAATGATCGCCATGTTGTCCTGTTCCGTCGTATTCATGTGCCCCCAGGCGCGGATGAACTTGCCTTTTTTATTGAACCGCTGGGCCAGCACTTCCGCCGCCCGCAGTCCGACTTCACGGTGTTCCTTGCCCCCGGTCAATTTGTAGAGCGCGGCGGAATAGAGCGAGTAAAGGAAGCCGAGATCGTGATGGGTGTCCAGGCTGCGGGTGAACACTTTCTCGCGGTAACACGCCGCGAGGCGCAGGACTTGTTGAAAGAAGTATTCGTCTTCCGTCTCCCGCCAGGCCAGCAAGGCCATGCCGGTGAAAAAAGAAGAGGTCCAGTTCCCGATCTCGTAGAAATTTTCTTTGAAATTGAAATAATTGCCGTCCACCGCCCAGGCGGCGGACTTGGGTTCATCGGCCAGCCGTGTGATGTTGTTGCGGGTCTTGAAAATACATACGTCAAAGGCTTTTTTGAACCGGGCCTGATTCGCCCCTTCCGGTTCAATGCCCGGTTCAGTCTGCTTTTCCATCGTTGTTTTCAAATTCATGTCCGTATCAACCTTTCCATCCCACCCCAAACATTTCCAGGATGAAACCCGTGGGCTGGCCGTGTTCTATCGCCATTCTGCCCAATCAATTGTTTGAAAGGAATGTTGCCTTAAAATAGCCGGAGGGCAACGACCACTTCACGTTCACTGTTACACTTGGCCAAATGACGCGGGTATTGGGCTGGTTCACCTGGCTGCGCCTCCCGCGGGTGGATGGTGGCTGCACATGAATTTTCAGGCAGGCTGTTAGCGCATAACTCCCCGGACCGGCCGATGAAACAAACTGGCGTTTCACCATTTCGGCCACGTCACCAAAAACCTCCGTCAACACCCGGCCGGTGATGATAGGTCGCGCCATGAGTCCAGTCCTGGCAAATTCACCGCCGCCACCGATTGCGGCTGTTGTTCGCAGGCGAATGTCAACGTCGTTCGTGACCATGAGATATTGATGGATTTCATTGTCGCTATTGCCGCCAATACTCGATCCGCCGGCGGAGGTTGTTGAAATATTGCCGACACACGAAACAGACGATGACTGGAGCGCAGCATCTCCAATATTCGCGAGGTTTAACGTCAGGACGGAATCCAGTGATTTAAAGAATTGTAACCATCGTGACTTATAATGGGTCTATCCGGAATACAGCATGTTCCGCAAAATCATGCCTGCCGACGGTATTTACGCGCGACAGGTTCACGGCCTCATTTTCAAAAATGTGCGGATGGCCACGGCCACACCCACGCCCGCCCGTCCACGGTTTGCGTGGATGTCAAGAAATGACCCCTACCGGTGTCCCATCCCACTCGTCCGCCCCCGGTCAACCATGCCTCTACCAATGAGTCGCGCCATAACATCATGTTAATTGCATTTTAGCCATTTTGATTAATAATGCCGAAATTCACACGATCCTATGAATCGATATTGCCTTGCGCCGGTTTTTCTGGCTGTCACCATTTGCGTTGCCGGATTTGCCCGTAACGGCACGGCGGCACGCGCCACCGCCGATCTGGCGGATGGCTGGAAGTTCATCAAGCAGGACGTGGATGCAACCGCCCCGGCCACAAACTGGGACGTGGTTTCGGTTCCGCATACATGGAACAATCTTGACGCGCAACAAGGCGTCCGGGGCAATCCCAACATTCCAGGCGGATACTTTCGCGGGGCGTGCTGGTATGCACGGACGCTCGATGTGCCGGCGGCGTGGAAGGGAAAACGCGTCTTCATCCGTTTCGAAGCGGCTTCGATTGTCGCCGACGTCTATCTCAATGGCGAATCCATCGGCGAACATCGCGGCGCGTTCACGGCATTTTGTTTTGAACTGACGCCGCATTTGAAACTTGGGAAGACGAACGAATTGCGGGTCCGCGTTGACAACTCAAACCAGGCGGATGTGCCGCCGCTCTCCGGCGATTTCAACATGGACGGCGGAATTTATCGGCCGGTGAAATTGATCGTGACCGACGCGCTCTGCGTCACGCCACTGGATTTCGCTTCGCCGGGCATCTACCAAACCATCAAGTCGCTGGACGACCAGCACGCCAGCGTCGAAATAAAATCGCTGATCTCAAACGCCGAAACAACCAGACAATCCCCGCAAATCGAAACCATTATCAAAAATGCCGACGGAACCGTCGTCGCGCAACATACACAAACTGCAACCATTGCGGCGGGCCGGACGGTTGCGTCAACGGAAGTTCTGGACATCGCCAATCCGCACCGGTGGAACGGCCGGAAGGATCCGTATCTTTACTCCGTCACCGTTCGCGTTCACCGGGGAAATGACCTGGTGGACGAGATGGTTCAACCGCTTGGCTTGCGCACGGTCGCAATCACGCAGGAGCAGGGATTCCTGTTGAACGGCAAACCGTATCCGATTCACGGCGTCAGCCGGCATCAGGATCGCCGCGACGAAGGCTGGGCGCTTTCGGCGGCAGATCACCGGCAGGATGCCGACTTGATTTTGGAAATGGGCGTGACCGCCGTGCGGAACGCGCATTATCCGCAGAGCGGAACCTGGCACGACTTGGCGGACCGGAACGGCCTGTTGATGTGGGACGAAGTTTCATTGGTCAGGACGATCAACGACACGCCTGAATTCACCGCCGGCAGCCAGCTCGAAGCCCGCGAAATGATTTTGCAACTCTACAACCACCCTTCGATTGCGTTCTGGGGATTGTTCAACGAATTGGGCAACCTGCCGACGCCCCCGCCCGAGACGATGCTTAAAAGTTTGAAAGCGGAGGTTCACGAACTTGATCCATCACGCCTGATCGTCTCCGCCACCGACCACTTCGACAAAGCCTACAACCAGATTCCGGACTGGACCTGCTACAACGTTTATCCCGGCTGGTATCGGCCGGACGTGGCGCCCGGGCCGGACGCCACCATTAACAAATTCTCCAAGGAAATCGGCAGACGAACCGCGTTGAGCGAATACGGCGCCGGCGGCAGTCCATTCCAACATGAGGAAGGTCCGGTCATCTGGCGCGGCGGCAAGATGGCCAACAACCCGTTTCATCCGGAAGAATATCAAGCTGCCGTTCATGAAGCCGACTACGCGCAGATCGCCGTGAACACCAATTTGTGGGGCAGCTTCATCTGGTCAATGTTCGATTTCGCCTCCACGCAAAAAAATGAAGGCGGCACGGTCGGCGTCAACGACAAGGGCATGGTCACGCAGGATCGGGCGGTCAAAAAGGACGCGTTTTATTTTTACAAGGCCAACTGGTCGTCCGAACCGGTGCTTTACATCACGAGCCGCCGTTCCACCGAGCGGACGAATGCGGTGACGGACGTAAAAATTTATTCCAACGCGAAGGATATCGATTTGTTGCTCAACGGAAATTCCCAGGGCCGGCGCAACGATGGCGGTAATGGGGTGTTCGTTTGGAAGGACGTGCATTTATCGGCTGGAAACAATCAGATTGAAACCCGCGCGGAACGGGATGGAAAACATTTGACCGACAGTTGTGTCTGGACGCTGAAATAAACCAGGGTGAAAACATTCCAGCCATGAAAGTATGCAAATCATGATAACGTTGGCACACATCCGTTCACGCAGACAAAGCGCCAGGGGGCTGGCGCAGTCCAAGACGCTTCGCGTTGGCGTGGATCGCTGCTTCTCGCGCCAGTGTCTTGGACTGCGCCAGCCCTCCGCCGCTCTTTTTCAGCACCAGGCCAGACTGTGCCAATGTTAATAAAAACCACCATATTCCGGCTGTCCGTTCTGCTCGCCTTTGGCGCGTCAGCCGCGTTGAACGGTTTTTGCGCCGACACCAATTCCGTTTCCTTCGCGCCCGCCGTTCTGCCCGGCAAAGGACTGGCGCAGCATGACTTCGTTTATTCAGGCGAGGCAAATGACGAGCGGCTGTTCATTGTCCGCGGCGGCCGGATAGTCTGGTCCTACACACATCCCGGTCGCGGTGAAATCAGCGACGCAGTGTTGGAGCCAAACGGGCATATCCTCTTCGCCCACCAGTTCGGCATCACCGAAATCACCCGGGACAAACAAGTGGTGTGGAATTATGACGCGCCCGCCAATACCGAAATCCACACGGCGCAACCTTACGGCACGAACAGCGTGCTCTTCATCCAGAATGGAAGCCCCGCGAAATTCATCGTCATGAACAAAGCCACCGGCGCCATCGAACACCAGTTCGCGTTGCCGGCAAAGGACACCAACTCCGTCCACCGCCAGTTCCGCCGCGCGCGATTGACGGCGGCGGGGACGCTGCTCATCGCGCACTTGGATTTGGGAAAAATCGTCGAGTATGACTGGGACGGCAAGGCGCTTTGGTCGTATGATTTAACGAATTGCTGGTCGGCCGAGCAACTGGCCAGCGGCAACATTCTGGCCGCCACCAGTGGCGCACAGTTGGTGCGTGAAATCAACCGCCAGGGCGAGACCGTCTGGGAATGGACGCCCGCCGACGCGCCGGAATACAAATTTTCCCACACGCAAACCGCGATCCGCCTGCCGGACGGAAACACGATCATCAACAACTGGTTTGAACAATTGCAGGGCAATCTCGATTCGAGCCATGCGCCGGTGCAGGCCATCGAAGTCACGCCCGACAAAAAAATTGTCTGGGCATTGCGTTCGTGGGCGCCGGCCGCAGACCTCGGCCAGGCCTCGACGATTCAAATTCTCGACCATTCACCGCCGGAAAAATAATTATTATGAAAACACGTTTCAAATGCTTCGCCTCGTTCGCATTCATCGCAACGTTGCTCGCTGCGGGTTCGCTGTTTGCCGCGGACATCCACCAGCTTCAGCGCAGCTTTGAGCAGCCGCCCGACGACGCGCGAATCATGACGCGTTGGTGGTGGTTCGGTACGGCGGTTACCAAGCCGGAACTCGAACGCGAAATGAATGTCATGAAGGCCGGCGGCTTCGGCGGCTTTGAAGTCCAGCAGACGTATGCGCTCGCGCTGGACGGCGAACTGCCGGGCGTCACGAACAATAAATTTCTGTCGCCGGAACACCTGGAAGCGCTCCGGTTCACCGCGGAAAAGGCGAAGGAACTGGGCTTGCGGATGGATTTGACGCTCGGCAGCGGCTGGCCTTACGGCGGCCCGCAATTTTCCCGGCGGGAAGCGGTCGGTGCGTTGCACGAATTATCGCCGGTCAGCGTAACGCCGAAACAGGCACGTGTTGAAGAGCCGGCGCACAGCGGCGCTGAAGATGGCGAAATAGTCGCGGCGCTGCTCGGTCCGGTGACGAATGCGCCCGCCGGCAAAAGCCCTTATCTGCCGCTGGAAATTCGCGGCAGCACGGCGCTGCTGCCGTCGGATTTGCGCGGCGCGACGCGGGTGACGTTTTATACGCTCGGCTTGCCGGGTCTGGTTTATGTGAAACGCGCGGCGTATGGCGCCGACGGTTACATCGTCGATCATTACAGCCCGACGGCCATCGAAAAGTTCATCAAGGAAGTCGCCGACCCGGCGATCCAGGCGTGCGGGCCAAATCCGCCGTATTCAATCTTCTGCGACAGCCTGGAAGTGGCCGGTGAAAACTGGACGCCGGATTTCCTCGCGGAATTTCAAAAGCGCCGCGGCTATGATTTGAAACCGCTGTTGCCCGCGCTATTCAGTGACTTCGGCCCGAAGACGCTGGAAATTCGCCAGGACTGGGGACAGACGGTCACGGAAATTTTCAACGATTACTTCGAGGGCGCGTTCACGAAATTGGCCGCCAAGAACAAAACCAAATTCCGCATCCAGGCTTACGGCACGCCGCCGGCGGCACTGTTCAGCTATGCCTATTGCGATTTGCCGGAGGGCGAGGGTTATCCGTGGAAAAAATTCACGACCACGCGCTGGGCTTCATCGGCGAGCCACCTGCTCGGCAAGCCGGTGACTTCTTCCGAGGCTTTCACCTGGCTGCATTCGGTCGTTTTCCGTGCGACGCCGCTGGACATGAAGGCGGAGGCCGACCAGCATTTTCTGTGCGGCATCAACC
>CAZKTW010000004.1:0-39498 GCA_964555775.1 uncultured Bifidobacteriaceae bacterium | reverse complement strand
GACCGTGGACCTGGTCATCCACCACCACGACCGGCGCGAGCCCGCACGCCCCGAGACAGGCGACCGTTTCCACCGTGAACAACATGTCCGGCGTGGTCGTGCGTTTGCCTTCCAGGCCGAGACGTTTGCGAATGGCATCGAGAATCGGGATGGAATCCTTCACGTGGCACGCCGTGCCATCGCACAAACGCACGACGTGTTTGCCCTTGGGTTCAATCGCAAAATGCGAATAGAAGGTGGCCACGCCAAAGACGCGCGCCGGCGATACATCCAAGGCCGTGGCGACATAGGTCAATACTTCTTTGGGCAGATACCGGTATTCCTCCTGCACCGCCTGGAGAATGGGCACCAGCCGCGAAGGTTTACGTCCATGTTGTTCCAAGATTGTGAAAACTTTCACAAACTTCCGCCCGTTACAGTCAGGTTTGGGTTTATTACGCATGAGGATGTTTGTCTTTGTTAAAATTCAGCGGGCCGCCGGCAGCGTTGATCTCGTCTGGCCGGCCTGCAGCGATTGAAAAAGTTTCTGTGACAGGGAAGCCAGCGAGCAGTACAGATCCTCGTTATGAACGATGACCTGTTCGGGCACGCGCAGGCGAATCGGCGCAAAATTCCAGATGGCGCGAATGCCGCCGGCGACCATCAAATCGGCCACCGCCTGGGCTTCCGCCGCCGGCACGGTGATGATGCCGATGAGGACGTGCATCCGGCGGGCCAGGTCCGGCAGCTTGCTCAAGGGCAGCACATGTTTGCCGTGAATCCGGCTCCCGATTTTGGAGGGATCCAGATCGAAGGCCGTCACGATCTTCAGCCCGCACTGTTCAAACTTGTGATAGCCCAATAGCGCCGACCCCATGCTGCCCGCCCCGACGAGAAAGGCGTCATTCAGGTTCTTCCAGCCGAGAAACTGTTCCAACGCTTCAATCACATTGGCCAGGACATAGCCGATGCGCGGGCGGCCCACGATGCCGACCGCTTCCAGATCCTTCCGGATTTGCGTGGGGTCCAGGTCCAGATCCATCCCGATGTCCGTGCACGAAACCGTCTGGCGGGCGGTCGCCTGCCATTCCTTCAGGAACCGGTGATACAGCGGCAGCCGTTTCAACGTCGGCTCCGAAACGGTCCTGACGGGCAGACGGCCCGGTTGGTTGGCGGAGTATTTCGCGGTCATATCGATTACCTATTATCAATAAATTTTTCTCTATTTAATCTTAAATCTGTGGCTTGTCAATCGGAGGACGGTTGCGGCACGCAAGTATAAGACGCCAGCGTCAACGAGATAAGTCATAGTTCATTAAATGTGTAACTCACTTTCTGTTAGGGTATTATATCAATTCCTGCCGATTCCAGATTTCCCGCCTTTTGACCGGCAGGCAAGATTTGCTTGATGTTCAGTCGTTATATCTATATCGTTATACAAATACCGATATGACCTCATTCAAGCGACCCCGTGCTGCAGGGAAAGCCAAAACCGTGGACCCGGCGGACCTCGCGGGAAAATTGTTCCCCGTGGCCGAAGGCGACCGCCAGGCCAGTCTCTCCTGCGTCAAACGTCTGCCTTCATATCTGCAACTGCTGCGGGTGCTGCAAGCGGAGGGACATGAATGCGTGTCCGGCACCGTGCTGGCCGGCGTGCACAATCTGGAACCGGTCATTGTGCGCAAAGACCTGGCCATCACCGGCATTGTCGGCACTCCCCGCATCGGTTTTCGCGTTACCGAGTCCATCACCGCCATCGAACGGTTTTTGGGTTGGGACAACCAGACCCAGGCCATCCTGGTCGGGGTGGGCAACCTGGGCAGCGCCCTGCTGGGTTACCACGGTTTTGGAAATTTTGGACTGCGCATCGTTGGAGCTTTTGATGAAGATCCGCGAAAGATTGGGAAATGGGTTTACGGGCGGAAGGTGCAGACCGTTGGCCAGCTGGCCCGTTTTGTCCGACGCGGTGAAATCAAGCTCGGCGTCTTGACTGTCCCCGCGGAAGTGGCGCAGGCAGTTGCGGAAACGATGGTTGGCGCCGGTATCCGGGGCATTTGGAATTTCACCCCGGTGAAACTCAAGATCCCTGATTCCGTGGTCACCCAGAAGGAAGACCTGGCGGAAGGATTGGCCGTGCTTTCTCATCGCCTGCATCATTTGTTCCGCCAACCTGCCCCGCCCCGGCCATCCTTGATCGCGAGTGGCAATCGGAAAGCGTGACCGGCCATCCCCAACGACTGAACGCGCAAACGGCCCGGCTCCTCACGTGGTGGTTGAATCACGGGACGCACCACGTCCCGATTCAGGACAAGCCGTCCCTTTTTGAACACAATTACCAGTCTAATTATTAATACAATCTTTTCTAACCAACAATTGCTTGAGGCATATTGGCTGCTCCCTCGGGGAGCGTGTTTGGCCGACATTCAACCCTGTTCGCGCTGGGTACGGTTGCCACCGGTCTCCTGTTGACGACCGGCAGGCAACTCCGTGCCGGGGAAGATGCGGATTGGAAACGGCAGATGGATTTGTTGTCGCAACAGAACGCGCTATTGCAGCAGCAGGTGCGGCAGCAACAAGAGGTGATAGCAACGTTGAGCAACCGGGTCTCGGCCGTGGAACAAACCTCCACCCGGCACGACCAGCAACTGGGCAATTTAAAAACGGAGATGGCCGAAGCCGGGGCCGCCCCAAAGGCCAGCAGTTTCAATCTGGGCCAGGTGAACCTCAGCGGTGAGGTCGGCGTCGGGGTGTTCAGCTCCCAGGAAGACGGGAGTTATCCCCACACTGATTTTCGGGTGAATGAAGCCCGGCTTTATGTGGAAGCGCCGGTTTGGGAGGACGTCTATTTTCACGGGCAACTGGATTTGGCCACCCCGGAATACAACGGGCTGCAGACCGACCTCGGCGAGTTATACCTCGATTGCGAAAATATTTCGCAACTCTGGGGACGCGACGGCATGTTGAACCTGCGTGCCGGCCGCATCAATATCCCGTTCGGCGAGGAATATTCAAGACGCAACGCCATCGACAACCCGCTCATTTTGAATTCGATTTCGGACCTGTGGGGCATTGACGCCGGCGTGGAACTCTACGGAACGCTTGGCAAATTCGCCTATGCGACGGCAGTCCAAAACGGCGGGGTCAATGTGTCCGATGGCGATGGCGACAAGGCGGTGGCCGGCCGGGTGAGCTATGATCCGGCCCGCTGGCTGCACCTGAGCGTGAGCGGCATGCGCACCGGCAATCTGAACGTGCAAAACGACCAGGTGTCGGCGTTGTGGTTTGGCAGTGGATGGTTCAAATCCGTCGGTTCCGCAGGAACCACCCGGTTCCATGTCAACCTGGTGGAAGCTGACGTGGATGTGAACCTGCCCCGCGGCCGGATCATAATGTTTGGCGGTTACGCCCATTACAGTGACAACGATTCGGCGGGCCGTAATCAGCGGGACATCTATTATTACAGCGTAGAAGGCGAGGCGGACATCACGCGGAAATTCTACACCGCGGCACGCTTCAGCCAGATCTTTGTCCGCAACGGTTATCCCATTCCTGGCGAAGGCAATTTCAATAATTATTTCAACAACGACCTGACCACGGACCTCTGGCGCTTGAGCCTCGGCGGGGGTTATCGCTTCAGCAAACGGCTGGTGGTCAAGATGGAATATGCTTTCGAAAACGGCCTCACGGCCAACGGGGATCATCGAAATCATGAAGATTTTATCGGCACCGAGGCGGCATTCAAATTCTAATCATGAAACCCATCTGCTTGAAAATGTTTCTCCTGTCCGTGCTCGCCGCCTTCAGCGCCCAGGCCGGCACCATCACTGGCACCATCCGGGCCGAAGGCAAACCCGGCGCGGACGGCGACCCCCTGGATGGCGGGGGCTACGACAGCCACCAGTTCAAATTTGTCGAGCGCGTTGATTATGCCGAGATGCATGATTTCGTCGTCTATATCGAAGGTCCGGTGGGCAACAAACCCGCGGCCCCGGAAATGCCCGCCACGGTTGAGTCGCACCATGTGGTCCAGAAGGGGGCCGTATTCAATCCGCACGTGCTGCCGATTGTGGTGGGGACCACGGTGGAATGGCCGAACAACGATGATATTTATCACAACGTTTTTTCCATGTCCGACACCAAGCCCTTCGACCTCGGATTGTACAAACATGGCGAGCCGGGAAAGCGGGTGACGTTCGACAAACCGGGGCGGGTGGACGCGTTCTGTTCCATTCATGCCAACATGCATTGCATCATCCTTGTGTTGGAGAACCCCTATTTTGCCACCGTGGATGGGGCCGGCCATTATGCCATCACCAATGTCCCGTCGGGGACCTACCGGTTGACCGCCTGGCATGAGCGCCTGCCCAGGCAAACCCGGGAAATCACGGTCCCCGGGGACGGCCCGGTCAAGGCCAATTTCGTTTTGAGCATCACCAATCTGCCAAAGTATTAAACCTTGATATGGAACGCATCAAAACCGCCCTGCTTTTGAGTTTCCGGACGAAAGTCATCGTACCGGTCGTCGCCGTGATGATTTTATTGCTGGCCGCGTCGATGTGGCTGGTGGACCGGCAAATCACCAAGCAACTGCAAGCGGATGCCGCCGAATTGCTGCTCACCGCCGACGCCATGCTGAAGAAGTGGCAGGAAACCCGCGCGAATGATTTCTCGTTGCGCTACTACAACATCGTGAAGGAATCGCGGATTCAGGCTGTGGCTAAAACGGAGGATCCGGCCACGTTCCGCCATTTGCTGGATGATTTGATCGGCGAAAACACCGCAGATGTCATGGTCATGTCTTCGGTGGGTGGCAACCCGCCGCCGGAGGCGGCCGCGCGCGATCCCCTGCTCAATCTGGAGGAGTTCAAAACCCGCAGCGCTGCAACCGTCATCCAGGCAACCAAAGGCCAGTCCACGGTGAACACCATCCGCTGCGCCGGAAAACTATTCGATGTGGTTTCCATCCCCATCCGGGTCGATAACAACGTTGTAGGTGTGATGACCTTTGGCCTGGAAAATTCCATCGCCGGTGAATTCAAACAATTGACCCGCAGTGATCTCGTTCTTGTTTCGGACGGGCAAGTCATCAACTCCACACTGGCCAAGTCCGACGCCGACCGCCGGTTGACTGCCAAACTGGCGCAATTGTCCGCCTCCCCTGCCAGTCCCGGTTTCAATTCCACCGAGGAAATCACCCTGAACGAGGAACATTTTCTTTGCCGGGCCGGCAGCTTGAACGCACAGGACAACGCTCATCCCTTGAACTATCTGATTCTTTCCTCGTATGAGCGGCCCCTGCTGGCCCTGGACTCCATCCTGCAACGGATCTTATTGGTCAGCGGAATGGGCATTCTCCTGGGCACGACCGTCGTCTGGATCTGGGTGCGGAAAGTTACCGCTCCGCTGGAGGAATTGCGCAACAGCGCCGAGGCCGTGGGCCGCGGTGATTTTTCGCGGCGCGTCGAGGTCCACACCCGGGATGAATATGGCGATCTTGCGCAGGTGTTCAACCAGATGACGGAAAACCTGAAAAATTCCCGCGAGCAACTGGAAGCCACCGTGGAAACCCTCAAAACCACCCAGGCGCAGTTGATCCAAAGTGAAAAGCTCTCCGGCATCGGCGAATTCGTCGCCGGGGTGGCGCATGAATTGAACAATCCTCTGACCGCGGTCATGGGCTTCTCCGAATTGCTGAAACAGGAGGATCCCGACCCGCAACGTGGCCGGCATCTCGACATGATTTTAAAAAGCGCGCAGCGTTGTCAGAAGATTGTCCAGTCGCTGCTCAGCTTCGCCCGCCGGCATCACCCGGAGCGCAAGGCGGTTTGTGTCAACACGCTGGTCGAGGGCGCGGTGGAAATTCTTCAATACCAGTTGCGCACCAGCAACATCGAGGTCACCACCCAGTTGGATCCGCTTCTGCCCCAGGCCATGGTGGATCCTCATCAAATCCAGCAGGTCTTTTTGAACATCATCAACAATGCGCGCCAAGCGATGGAAGCCCACCAGCCCAAGGGCTGGATTAAAATCACCTCGGCCGTGCGCTCGAACAACGTGTGCATCACCTTCCGGGACAATGGTCCGGGCATTCCTCCGGAAAACCTGTCCAAAATCTTCGATCCTTTCTTTACGACCAAGGAAGCGGGCAAGGGCACCGGGCTCGGCTTGAGTCTTTGCTATGGCATCATCAAGGAACACTGCGGCACCATCGTCCCCCGCAGCCGGCCGGGCGAAGGCGCGACGTTTGTCATCGAACTGCCCATCAGCTATGCCGCCGAGGAAAAATCGACCACGGAAATAAAGCGCGCGCCGGAGCGGGAGAAGATTGACCCGCACGAAGGCGCAGGTAAAAAGGTGCTCGTGATTGACGACGAGGAACCGATCCTGCAAATGGTCCGGGAAACCCTGACCCGGCGGGGTTACCAGGTGGACATTGCCGCCGACGGCGAGGCCGGCCTGCGTCATCTGGACCGGAAACAATACGACGTGACCCTGTGCGACTGGAAAATGCCGGGTCTGAACGGCCAGCAGATCTATGAGCGGATCCGCTCAAAGGATCCCGCCCAATCCGAACGCATCATCTTCATCACCGGCGACATGGTCAACGAACGGACCTGCAGATTTCTGGAAGAGAAACATCGCATTTGTCTGGCCAAACCCTTCACGTTTGCCGAATTCCGCTCCGCCCTGGGCAAGGTGACCACAGCGGTTTGAAAAGGACACCCGCGTGCGAGAAACGCCTGGGGACCGGCGGCAAGTCAGCCCGGGCGTTGTCCGAACCTCAGGAATCCAGCGAGAGTTCGACAATCGCTAGGCCGTTTACGCCGTTTAAAACTGCCGCAATAAAAAAGGCACTCTGAAATAAACAGAGTGCCGGGGAAAAGGTGCGTTGGTCTTACTTCGTGCCGAGGATGGCGTCCTTGGCCGCTTTGGCCACGCGGAACTTCACGACGCGCTTGGCCTTGATCTGGATGGTTTCGCCGGTGGCCGGATTCCGCCCGGTCCGGGCCTTGCGATTGACCAGCACCAGCTTGCCGAGGCCGGGCAGAGTGAAGGTGTTCTTGGCGTTCTTGTACGCCAGCTCCGCGAGGTGTTCAAGAATCTCCACCGCGGACTTCTTGGAAAGGTTGTTGGCGGTGGCAATTTCAGCAGCAATCTGGGATTTGGTCAGGGCTTTGGCCATAATTTTGATCAATTCGTTTTCGTTTGGTTTGTTGTTGGTTGTTATTGGGAGGCGCATTAAAGCGGTTCAGGAACCTCGCACCAAGAGAAAACCGCCACTTTTTTCCGTGAATTGCGCCCCTTCGGCCAGAAATGGTGCCCTCATTCAGGCGTGCCAGCCACAAATGCCCAAAGAATCCCGGCGGTCACAAACGCCGTTACCGGGCAAACTGTGTTCTGCCAAGGTCTCATCCTGTATTATCGGCCCCTTGACAGCACTGGAAACCGGACGACATTGAGACTGGCTGGTGTGGACGTTAGTGTTAGTTGATGGAAGTTGGCAGAAAGTCAGTTAGTAGAAACGCCCACGCCAGCTTTTCCTTTTGCCTTGAGGCCCCGGAGTCAAAACTTTCGCACTCCGGATGTGGCCAACCCCTTACACAGCTGCATTTACTCAAGGGGCGGGGCTGTCCTCGGTGGCGAGGCCGACCTTGGTGATGTCGAGTTGCTGGAGGACGTCCAGCACGCTGATCATGTTCTGGTAATCCACCTCGTCCGCCCCCTTTACCACCACGCTCAGGTTGGGGTCGGCCGCCTTCAGTTGCTGCAATTTGGACTTCAGCTCCGGTACCGTCACCACCGCGTCGTTCAAATACGTTTTCCCTTTCGCGTCCACCACGATGTGGTTGAGCTTCGGCTTTTCCTTTTGCAGCGGCGGCGGTTTGCCCGACGGCAGCGTCATCTCCAGGTTGTTCATCATCTGCGGCGTCGTGATGATGAAGATCACCAGCAGCACGAACACCAGGTCCAGCAGCGGGGTGATGTTCAACTCGCTCAATGAACTGTGGTGGCTCTGCGACGTCTTTTTCATTGCAATATCGGTTCGGTCTCCTCCTGCACGTCAAAACGCACCGTCACCCGCGGCGGAAAATTCGTCGGTGGCGGCCGGTCCATGTTCCTGACCACCTTGAATACTTCCTTCACCGAGTCGTCCCACTTCGCATCCCCCGACCCTTTTTCCCAGACCGGGTTGCTGATTTTTCCCTTTCGGTCCACCGTCACTTCCACTTCAGCCACATATTTGTCATCGGCCATGTCGTCCGGTCGCTGCCATTTCGACCGCAGCGAATATTCCAGGTAACCCTTGTACAAATGTACCGGGTCCGAGCTGGTCTCCACGGCGGCGCCACCCTCAAACTCAAACGATGGCAGTTCCGCCGCCGGCGGCGCCACCGTTGGGGGTCCGGTGACCGGCGGGGGCGGGGCCGCTTTGACTTCTTCCACCACCTTGGGCGGTTCGGGTTTGGGTATTTCCACCTTGGGCGGTTCCACTTTGGGCTTTTCCGGTTCCTTGGGCTTCTCCGGCGGCTTGGCCTTGACCATCTCGATGCTGATCTTCTTCATCTGTTTGCCCAGCAAACCCTGCCGGGCCGCAAAATACAACGCCACCAGCACGATCAACGCGTGGAACGTGAACGAGATCATCAGGTTCACCTTCGACGAGTTCCGTTTCTTCCGCGCCTGGCTTTGGGGCAGCATGTTTACAGAATGGATTTATGGATGAATGGATTGTGGGATGGGTGGATCCGCAAACCAACGGTCGCCGGCAACAATCCATCAATCCATTCATCCACCAATCCATTTATCCAGAAAGTTTTCATTTGTTCAGTGGTTCGGTGGCCAGGTCCACCTTGGGCACGGCGGCCCGCTGGCACACGTCCAGCACCGCCCGGATTTGTTTGTATTTGGTCAGGCTGTCCCCGCGCACGATCACGTTCAGGTCCGGATCGTCCATCCGCAGGTTGATGAGGGTTTGCAACATCTCCCCGGCATCAGTGAACCTGGCCTTGTTCAAATACATCGCTCCGTCGGCCTGCACCGTGATGTAATTGGCCTTGCGCGGCGGATCCTTCAAGCGCTTGGCCGCACTGGGCAGCTTCAAATCCAGGTCATTGACCGGCGGGATGGTGGTGATGATGAAGATCACCAGCAACACGAACGCCAGATCCAGCAACGGCGTGATGTTCAACTCCGTCAGCGAATGATGCGCCGGCTTCGAACACTTTTTCATCGGTCAACCAGCACCGGGGTTTCGTGGTGCTTCAACGCCCCGACAATGCGCCCGGCCAGCACCTCGTTCGCATTCCGGATTTCATCGGCCAGCGGGCGATGATCCACATAGACGTGCTCGATCTGGTTGGCATAACGGCTGGCAAAACCATCCAGTTCCTGGGTGATGGCGCGGATGGTGGTGACCATGAAGTTGTAGGCGAACATCGCCGGGATGGCCACGAGCAACCCGGTAACCGTGGCCACCAACGCGGCCGCCACGCCGGGCGCCATCGCCGTCAAAGTCGCGGCCTTGCTTTCGGCGATGCCGGCAAACGTGGACATGACGCCCCACACCGTGCCCAATAGACCGATGAACGGTCCGCCCGCCACCGCCGTGGACAGCACGATCATTCCTTTCTCCAGTGCCATGGCCTCCGCGCCGGCCGCTTCCTCCAGAATTACTTTCACCGCTTCAAAAGATGCAGTGCTGACCTTGGTTTCGGTGGAACGAGCGAGAAAATCGGTGTTGGTATGTTCCCCGCTTTGCGAGGGACTGAACTTGGCAACCGATTGAACCTGGACCGGATTGTTTTTCAACTGGTACGCCAATTCATCGGCACCGCGGATGTAGAGCTGGTAAGCAGGTGCACCGTCGAATTCCTCGCCTTTGCGCTGGATGTCCAGCGGATCGCGCGTGGAGTTGTAGGCGGTGAAGAACTTCTTGGTCGCCTTCCGCGCGATCAGCAACTGGCGAAACTTGGTGATAATGATCGTCCAACTGAATAGCGATAGAACGAGCAGCACAATGACGGTGATCTTGCCTTCGGTGGTGGCGTTTTGAATGGCATATACCGCCGCATTGGCGGCGAACAACGGTTGAATACTGAACATGGTCATGGTCGGTTTTTATTTGATTTGGCTCTTGCCGGATAACCCGGCAGATACGTCACCCCTATGGTTTGGCCCTTTACGGAAGGCCAAACTCCACAAACATCCTGTATCACATCGTATCATCGCAGTTATCTGCAACTTCTGCCTCCTTTCAGGCTATACCAACGACTTGTCAACCGAGGTTACAAACAGGTGAAATGTTTGTGCCGGGCGGGTGATTCAGTTTCGATTAGTGGATTACAGCCGATTCAAAAAACTGTAGCCGAACAAGAACTCCAGGCGTTGCGTCTGGTTGCCGGCAGTCAAAAGCGGCGGTCAACCGCCGCAGTCCGGGCGCTTCGCGTAATTCGCGAGCTCCGGCAGTAGTGAAGCGTCTGGAGTGTGGTGACTTTAGCCCCTCTGTGGGTCCGCCACAGAATTGTTTTAACCCCTCCAGCGTTGGATAATAATGATGCGCGCCAACGGCAAGGCCCCGAGGGGAACTTGGAACTGCTTTTGAACGAAAAAGGCCGCCTTATCGGGAGAATAAATGTTTCAAAATCGTCCCCTTTCCGACGCGGAACCGTCACCGGGAGATTCCAGATTTACCTCGAATGTCAGTCAAGCTTCATCTCATCCTTCAAGAGTTGGTGATCGGATCTTCAAGGGAATGGGTCCCTGGTTGCCAGGGATGGATTGTCCTTCGCGTGGCCGACGGCGCAGGCTATTGGCTAAAGCCGGGAACGGCCGGCGAACTGAATATCGGAGACGGCCTGGTATTGGGGTTTGACGACAAAACCCAATTACGGGCCAGTGTGTTGTGCCCGCTGAAACTGCAGTTCTTTATCGTGTATCCACAATATCTGGGTCTGCTTACCGTGGAGGAATGGCATGAATTCAACACCAAGAACCCGTCACCCTACTTCCTTTTTTTTCGTTCCAACGAATCAACCGGGCAGGAATTTACGCGGCTCGTTGAGCAATCCCCGGACAACGGATTCCCCGCGCGTTGCGCCCGGCTACAATTTTGGGCCAATATCGCCGCGGAGATTCCGATTTCTCCGAACCATGCCTCCGCCGGTGGAAGCCGTTTGCGCGATCGGTTTCGCCAGATGTTTCGCCAAATGTCGGAGAACGAACTGTCCGTCTGTTCACCGCCCGAACTGGCACAACAGCTGAATTGCAGCCTGCGCCATTTTCGCCGCCTGTTTCGCGAGGAATTCGGCGTCCCGTTTCGGGAGCACCAGACGGAACAACGCCTCTTGCGCGCCCGACAGTTGCTCGTGGAATCAGACGCCACCGCCATCAGCATCGCCAGCCAGCAGGGTTTCCCGCACATGAGTTTTTTCAACAGCATGTTCAAGAAACGTTTTGGCATGACTCCCGGCGAATGGCGGCAGCAGACGCGGAAGAATCTTTGTTCCCCGGGACATCCTCCCAAACAAGTCATTGCGGAGAAGCCCCCATCCCGCCACGGGGAGGTTCCAACCATCCGCGCCACCGGGCCGGGCCGCGCAAATCGAATCCGAAAAAGTCCGACGGCTTGAATTCCCGCCCGGCTCAGAATCTCACGGTCAAATCCACTTGCAGCAGGTTATAACTGTTGATCGGATTCATCTGGGGAACATCCTGATTACTGCCGCCGGTGCCCAGTTTGTCGTTGATGCGGCTGGCACGGCCATAGCGGACTGTCCCGATGACATTGCCGCCGAAAGCGTAGGCGAGAGACATGTAAATACCCTGCATGTTTGCGCGGCCTTCGAAGAAATCCGAGTCAATAAGGTTTGGATCCAGCGAGTATTGTTCGATGTGCTGCCAATAGGTCCTGAATTCCCAGGCATTTGCTTTTGAGCTGCTGCCATAAACCAGCCCCTGCATCGGGCCATAAACCAGATTGGTGCTCCCGAGGCCAAAACCGATTTGATAGGCGTGGATATCATGGGTTTGGGGGGATGAGATCTGGTCAATGTTGCCACTACTGGGACCAAGGATGCCGTTGGCAAAATATGCTGAATGGGCGGCATTAAAGGCGGCGTTGGCCCGGTCGGCGCCCTGAAGATTTTGGGCATAATCGCCAAAAAATCGCAGATTGAGCCTTTCCAGTTTTACGTTCAGTTCAAATGGAAATTCGAGCACCATCAGATCGTTGATGCCCGTCTGGTTGGCGTAAAAGCCGTCAAAATTGGGAAGGCCCGGCAAAGCGAGATTGTAGGAAGCCGGCAGACCGAGACCGTTCGTCTGCCCTTGTCCAACAAAGGTTCCCGAGAAGTCCGGGGTGACCCCCGAGACGTTATTATTGGGTGACTGGCCCTTATTAAAACGGGCGTATTGATACAAGACGGGGGCCACCTTCAACGAAACTTTTTTCGTCAGGTGATAGTTCACCCCGGCCTGCCAGGCCAGCAGAAAAGGCAGACCCCCCTGGCTGCTGTCGTAGCTTAGTAAATTGAAATAACCTGGCGAGGATTGGTTCGGATTTGTATCCTGATAAAGGAACTGTCCGAAGATCGCAAAGAAATCCGCTTCGCCCACCGTACGTTTAAACTGCTCGGCGACACCCTCGGGGTTCAGGTCGGTGTCCCAAACCATGGGGGTGGCGTAGAGCGGATTGGGCATCTTGCCCAGCGTGATGTTCACCCACTCTTCCGGGTGCCAGCCGATGTATAACTGGCCGAGGTTGATGCCTGCCGTGGATTTGCCAAACGGTCCCTGGTACGGAGTTCCGCTCGAGGACGTACCCATGGTAACCCAGGGTGAGCGTGGATTTGCGGATGTCTCAAGTCTGACGCCATAATAAAAGTCGTTTTCGACGTCACCGCGTAACCCCAATCTCAGCGCATAACGAAGGCGGTCCAAATCAATATGGCCGCCGTTTGGATCTTCCACCTTTCTCCCCTCGTAACGCACCCGGATGTCACCAAACAACTCAACATTCTTAATGCCACCGCTGATCTTCCATTTGGATGCTGTTGGCAATGGATAGGTCAAGCTGTTGGTTCGGATAGAGTCTGCCTCGGCTTTGACTTTCTCGGCTTCCTCCTGAGTGACGAAGCCCTTTTTTATAAACAAATCCAGAAGCGGGTCAGGAGGGGCGGCGGAAGTATCCGCAAATGCCCTGGTCGCCCCAAATACGGCCAGCATTACGGTGTGTCCCATCAACCATGCTGTCCGACGGCCAGTTTTAAGCAATCGCATGACGGCAATGCTGCAAATACTAAGCAACAGATTTATGTCGCACCCGTTACAAATCGGTGACAATCAGTTTTGGAAACGACCCGCCACCGTTGGGGAACCGATTGAAGATCTACCATTGCTCCACCCGATAGCATCGCTGGGTGGCAACGACAGGGTCGGTCAGTTGCAGATTGCCGCCGGTGCCGGCGTAAAGCGACAGCGACTGCCAGACATCATCGGTTAGGGAATTCTTGTACTGGAGTTGATAGACTCTTCCGTTTTGCGTCGGCACCGTCACCCTGAAGCCGTTGGTTTCGAAGTTTGGTTGAACAACAACCGTTCGTCTCATCGGCGGATTGGTCCTCACCAACGCCAGACTGTGAAAGTCCCCGGCGGCAATTTGCACCACATTGGTTAAATTCGCGGGGACATTGGTTACGCCCTCGGTGTTCTCGCCCCAGGCCACAACGGTGCCATTGCTTTTAAGGGCCAGATTGTGAAAGCTGCCTGCCGCAATCGCCACGACGTTGCTCAGATCGGTGGGAACATCCGTTTGGCCGAAGTTATCCAGCCCCCAAGCCGCCACCGTGCCATTGGCTCCGAGGGCAAGATTGTGGAACCCTCCCGCCGCAATCGCCACGACGTTGCTCAAACCCGCGGGGATGTTGGTCTCACCATCCCGGTTATCTCCCCACGCAAACAAAGAGCCGTCCGACTTCAGCACCAGATTGTGGTAACCGCCGGCCGCGACCGCCACCACATTGGACTCACCGTTCGTTGGAACGACTCCCTGCCCGTAATCAATGTCGCCCTGCCCGCCCCAAGCCACCACAGTGCCATCGGTTTTTAAAACCAGGCAATGGTAAAACCCACATGACACCGCCACGACATTGCTCGCATTGGCCGGAACCGCCGTTTGACCATAGAAACCGTCTCCGACCGCCGTCACCGTGCCGTCCGAGTTCAACGCCAGACTGAACAGGTCTCCGCAGGCGATAGCCGCATAATTGCTTCCCGTCGGAAAATCAATCTGTCCAAAATAATCGTAGCCCCAGCCCTGCAACGTGCCGCCAGCTTTCAAGGCCACGCTGTGTCTCCAGCCGCCAGCCACCAGTACGGCGTTCGTCAAATTCGCCGGGACGATGGACTGGCCGTAGTCATTCAAGTCCGGCGGACTGGCAACGAACGATCCTGCCCCCCACGCAACGACACGGCTTCCCGCGCGGACGTCCGGCGCGGAACCAGCCAGCACCAATAGCAGACCTGACAGGGCCAGCAATAATCCGCGGCCGTGCCCGGCCATGTTTCGAATCCTGTTCACAATCAAGGCGTCGTTCCCGCCTCTATTATGATTGATGCAGCTTGCCCCTGTCAAACCAGCTCAGGCGGATTGACGGTTACAAATTGGTGACGGCCCGACCGCATCCAGCCCTGCAACGGCTGGTTTGGAACAACGCCAACCTGGCTTTCAGTCCACGCGATACCGGGCAGTCCCAAAGTGGTAAAGGTCGCTTCCCTTCACCTCTTGCAGCCCAAAACCTGACCGCAGTTTGAACTGTTCATGGAAAGGACTGGCATCCTCGATTTTTTCGGGGCAGGTTTAAGTTACCTTCTTGCGACAAACCCTCACCCCCTGCAAAACCACATTCCAGAATTTTCGTAAGCATCACAATAACAACGCATTATAACACAATTTTTCATGTCTCATAAGCGTCAGCCCATGTCCTCTGACAAGAAGCAGACTGACATTGAATCGTGATAGGGTTTGCGTCTCAAACCACTTTAGTGTGGGAGTCAAAAGTTAACTGAACAAACTCAAAATGAAAAAAAGGGAGAAGTAGTTATGAAAAAAACAACAAGCGCAGCATTACTCATTGGCGGAGCCATCATGGTTTCCCAATCCACCTTCGGGCAGTTCACCGCCAACGACCTGTATCTGGGCTTCCAGAACCAGGTAGGCGGCGGGTCCCAGGATTACATCATCAACCTCGGCGCGGCGTCCAGCATTGTCGGGCAAACATCCACGGTGGATCTCAGCAGTGATTTTTCGCTGGCGGACTTTAACGCCGTATTGGGCAGTTCGTCCACCCTGTTCGGCGGCGTGGTCGGCGGCCTGCAAAACAGCAGCGGCACGGCGGATGAATACGTCACGCAGTTGCGCACCGGTGGCGCCGGAATTCCCTCGGTGCCCGGGTCCATTGTGACCGCAACCGCCAGCCGGGCAGTGATTAACAACGCCATATCCACGCTCAACCAACTCATCCTTCCGGCAACGGCGGGTCAGGGGATTTTGGACGGGAGCAAATCGTGGGAAAGTTTTGTTGAACCGGCGAATAGCGCCTCGACCTTCCTTGGCGCCAGCGGTTTTAATCCGGACTCGGCGGTTGGCCCTACCACCATCCTTTACGAGGATCTCTGGACCACCTCCAACAACAAAATCAGCGGCTCGAATCCTTATACCTACGAGGGCTATTTCACGCTGGACCTCACCGGCAGCCAGGCGCTGTTGACCTTTACCCCGCAAGCCGTGCCTGAACCGACCGTCCTTAGCCTGGTCGGCGGCGTTGGCCTCTTGCTGATCACCTTCCGCCGCCAGTTGAGCGGCAAAATTGGCTGATTTAGTTCCCCAAACACAATCCAAAGAAAAAAACAAACGACAATAAAACCAATTAACATTATGAAAATAAGCACCCAAATCACCACCATGCTGCTCGCTCTGGGAATGATTTCCCAGGCCAGTGCGGATCCGACGGTCTATCTGACCGGTTCAACGGCCTTCCGTTCGACTGTTTTCGCTTCACTGGCCAACAATGGCGGCCCGGCCGCAGGCGGCGTATTCGATGCCGGCACCGTCACTTATGCGACGTGGGGTAATTCCAGCGCCAACGGCGGCAGTTTCATGGTATTCCATGGCAACGTCGGCGGCTCCGGCGTCTTCATTGACTGCGCCTGGAGCGGTTCCGAAGCGGGTATCGCCTCGGCGTGCAACGCCACGCTGGGGAATACGGATCGCAACAACAATCCCATCACCCTGGCCGGCTCGCCGGAAACCTGGGTCAACGCGACCAATGCCACGTTGTCGGCGGCTGGCATCGTAACGGCCACCGCTCCCACGGCCGGTCAATTGGAAACAACCACCCACGGGGCGGATCTGGCTCAATCGGACACGTCCCAGGCGATTTCCTGGACACCCTTTGTGGCCAGCACCCCGACGGCATTAAAGGATTATGGCGTAGAAGGCATCTGCACCTTCACAATCACCAGAAATGTCCAGACCACCGCGTCGAATGAATGGTTGCACTGCTCGAACGTGACTCTGCCTCAACTGAATACGTTGTTTGCCAACGGCGCTGTGCCGGCCGGTTTCATCAGCGGCAATCCCAGCGACAACGACTTCGTCGTTTATCTCGTTGGCCGCAACCTGGGTTCCGGCACCCGGATGAACATGCTGGGTGACAGCACCTACGGCGCCCACCGGGGTGTGCAACAATTCTCCATTGGCTTGGGCGTTGAAGAGACCCCCCAGGTCAACTCGCTTGTGCTCACCAATGAAGCCAACAATGGGTATGAAGGTGGCAGCGGCGTGGCCAAAGCGCTGGCTATTACAGGCAGTTGCCAGCAGGCGGATCCGTTTAACGGAGGCGTCGGTTGGTTTGCCCTCGGCTATTTGAGCCCGTCCGATGCCCTGAATGCGTCAAATTTCGGCGGCGAACCCACCAACAATTGGGTCGCGGTGGATGGGTTCCTGTCATCCAACGGCGCGATTGAAAACGGCCAATGGTGGTACTGGGGCCATGAACACCTGCTTGGCAAATTCCAGATCAGCGGCACGCAGGACACGGTGGGCACCAAGATTTTTGCCGGGGTGCAGAAAACCCTGCAAAACCTGAATCTGGGAGCTGATCCGAATGGCCACGATGCCGCCATTCAAAACTCGCTCATGAATGTCACCAAAAGCAGCGATACGGCCTTCCCGGCGTTCTGACCCGTTGAAAGTTATTGAACATGGCCAGCGCGGACTCACCTCCGCGCTGGCTTTCCGGTTTCGGTGAAGCAGCTGAACCGCCGATCAATCACATTGCGGTCGAAATAAATCATGAAAGCGATGTTGAAAATTTCAGTTTGTCTGAACCTGGCTTTGCTCGGTGGCTTGATTTTTTCCCTGCCAAACCAGCAAAGGGAAAACGCGGCCCTTTTGCCAGCTTCATCCGAAACCCAGCCGCCAACGCAGGCTATGGCCATTTCCGTCCGCCCAGCGCCGCCGCGAATGGAACCGGTACCGTTTCGTTGGAGTCAGCTTGAGTCAAAAAATGATTATCGGATTTATGTCAGAAACCTGCGAGCCGCCGGCTGTCCGGAATCGACCATCGAAGACATTGTCCGGGGCAACGCCGCCCGGGCTTTTGCCTGGAAGCGTCGTCAACTGGGATTGGATGGGTCCGGCAACGGCTCATGGTCACGGTCGCGGGAACTGCAAGTGGTGGCCTATTTGCTGGGGGAGCAATCGCGCGCTGCTGAAACCCCAACTCCCTCTCAAAGCACAGGGACGTCAGGAACTTCCTATCCATTGTTCCTCCAAAATGCGAACTGGAGAGCCTTGGGGTTCAATGAGGCCGACCAGGCGGCCATTGCGCAGGTGCGGCAACAGTTCCTGAGCCAGATTAACGGTCAGAATCAGGAAGCTGACGGCGAGGCAGACCCAAATTCCAACGGCACAGCCCACCTGACGCGCTGGCAAACCGCCCAACAGAATGCCGATGCCCAGTTACGCGATTTGCTGGGCGCCCAAGGTTACATGGCTTACGAGCAACAACAATATTATGCCTGGTACCAACCCCAGGTGACGGCCAATGGGGGTAGCGGTAATTTGACCATCAATCCGGATGCGTTTTCATTGAAATAAGTGGTGTTCCTGAGCTGCAGGATTCCTGCGGCAGAGGGGTTTTAACCAAAGTTACCTTTCAGTGACAAAATTCGCCGGCTCCTATCCTTCAGCGGGATTGGCCGTGATAAGTTGAGTGTCCACAATAAATTCGCGATTTCATTTCAAAGTCCTGAAACAGACATGTCATGTCCTGTCCCTTGCAGTAAAACAGTCCGGCCCATGATAAATTTCAGATTCTCATATTTTTGCGTGAGGCAAAAAGCGATGGATCGAGAAATGGCACCAAAAAACAAACACAAAGCAGACACAGAGTTATGAAAAAATTAATCGGCGCAGCATTACTTCTTGGGGGAATCCTGATGACTTCTCCATCCGTGTTCGCACAGAATTTCAAACCGGATTATCTGTATTTTGGTTTCCAAAATCAGGCCGGCAGTGGGACGGAGGACTACATTATCAATCTCGGTGCGGGATCCAATATCGTTGGCGGCACCGTGGTGGTCGATCTGAGCGCCGACTTTTCACGGAGCAGCTTTAACGCCGTTTTAGGCGCCTCGTCCAGCATGTTCGGCGGTGTGGTCGGCGGCCTGCCAAACGCCAGCGGCACGGCGGATGAATATGTCACGCAGTTCCGCAGTGGCGGCGCCGGAATTCCCTCCGTGCCTGGTTCCACCGTGACCGCAACCGCCAGCCGGGCCGTGATTAACAATGCCATCTCCACGCTCAACCAGCTCATTCTCCCGGCGACAACGGGTCAGAGTATTTTGGACACATCCAAATCATGGGAAAGTTTTGTTGAACCGGCGAATAGCGCCTCGACCTTCCTTGGCGCCAGCGGTTTCAATCCGGACTCGCCCGTCGGCCCTTCCACGATTCTCTACGAGGACCTCTGGTACACCTCCAACAACAAGATCAGCGGCGCGAATCCTTACATCTACGAGGGCTATTTCACGCTGGACCTCACTGGCAGCAACCCAAAGTTGACGTTCACACCAAAGAATGCCGCGGCACAACTCCAGCCGCCGGTCATCTTGTCGGTCAGCAACATCGGCGGCACAGCAACAGTGGTATGGAGCACCCTGGCCAGCTATACTTATCAATTGCAATACACCACCAGCTTGTCGCCCACCAACTGGATCAATGTGGGCAGCGCACTGGTGGCTGGAGGCACGACAATGACGAACACTTCCGCCGGAACTGACCCGCAACGGTACTACCGGGTTTCGGCACACTGACATCCCCTCCTGAAAATCTAATAGCGTTATCGGGGCAGACAGAAAACTATCCGCCCCATTTGCGGAGAGCTTGTCTGAAAATGCAGCGGCGAGTCGCCCGGTAGAATCGCGGCCCTAATGCCGCTGTCCGGGATTTCAAAGAGGTTAGTGATTGCGGTCGGTTTATTCCGCCGGTTGGAAGCCCGGCTCTACGTCAGCCAAGATGGCTGATGCTACATTTTCAGACAGGTTCTGAAGAAGACATCCCTCAGCGGGAAAGCACAACCTTCTCAACGGAGAGGTTCGACGTTGGTGTCCGGGATGACGGTAAGGCTGTTGGTGCGACTTCGGGCGTGGAATGCGGCCGCCTTTCGTTTTGCTTCGGCAACTTGGTCGGCCGTGATCGCACGAGCCGTGCCGTATTCTTCAACCGAATGCCGGCCGACCACATTTCCTTGCTCCGCGCTCAACAGGAACCATTTGTAGGCTTCTACCTGATCGCGGGGAAGTCCTCCGTGTCCAGCCTGATACATCAACCCGAGATTGGCTTGGGCCATGGCATCACCCTGTTGAGCAGCCCGCCCGTACCATTTGGCCGCCTCCAGCAAGTCCTGGTTTACCCCCCAGCCGTATTGATACAGAAAAGCCAGGTTATTCATGGCTCCCGCGTAATCTTGTTCCGCAGCTTTGCGGAGCCACCTGGCAGCATTCCCATAATTGATATGATTGGTGTCACCGGGGTATTCGCCCTGAAAGTAAAACTGGCCCAAGGCATTTTGCGCATAGACCTGGCCCCGTTCGGCGGATTTTTGCCACCAGCTGACGGCGGCCTCGATGTCCTTCGGTGCGCCCTTGCCGTGGGCACAGGCATAGCCCAGGCAGTATTCGGCCAGAGAATCTTCCTGGGCGGCGGCCTTTCGATACCACCGGAGCGCCTCCGTATAATCCTGTTTGACGCCCTCACCATGCGCGTAACAGGAACCGAGACCGGTCTGGGCCGGGGCGTATCCTTGTTCGGCAGATTTGCGAAGATATTCAGCTGCTTTGCTGTAATCCTGGGGAACGCCATTGCCATCGGCGTATTGCCGGGCAAGAAAATATCCTGCCCGGGGATCGCCCTTGGCGGCCGCCGCCCGGGCGGTGTCCAAAGTAAATTCTTCGGAGGCCAGTCCGGAAGTTCCAAAAATCAAAATCACGGCCAGGATTGGTCCGATCGCAACAACCCAACGAATTTTGAATGAAGGTTTCATGTTAAAATTTCTACCAGCCGCCCGCTCGACTGTCATGTGAACAGTCACTGGCCGAAGCAACAAATGGGTTACAAAACCGAGGCCGTGATTTGTGCGAGTGGCTTTCAGGTTTAACCGGGTTTCAAGGTGAGCGGACACGATAGAAAAGTTGCGAGTCATTTGTACTGACCGGCGCGGTGAACTGGAACATATCCGGAGAAATGTTGGTGGGCGCGCCAACCACGGTCCAGTTGGCCAGCGGCAACGAGAGATTGGTGGCGGACAACACGGTGAAGGATGCGCCCTGGTTGTTGCTGAAGGCAAACTGGAACAGGCCATTGCCCAACAGGGTCGCACCGGCAAGCGTCGGGGGAATGATGGCGCCGGTTGTCTGCGTGATGGGAATGGTCTGGCCCAGCAAGATGATATTGGCCGTGCGATTCGCGCCGGCGGAGGAGGAAAAGGCAA
This sequence comes from uncultured Bifidobacteriaceae bacterium, assembly GCA_964555775.1. Lineage (GTDB taxonomy): Bacteria > Verrucomicrobiota > Verrucomicrobiia > Limisphaerales > UBA11358 > UBA11358. Next base: position 18,466 of record CAZKTW010000004.1, on the reverse strand, counting down.
AACTGACCACGCCGTTGGTGACGCCGCTGATGGTGAGCCAGGGCTGGTCACTGGTTGGCGCGAATGGAGTGAACAGATTTTCCGTGGCCGGCAGCACAACCGGCAACGCATCACCACTGGCGGCGGCGCCTTCTGATTTGGCGGTTGGGTCCACAAAGGCACGTGGCAATTCCTTGATGGCGTTGTTCAAGGCGTCGGCGACATAAACATTGCCCGCGCCATCCACCGCCACGTCTGCAGGATAGCTTAATCCCGAGGAAACCAGCGTGGTCACCGCGTTGCTGGCGGCCGTCCACTTCTTGATCGCGTTGTTGCCCGAATCGGCAATATAGACATTCCCCGCACCGTCCACGGCCACGCCGGCGGGAGAGGATAATCCGTTGGAAACCACTGTCAGCACCGAGTTGCTGGGCCCCGTCCATTCCTTAATCGCGTTGGTGCCATAATCGGCAATATAAACATTGCTCGCGCCATCCACCGCCACCGCAAAGGGATGGTTCAAGCCGTTGGAAACCAGCGTCGTCACGGTGTTGCTGGCCACCAGCCATTTCTTGACGGCGTTGTTCAAGGTGTCGGCGATATAGACGTTGCCCGCGCCGTCCACTGCAACGCCAAAGGGATCGTTCAGTCCGGCGGAAATCAGCGTGGTCACGGTGCTGTTCGTCGCCACCCACTTTTTGATCGCGTTGTTGCCCGAATCGGCAATATAAACATTGCCTGCGCCATCCACCGCCACGCCAGCGGGAGAGGACAATCCGGCGGAAACCACGGTTGTTACGGTATTGTTGGTCGCCGTCCATTTCCGGATCATGTTATTGTCCGTATCGGCGATATAAACTTTGCCTTGGGAACTCACCGCCACGCCCGTGGGAGCATGCAATGGTAAGGAGACCAGCACCGTTGGCGGCAAGGAAGCCGCGACATAGGTTGAACCGGCCTGGATAATGGTCAGTGTCAGACCCGCGATGGTGAGGGTGCCGTTGCGCGTGGCACCCGGATTAGCATCGTAACTGAAAATGATGTTCGTGCTGCCGACGCCGCTCCGGTTTGCCGCACTGAGATGCAGCCACGGGGCATTGGTCGTGGCCGTCCACATGGCGGTTTTCGGGCTGGCCGCCAAGACAACGCTGTCACTTTCTGCCGTCGGCCCCTCCATCAGTGCGGTTGCACCCAGCGCATAAGTGGTTGCCTGCACCGGCGTGGCGCGGAAAGCCAAGACCAGCGCAATGAACAAAAAAATCGAAGTGGCGGGAGTCCGGCCGGCTGGTTGAAGCAAACAAAAATCCATTTTATCGTGCCGGGACGGCTGAGGACAGGAGGACGGTGACGCGGCCGACCTTGCGAATCTCCGGCTTCTTCTTCTTTTTCTTTTCGTCATCATCTCCGTTGCCGGCGACTTGTTGCTGGGCTTCGTCACTGGTCTCACCGGCGGCGCTTTGGCTGGTGCTGGTGGCCGAGGCGGAGCTTCCCAAGGTGGATTGACCCGCGTTGCCATCGGCCTGGTAATTCTGACTAAACACCAGAACATCTGGTCCAACTCCTGAAGTTGCCACTATGGGAGCGATGATTGTAATGGGTTCGCCGTCGGAAGGCCCCCTTACGTTGGCCTGGTGCGTAGCGACCACGATAAGGCTGCCAATACTTCCGGCCGTGACGTTGGCGTCCAGCGAAGAGATCAACAAACCCTTGACCCTGCCAGTGGCCTTGACATTAACCGTTCCCCCAATCGCGCCGGAATCACCCAGATCAATGTTACCGATATAAACCGGCGGGGCGGTTGAATTCCAATCGCCGTTGGCGGGGGTGCCGGCCTCCAAGTCGATGAACGGGCCCGGAAGCAGTGTCCCGCCGAGTTTTTCCTGCAAGATGCCGCCCAGACTGGCAAAAATGTCTCCCTGCGGGGTGAGCACGGTGATGTTGCCCGGGAGCGCGGCAGCGCCGGGAACCAGCGACCCGTCCGCTCGCGGAAGCAGCGTGTCTGCCACAATGCCATTCGCAAAGGCAAATTCCATCGGCTCAGAGGGGAAGATAAAGTAAGGAGAAAAGGACTGGATGGGGATGCTGATCGTGCTGCCGCTGCCGGCATTCACGTCGCCGGTGAGCGACTGGATGACAATATTACCGCCATCAAAGGTGGCAATCCGGGAGCTGTCAATATTGATGGTGCCCTGCGCAGTTACATTCACATTGCCGCCGCCCGAGGTATAAACACCCAAAGCGATTTGACCGTTATCGTTCATGATGGAAGCTTCGAAAGGCAACAGATCCTGAGAGCCCAAATCCATTGAAACGCCGACGCCGCGACGGTTTTGAACACTGCCTGGAATCACGCCGGTGCAGATTACATTCAGATCGCCGCCACCGAGGGTCGCGATGGTGGAGGTGGGCATCTCCAGATAGTCAGCCGTGACATTGATGGTCGGGCCAGACGTAATGTAAGGAGCCAGGAATGAATAATCCCGGCCGAGAACGTGACCATTGCCGACGGAAAGAATTCCGTCGGAATTGCCGAGGGAAATCGAATTGGCGGTCACATCAAACACGCCGGTGCCCCCAACGACATACGCCCCGTTGTTGGCCCCGAGCGGGGGCGCCCCCTGGCTGGCGGTGTACAAAGATGAAATCAACGAGGCATTGAGGCTGCCGCCGGGCACCCAGGTGAGCGTATCGGTCACAAAATGACCGTAATTGGCATCATGCGGGTTGGTGTCCACCAACGGATAACCATTGGGACCATAACGCACCACGGTCAGGGTCGGTTGGGTCAAGGCAGTCAAGAGGTCCGATGACAAAGGACCAATGGCGGTGAGCGTTCTTGTGCTGGAATCGTAGGTGAGATTTCCACCGATACTGATGCCGGGAAACAAAACCGCGCTGGCCAGGTAAGAAGCCAACTGCGACGGTTGAACGCCCAGCAACGACTGGGTGGGTAATCGGCTCGGATCCACGGCCAGTTCCAGAATCGAGTACCAGAAACCGGCCTCACCCGGCCGGAGATCCGCCAGCGCCAGGACGGGAAAACCCTGAGCCAGGGTGACTGAATTAAATGAACCCGCGTTGAAAATCTGGCCGCCAACGGTGATTGAAGTCACGTCGCCCGGATGCAAATTCTCCCCAAAAAAAGTGCAGCCGATCATGTCCCCGCCCACATTGATCCGGGTTGCCTTGTCGGTTTGCAAAACAACGTTTTCCATGTTGCCGGAGATGTTGACGACAACCGGATTGTTGTTGTTCAACTCCGCTGGTACACTGGCATGGTCATTTTCACTGAATGGTTGTATAGCGGTTGGGGAGATAAACCAGTGCGTCTGGCCGCTGTCCGACATGAGCAAGGTGGTGGGGGCGCCGCTGTCATTTTCACTGGTCAACCCGCCTCCGCCCGTGGTGTTAATTTGCAGATTCCCATAAACAGAAGGAAACAAGGTGATGTCAAAGTCTGACAATTGGACAAAGTCATTGGCATTTATATTGTCAAAAATCGCAATTGGATTCTGCAAAGTGACTCCGCCGGCACCGGCGTAGATGATCAGTGTCGGCGGTAAAAGCAAAGGAACGGCGCCATTGGGCCGGGGAAGGTCGAAACCCGTCAGATAAACTCCGTCGGCGGTCAACGAAACCGAAGCCTGTGGGTCGTAGTCAAAAAAATGGTTTCCGGCCGAAGGATTGTGATTGAGGGTGCTGATTTGAGTGTTGTTGAAAACGCCGTTGGGATTCCGTACTTCCTGCAAATAAATATTGCCCTCGAGCGCATTGACGTTCCAGGTCCCCCGAACCAGGCTGAGCGCAAAAGAGTTGCCGCCGCCAGGGACCCCGATGTCGTTACCGGCGGTGATTGTGCCCGTGCCATTGGCCAGCACGTAATGTCCAAGAACACTGCCACCGGCGGTGATCGTTACATTACCGGCCTGCGGCCCAAAAGCCCCCGTCCCCGGGTCGCCCGCCGCCACCGTGGTGGTGGGGAAACTGATCACGTCGTTTCCCGCATTGATCGTCACGTTCCCGCCGGCGGCCGTGCTGATGCCGCCCAGATTCGATTGGTCGAAATTGATGTGTTGTGACGACCCCGAGCCGACCAACTGGAATGGAGTGTAGTAGGGCGCCGTGGCGGTTCCGGTTCCCAAGGCAAAATAATTATACCCGAAAGCGCTGGTCCCGCTGTTGACGTCTCCAAATTCCGCCGTGACGCCAATATTACCACCGCCGATGGTCCGGATGGCTCCGCTGTTGACGATAACTTCGTTGGCGGCCCAAAGATCAATGTCACCGTTCCTGGTTTGAAGGAAAGACCCGCCGCTCAGATAAATTCCGTCGCTGCCGGAACTCACGGTTGTTCCCAAAAGAGACGTACCAGCCGTGAGGTTGATATTCCAATTGTTTCCCGCAACGATTCCTGAACTGTTGTCCATGATGATGTTGTTCATGGCGGACCAGTTCAAGGTGGCCGGCACGCTCGCATCCCCCAGGTTCCATAGCGAAGCCAGCTCGATGTTATAAAGATAAACCTGCGAATAATTCAGCAGCGCACTCAGATTCAAGTTCGGGTTTGAAGGCGAGGTGGAGGTGGCTCCGGTTGATAGCGTCAGATTGTTGGGGTTGATCAAGAGGGCGTAACAACTGCCAATGCTCGACAGAATCGGACTGGTGCCGACGCCAGGGTCAAAAATTTCCACGATGCCGTTTTGTCCCCCGGCCGCTCCGGAAACTGAAATGGTGGAGCTGGCCGTATCGGCAAACGAATTGTCCGCGTGCAAAACCACAAACCCACCGGGACTGGCACCGGCGGCGGTCGAATCGCCATTGGCCAGGATCTGGGAACCGGCTCCCAGGTTCAAACTGGCATTCGCGTCAATTTCAACGGCACCGTTGATGTTCCCAAGCGAATTCGCCTGGAGGATTCCGTTTTGATTCACCGTTGGCGCCTTCAACAGAATCGAGCTGCCGTCAGCGACCGCCTGGCCATCGTTGTTGATGATGTTACCTGCTTGCAGGGTGATCCCGCCGGTCCCGGCGGCCTGGCTGTTGCCCTCCGCCGAAAGAGTGGAACTGGCGCGCAGGTTGAGCGTTTCACTGGCAACCAGTTCAATGGTCCCGTTGACGTTCTGGGCGGAATTGGCCTGGACCAATCCGCCTTGATTGACGGTCTGGGCCTGGGCCGCAATGCTGCCGCCATCGGCGATCAAATTGCCATTGTTGTCCACCGACCCCTGCGGCAGGGTGACCTGGGCGCTCAAGCCGCGACCGTCCGGACTCATGGAAACCAAAACCTGCTGGCCGGCGTAAAGGCCGATTTTTCCATTGGGGGCCGAAATCGTGCCATTGTTCACAATGTCGCTGGCGATCAGGTACGCGGAACCGCCGCCGCTGATGTTGATGTGCCCGTAGTTGACGATTTGGGCCGTGGGCGGCGGCGCGTTAAAGGCCCAGGCGCCACCGCTGGACAGGTTCAGGTTGGGAGTGGAGGCCGTAGTCATGATCAATCCATGAGCGGAGATGGCCGCCTGGCCGCCCACCGTGAACCCGTTAGGATTTTGCAGCACCACATAGCCGTTGGCATTGAGGTTTCCGTTGATGCTGGAGGCATTGGGATCATTGATGTAGTTCCAGGTCACCGAAGTGGACGAGGGCTGGATGAAGGTTGTGGTTTCCCCGGCGTTAATGTTGAAGCTTTGCCAGCTGATGAAGGCGTTGGCGGAAGTCTGGTTGATGTTAAATTGCGAACCCGAGCCGCTGAAGGTCGCCGCGCCTTGAGTGACAGTCGTACCGGCTGCGGTTGGATTGGCGCGAACTTGAAGCTGGCCGACGGATCCGGCCAGCAAAAGCATGACCAGAAAGGGCACCCGGCCAGGATAACGGGTCAAGGCTTGGTTCATAGTGTGTTTCCTTTCACAAACAATTCAACTGCGGTTTATAACATTTCCGGAATATCAGGGTAAACGTGTTGCAGGTGACATTTGGGTTAAATTTAAAATTGAGCGGACAATGAAAAATTAAAATAAGGCTGGTCGCGCGGCGTGTTGATGGTCCGGATCAACGGCAGGGAGAACAGGAATCTCGCGTCCCAGTGAGAGCCAACCGAGGCGACAAACCCAAAGCCGGCGCCCCACAGTTCGGTGCTTGCAGGACGCCCCTGAGGATCCAACAGATAGGCGGCGGCGCAGTCCGTATAGACCGAGCCGCGGATGATGAGCGGAGCATGGCCGTAAGCGATACCCACCACGTGCGGCGGGGTCTGCTGCTCCAGCGAAAAGTGCCAGCCCAGGTCGCCGAAAACTTCGCCTTCGTGATACCCCCGGACGCTGTTGACGCCTCCAATGCCAAACTGTTCGTTGCTGATCAACGGTTCGCTCGCCCATTGGCCGTCGGCACGGAACGTCATGATCCAATTGGTATAAACCGCAATGTCCTGCGAATAACTGGGCCGGAGAATCACCCAATTGCCGGTGGAATTGGTCGAGCCGGTAATGCCTTGCAAGCTCTTCAAACCACTAAGCTTGTTGGTGCCGGTGATGGTGGAACTATAATACCAGAGGTTGGCGCTCAGCCCCAATCCCAAGGTGGCGGGTCCCATGAAATTGTTCAGGCTCGCGTTATAGCTCAGCCCCAAAGGCAAATAATCCACCTTCTGTTCGGTCGCTGGTGTTGCTTGAACATCATGATTGATGATTTCAATGGGATTGTTGTTCTGATCTTTGATGAATTCGATGATGGTGAAAACATTGGTCTGGAAATTTTCCTGGGAATACATTTTGTAATCCAGTCCGCCCGACAAGGTGGAGCGGAAACTGTTGACCGGCGGCAACGGTTTGCTCAACTGAAAACCGAGGTTTTCATTGACCGTAAGACCCTGTTGAAACTCCTGCTGGCTGAGCTGGCGCACAAAGGGAATGTCCAAAAGGGTCTGGTCTTTGAGCGTTTCAACTCCGGTATCAATGGTGGCGCGGCTGGCATACAGGTTCAATTCCGTCGCTCCGGAAGGCGGGGGCAGGTTGAACTTCCGGGTGGCTTCATCATAGCCGAAGCTGCCGGGGTTGCTCGCCACCACGTCTTCGATGGGCACCGGGTTGCCCAAGGGCAGACGGTAGAAGCCGCTGTAGTTGGCCACCAGGGGCTGGTCATAAAAAGGCCACTGATTTCCCACCTTGTATTGCTCGGGAGAAAAACCGTACTGGATTCCCAGCGTATGTTCCGTTTGCCAGAGATTGTTGCAAACCGCGGACGAGTTGACGCGCAGGTCCGGCGTGCCCGGCGAATTTTGGTTGTTAAACTCCACCTTGGCGTGGAGCGGCAGTTGATCCTTGACCTTGAGCGTGAGATCGCTGGTGCCCGGTTCGGGACCGGGTCCGATGACCGGGTAGATCTGCCGGTCCCGGTTTGCATTGGCCCGGTTCAGTTCCGTCTGGAAGATCAGACCGTTCAAGACCGTGTTCGAATGCAGGCTGGGAAGCGACCGCATTATGTTGTTGGAACTGAAGTAATGGTTGCCCGCAACTTTGAGGTTTGCCAGCCGGCCTTCCGTCACCTGCACCTTCACCGTGGCGTTGGTGAGTTTCTGCTGGGGAAGGCCGACGGCGACGGTCACATAACCGCGTTCGCGATAAGCCGTTTGAAGTTCCGCTAACGCCGTGCGAATCCCGTCAAAACTCACATTGGTGCCGAAGGCGCCATCAATGTTGGTAAGCACCCCGCCCAGGACCACCGGCGGCAGCACCGTGTTGCCCGTGATCAGGTATTCTCCCACTTCAAACCGCGGTCCGGCATTCGTGGACACCACGTGGACCCGGGCATCCTTTTCCTTGACGGTCAGTTCGGTCATTTTTTGGAACAAGGCGGCACGCGCCTGGGTAATCTCCGTCGGACTGGGTGGCGCCGTTGGTGCGCTGAAGACCGGCGGCACGGCGTTGGTGGCCGCCGCCGTCACCCGCGGCTCCGGGACGAAGATCGGTGCGGTCGCCAAACGGTTCGAGTTCGTTTCCGCGCTGTTGGTGATGCTCAAGTAACATCTGCCGGACACCACGATCTGAGGCACTGCCGTTTGAAAAACGTTGAGGGTGACAAGCCCATTGGTGATTTGCTCCTGCGCAATGGCGATACTCACCATCGGATAACCCTGGCGGCGGTATTCGATTTGCAGGTCGGAAGCGGCATGCACCAGTTTCTCCAGGCTCACATTTGTGCCGGTGTATCGGGCAAGCAAGGGAACCATGACATTCGTGGAAAGCAACGGGGCGCCCTTGACGTCATAGGCTGCAACCTCGAAATGCGGAACGGGATTGTTTGCAACTCCGGTTGGGGCGTTGGTTGCCAGGTTGGAATCTGGAGCGCCCGGGTAAGCAACCGGTTCCGCCGCCAGCCGCGAAATTATCCCAATCATCCCGCAACAAAGCAACAACAGCCGGAAAACGGCGGCGCGGCGCGGGAATTTCGAAAGCGGCGGGATGAACCTCCCAGGCAAATCTAATTTCGCCAGATTCATAAGCCGGGAGGCTGGCGCGCCAGCCGTTTCCGTCCGGTGATGGCCCCACGACAACACAAAGCGGCGCGGGCGGTCGTTGGGACAAATTTCCCGCTTCCGGAGATGGGGATGAGATCCTCGGCGAGCAAGCTGAGCCCATTCATTATCGGCAATAACATGCTGTCACATTGCGCTCCCGCGATCTTGATGTTGTTTGTAAAACCGGCACTGCTGCATCCAATCCATCCGCGCACAAGAATTGCATGACACCAAACCCGCGCGAACAATCGGGAGGTGCATCTGAAAATTCACATCCGAGGAAATTGGGCAACCCATATTACGGACCTCTGTCGGGATTGTGACAATCTGGAAACAACGGACCCGGTGAAATTCGTTGTTTGTACCCGATGGCGGAATTTTACTTTTAAAAATTCACCGGCCGGAACTTCAACCGAGGATGTCAGGCAGCGGGCCGGCCGGGAACTGAACCCGTCGCGGGCGCGTTGCGCAGCTTCATGGCTTGTCCAGCAACTGAAATTTGCAACCGTAGTTCCCGGAAAACAGTTTCCGGTTCTTTTCAAGACCGACATGGGTTTGTAACACGGTCTGCCTAGTTTTGGCTTGGGGATGACCTTTCCGGGCCGGTAAAAGGTTTCGCGGTTTGATAATCGCGCTGGATCAGCCGGATCGATTTTCCCCGGGGACGACTTGACTCGCGTAAATGGGCGGGAACAAGCAGAAAACTGTCAACCGGCATTGGGAATGAATGCGGTAGGCGGCAGAACGCCATGGTGGAATTGCAGTCGCGGTTGTTAAAATGTCCAAACTTTTGAATGCATGAATAAACCGGATCAGTTGTATGAACCTCACCTGTCAATTAGGGAATTTTCCATGCTGCCCGGCGGGGAATGGCTGCCAAAATTGTCCGGGTGGTCATTGATTCTGGTCGGAGGCGGAACGGGTTACTGGTTGCAGGGGCAATCCAGCACCGAACTGGAAACGGGATCGGTTCTGCTGATGGCCGCCGACGTGCCGGGACGGGTTCGGGCCAGCCAGTTGAATGGCATGTCCCTGCACGCTTTCAATGTGATCCCGGCCCGCCTCACCGGTCTGATCACGCTCGGCGAACACGATTTTTTCAAATCGGCGGCCTCCCGGAAAGATCTCGCTTTGCAAGTGTTTCCACCTTCCAACCCGCTTGCGCTGAAAATGAGGGAGTTGTGTGCTGGCCGGAACCGGGGCGGATTGTTGCTCCGGTTGACCCTGCTTCAGCTTTTGGTTGAAACTTTTGGCAAGGAATTGGAGCAAAGCGTGCCCAGCCAGGAGAACGTCGATGCCAAAGAACGGCTGCGGGCTTTCTTGCGGGAAACCCCGCCGGACGCCTTGCTGGAGATAAACTTCAACCAGCTGGCACAGATGACGCATTGCACTTCGCGCCACTTGAGCCGGATATTCAACGATCTGGTGGGCATGTCATTCCAGAATAAACGCGCCGAAATCCGGCTGGCGCGGGCCCGCGAGTTGCTGGCCACCGGGAATTCCAAGGTGGTGGAGGTCGCCTTGGAAAGCGGCTACAAATCCTTAAGCTTGTTCAACCTGATGTTCACGCGTCGCTTTGGAACAAGCCCCGGCCGGTGGCGCCAGAAACATGGAACCAATGGAGGAAACGAAAACCAGCAAAACATCAAGGTGCGACGGTTTGCGATTTGCCGGAAGTAGCGACCAGTCATTTCGGGCGGATCCGCTGACCAGCCGGTAAACGGCAAGGTAGCGGCAAGGAGGTGGATGCGACAAAAGAAAAGTTCCGCCACGCAATCTTAACAAGCTTGAACCAAACATTTTTCCCAAAGGCAGGGTGTTCGTACTTGCGTCATTCGATGATGGACACTATTCCGTTGGTTGAAAAATGGTTTCACCAGCAGGCACGCCACCCAGGGAAACGGACCGAGGCAATGAGCCGAGGCCGGACACTACTCCTGCCGTGCTGAAGTTCCCCGACCGTTTTCTCTGGGGAGTCGCCACGGCGCCAACGCAGGTGGAAGGGCACGTCGCCAACGAATGGACCGACTTTGTAGCCCGGGACGGCGGTACCTGCCGGATTGCGTGCGACAGCTATCACCGGTATCCCGAGGATATCGAATGGATGACCCGGCTTGGAGTGAATGCCTGCCGCATGGGTATCGAGTGGTCGCGTCTCCAATCCAGCGCTTATGCCCCTTTGAACCCGCTGGAACTGGCCCGTTATTGTGATCTGCTGGACCGGCTCAAGGCCGCGGGCATTGTTCCCATGGTGGTGCTCCACCATTTCTCCAATCCGCCGTGGATTTCCTCGTCCGGTGGTTGGACGAACCCCGCCACCGTTCCGGTCTTTGTGGATTATGCGACGAAGCTGGTGACCGCGTTGCGCGACCGGGTCCGGATTTGGAACACGTTCAATGAACCGGACACCTATGCGTCCTGCACGTATCTGCTCGGCGAATTCCCGCCATTTTACAAATGGCGGCTGGCCTCATTCCGCTCCGTGATCCGGCACATGGCCGAAGCTCACGGGAAAATTTGCGGGGTCATCCGAAAATCGGGCAGCGGCCTTGGGCCGGTCGAAGTTGGCTTTTCCAAGAACTGGACTTTTTTTCAAACGTTCCACCCGGCTTCGCCGTGGGACCATGCCATCGCCGCCATCAGTCATGCGCTGTTCAATCGTTTTGTCCTGCACAGTTTTCTGGGCGGGAACCGGAAGGAGCCCTCCACGTTTCTCGGCCTCAATTATTATGGCCGCGTCCGGTTCAGCCATTTCCGCCCGCTGGTCCCAGTGGGCGGTTTGACCCGGGAAGCGCTCGCGCGTATGGGGGTGATTTGCGATGACATGTTCGAACGGCATCCCACCGGCATGGAGCTTGCCGTGGGGCAATTGAACCGGCAATACCGCCTGCCATTGTACGTCACCGAACACGGCTCGGCGTCAACCGACGAAGCTTTTCGTGAACGCGACTTGAAGGAGAACCTGGCCGCCCTGCACCGTGCCATCGGCGGAGGCGCGGAAGTCCGCGGCTTTTTCTATTGGTCGCTGCTGGACAACTTCGAGTGGCAATTTGGTTACGCGAAGAAATTCGGCCTGGTGGCCGTGGATTTTAAGGATGAAAAACTTCCCCGCACCATGAAAGCCCTCGGCCAGGTCTATCGCCAGGTATGCCTGGAGAATGCCATTCAAAGTCCGTGAACGTTTCGTGTCCTCAAAGGAGTTGCCGTGTCGGCGCCGCGGCAACCCGTCCCCGCTTCCAGGCGATTAAATTAAAAAGGCGCTGATGCTCAGGAACACCAGCGCCTTTATTAACCAGCCAACTTGAACCATCGGAAGGAATGCTAGCTGCAGAACCAGTCAACCACAGCCCGCCTTTTTCGTCAAAGACGGGACGGAAACAAACCGGTGACGTTTCGGAGAACGCAAGGGTGGTGAGGGAAAACCTGAGCCAGCCTGGTTCGCTCCGCTCAACAATTCGAAACATTGGCCGATTTTTCCATAGGAGCCTAGTTGCCTCAGCTGCCACGAAAGAAGACGTTTTGTTGCCGCGCGGCAACCTACCTGATCAACGCCGGCGCAAAACGCGTATCCTCACCGCTCCCTTGTTGGCGGGCCTGGTCATCGCCGGCGTCACGGCGATGGTGATGATCATGTTGGGGAAGGCAAAGCGCTTATGGCTGGAAGGATTGCGACGGGGCACGGTCATGGGAAGGTAAGTTTCAAAAATGGCCGATGGCGGCCTCCTGGAAAAAAGGCACCTCGTGGGCGGACTGTTTGCGGAACAGGAGTGATTCCACACTGTCCTCCAGCCAGTCATTTACAATCATCGCTTCCGGCTCCATCCAGCGCCAGATGAAATCCCGGTCCGTCCGCTGGGCACAGCGCAGGAATTGTTTCACCGTCCAATCCAATTCCCCCGCCTGACCGGGCTCGTCACCCAGCAGGCCAATCAGCAATCCGGCAGCCGTGCGGTTTGTCCTCCCCTCCGCCAGGGAATCCAGCCATTCCACCAGTTCCAGTTCACGCCGCTCCATCGAACTCATGGCGATGACGAGCACGTCGGCATCCGCGGCATCCTGCGCGATCATCTTCTGGATGGGTTCGTTGGCCGCCACGGAATCCAGGTTCCACATTTCCGAGGAGGATTTCCAATTTTCTCCGGCCATTTTGGCAATCTGGCTGGCGGCCCAACGGGCGCGCGTGGCCGCGGCAAAATCCACATACAACGAGAACACCCGCAGCCTCTTCTGCGTCAGAATTTCCGGTTCAGTCAGTGTATGTGTTTGCATTGGCTCAGATCGATTACGGGCCAACCTTGAACCTGGATCGTTACATCCACATGAAGCCCCGGTGCCAATTCGGAAACTTTTGAATTATTGCCCGCAACGGGAATGTCGGCCCTGCACTTTTTGTTGGTGCATTTTCCAGCCAGGTCGCAAAATTAAAAAAACATGCACAATTCACTGGTTGCCTTTCAGCGCGTGTATCAAAGGTGGGGTTTCCCGGCCGGGTTCGGACTGCTCCTCACGTTTGGCCCGACTCTGTCCGGCGCGATCATCGGCACCAATCCGCCGGCCCAACCATTGAACCTGGAGCGTATCGCCGCTTTGCCGCGCGCCCAACAATCCGTCTGGAAGGCATATTGGGAAAATTCAACGAAGCAGGGACAGGCGGATCGGGCTTTTTTCCGGGTGGAACTGCGCCAGCACGGCATCCCGCAACCCGTTGTGCCGCCAGCTGGCAGTTCGGCAAGCCGCCTTCCATTGAACCAAACCGACACCTGGTATGGCGAAAGCAAAGCGAGGTCCATCGCCAACAACATTGTTTCATTCCAGACACCCGCCGGAGGCTGGAGCAAAAACCTGGACCTGACGCAACATCCCCGCGCCCCGGGCGAATATTTCGCTCCCAACAACGGCTCTCGTTACCCGGCGCAGGCGGATTTTGACATGCCCCGCGATGCCCGTTGGGATTATGTCGGCACCTTCGACAATGGCGCCACCACCACCGAAATGCGTTTCCTGGCCAAGGTCATCACCGCCACCGGGACCAATACTCCGGCGACTTATCGTCAGGCGTTCCAGCATGGGCTCGATTACATTTTTGCGGCGCAGTATCCAAACGGCGGCTGGCCCCAGGTATGGCCCCTGCAAGGCGGTTATCATGATGCCATCACCTACAATGACAATGCCATGCTCAACGTGTTCACCTTGTTGCAGAACGTTTCCGGAACCAACAGTGAATTTGCCTTTGTTCCTGAAAAAGTTCGCCACCGCGCCGCCGTCAGCCTCCAGCACGGAATTGCCTGTGTGCTCGCCACCCAGATTGTCGTGGATGGCCGCCGCACGGTCTGGTGTCAGCAACACGATGCGTTGACGCTGCAACCGGCTTCGGCCCGCAATTACGAGATGCCGGCCCAGGTCAGCGGCGAAAGCGCAGACCTCATGATTTTTTTGATGGAACAACCCGATCCCGGTCCGGAAATCATCGCCGCCGTAAAGGCCGCCGCCGCGTGGTTTGAAAAGACCAGAATCAGTGACCGGGACTATACCTTTAATGCTGAGAAAGGACGCCAACTTGTTCCGGCCCCGGGCAACGGCCCGCTTTGGGCGCGCGACTATGAAATCGGCACCGACCGGCCGGTTTTCGGGGATCGGGACAAGAGCCTGCATGACGACGTGAACGAAATCTCGAAAGAGCGCCGCAATGGTTATTCGTGGTATGGCCGGGCGCCTGAACGGGCGCTCGAACAGTATGCCGGCTGGAAAAAACAACATGCGCCATAGAATTTTGTTTGCCCGGCGCCCGGGGGTGCGCACAATCCCCATCAAACGCGCATGGCCTTCAAACTCTTTGCCAGACAAACTCAGGGCGTCGAATTGCTCCAGCGTTCGCTCGCCCGCGGGCGGCTCGGCCATGCCTACCTCTTTGCCGGGGATCAACTCGAGGAATTGGAATTGCTCGCCCGCACGCTCGCCAAGACCCTGAACTGCCAGCAGCCCGTCAAAACCGGCGACGTGGCGACGGATTGTTGCGACGTCTGCCCCACCTGCCGGAAAATCGACCACGATGCCCACGCCGACATCCATTGGGCGCGGCCGGAATCCAAATCGCGCATCATCACCGTCGAGCAAACGCGCGAGTTGATGCGCGAAATCCAGCTCAAGCCGACGGAAGCCGGATACAAGGTTGCGGTCATCACCGCGGCAGACCGGTTGAATGTCCAGGCCGCCAATGCCTTTTTAAAGACCCTGGAGGAACCACCTGCCCGATCGGTGCTGATTCTGCTTTCGACCGAACCGCAGCGGATTCTGGAAACCATTTTGTCGCGCTGCCTGCGGCTGAATTTCTTCAACGACGGCACGCGCCTCCCCGATCCGGCGCAGATGGAGTGGCTCACCCGGTTTGACGCGCTGGCGGCCAGCGGGCAAAAAAGCCTGCTCAGCCGCTACCGACTGCTCGACGCACTGCTGCAAAAACTTGGCGAAACCCGGACGCGTGTGGAGGAAGCCCTGAGCGCCCATTCGCCGTTGCAACAGTACGACGAAGTTGGAAAAGACCTGCGCGAAAAATGGGAGGACGAACTGGCCGCGGCCATCGAGGCGGAATATCGCCGGCAGCGGGCCGAGGTGATCCTGCTCCTGCAATGGTGGCTGCGCGACGTGTGGCTGCATACCCTGGCAGCAGGCAGGAATCTGTTGAAGTTTCCCGGGATCACGGGAGCGGCTGCCGTCGCCGTACGCATCACCTCACGACAGGCAGTGGAGAATCTGCAAATCCTGGAGCAAACCCAGCGGTTGCTGCACACCAACGTACAGGAGGCGCTGGCGCTCGAAGTCAGCCTGCTCAAATTGCATTTTTAGCCGGTGGCGAACGAAACCTCGCGATGAAGGCCGAAAAAAAATCAACGCGGATCGGACTTTATGCCCTCGGATTTGGATTGTTTCTCGGTCTGGCAATTTTGAAATTTGGCAATCCGGTCATTCTCGACCAGAAGGTCACGCCCCCGGTTTCACCTGTCGAATTCTGGCTGAACGCCTGGCCACCGCACTGGGGCAATTGGTTTTTTGTGCCGCTAGGGCTGGCCGGCGCCGGACTGGCGCTCACGGGCCGGCCCCATTGGCCGGGAACCCGACGGCTTTGGCTGCTGCCACTGCTCTGGTTCGGCTGGCAGTTGCTCTCCGCCGCCCAAACGGTGGATGGACAACTTACCGCAATCACCTTGTGCCAGTTTGCCGGGTGCCTTGCCGGTTATTTCATCGGCGCGTTGGTTTTGAGCCGCGAACGCGCCTGGCAATGGCTGCTCATCGGCCTGCTGGCGGCTTTTGCCTTCTGCCTCGTTCGTGGAATCAACCAGCGGCTTTTTGAATTTCCGCAAAGCCGGCAAATGTTGTTGGAAGGCCAGCGCACGGGTTGGACGAACACGCCGCCGGAATTATTTGAAGAAATGAAGCGGGATCAGGCGGTCATCCTCACCAATGGCGTGTACGCGCCCAACCCGGCCATCCTCGCCAAGTTTGCCAAGGGGCGCGTCATGGGCACGTTGGTTTATCCCAATGCGCTGGCCGGTTTGGTTTTGCTGCTGTTGCCGGTGTCGCTGGTTCTGGCCGTCAACAGCGCCAAACGGCTGCGCCCGCCGCTTCCCGCCGCCGTCACCACCCTGACCATCCTGCTGGGCAGCCTGGCGTTCTTTTGGACCGGCTCGAAACTGGGCTGGTTGATTGCCATGGCAATGGGCGGCCTCTGTTTGTTTCGGCTGCCGTGGTCAAAACGGTTGAAATGGGCGGCCCTGATCGCGGTGGCGGTGATTGGACTGGGGATTTTTACCATCCGGTTCCACGGCTACTTTGCCGCTGGCGCCACCAGCGTCGGCGCCCGGTTTGATTACTGGCGGGCGGCGGCAACAACCACGTTCACGCACCCAATCTGGGGGACGGGACCAGGCACGTTCCAACGGCCTTACGCCCAGATCAAATCACCCACCGCCGAAATGGCCCGCCTGACGCACAATGACTACCTCGAACAATTTTCGGATTCGGGCTTTGTCGGCGGAATTCTTTATGGAACGTGGATAGTCCTGTCGTTGACGACACTCGCGCGGCGGGTCTGGCATTCTACCGATCCGGTGATCTTTGCCGTTTTTCTGGGTGTGGCTGCCTGGTTTCTGCAGGGGCTTGGCGAATTTAGCCTGTTTGTTCCCGCCCTGGCCTGGCCGGCCTTTACCCTGTTGGGTGTTCTGCTCGCGGCAACCGGAAATCAAATCGACAAGCATTCCCTGGCCGGTTATTCTTCCCATCGGACATGAAAATCCTTTTCCTGAACGGGCCAAACTTAAATCTGCTGGGCCAGCGCGAGCCGGAAGTCTATGGCCACGCGACCTTGGCCGAAATCGAGGCAAAAGTGCGGCAACGCGCGGCGCAATTGAAGGTGGAGATTGATTTCCGGCAAACAAATCTCGAAGGCGAACTGGTGGATTGGATTCAGCAGGCAAAGGGCGCGTTTGATGTCATCGTAATCAATGCGGCCGCTTACACTCATACCAGCATCGCGTTGCGTGACGCAATTTCGGCGGTGGGTCTGCCTGCCATTGAAATCCATCTTTCAAACATTCACGCCCGTGAAGAATTCAGACAAAAATCACTCATCGCACCAGTTTGTTGGGGGCAAATCAGCGGATTCGGCCAAAATTCGTATATTTTGGCATTGGAAGCATCCGTTGACGTTAAAGTTTACAAATAACTACCAAAATATTGTATTTTTTGCCGCAATCAACTTTTTGATTTTGCGGCTTGACGATGGATTTTCAAATGGATAGTATGCCGTGCAATTTAATAAAGATTCAAGCAGAGTCGAACTTCGGCTGCTGCTTTTTTGGTTATTAAGGTTTAAAACCGGAATTTGAGTTTACTTTAACGAAAACGCGTCGTGGACATAAAAGACATCAAAGCCATTATTGACCTGATGAAGAAAAACTCCATAACGGAGTTTGAGTTGGAACGTCAGGACTCAAAAATCAGGCTCAAACGCGGCCCTAACGGTGGTGCACCAGTCATGCAGTATGATGAGCCGGGCGGAGGTGGTGCTCCGGTTTTGCTCCCGGCCGGGGCTCCCCCGGCACCGGCACCGGCTCCAGCTCCAGCCACCGGAGAAATTGAAGTCAAATCACCGATGATCGGCACCTTTTACCGCGCCCCTTCCCCTGAGGCGGGAAACTACGTTGAGATTGGCACCGAAATCAATCCCGAATCTGTTGTGTGTATCATCGAAGCGATGAAAGTAATGAATGAAATCAAAGCTGAAGTCAAAGGCGTGGTCACGCAGATCCTGGTGGAAAACGCCAAGCCGGTGGAATTCGGCCAGCCGCTGTTCAAAGTGCGGCCCGCTTGATTTCAACGGGCCTGACGCTCTTTAAATCCTGTTAGCTTTCATTGACAGCCCATGTTTGAAAAAATTCTGGTCGCCAATCGCGGCGAGATTGCCGTTCGGATCATCCGCGCCTGCAAGGAATTGAACATCCGCACCGTGGCCGTTTACTCGGAGGTGGATGCCAATTCCATGCACGTGCAAATGGCCGATGAGGCCATTTGCATCGGCAAGGCTGCGGCCTCCGAAAGCTATTTGCGCATCGACCGCATCATCAGTGCCGCGGAGATTGCGGACGTGGATGCCATCCATCCCGGTTATGGCTTTCTTTCGGAAAACGCCCACTTCGTCGAGGTCTGCGAGAGTTGCAACATTCGCTTCATCGGTCCCAGTCCGCGGGCGATGCAGGCCCTGAGTGACAAGGCGGTCAGCCGGGCGCTGGCCAAAAAAGCCGGCGTGCCCACCCCGCCGGGTTCGGAAGGCGTCGTGGAAAAAGAACAGGACGCCCTGGCCATCGCCAAACAAATCGGCTATCCGGTCATGATCAAGGCGGTGGCCGGCGGCGGCGGACGCGGAATGCGCGTGGCGCACAACGACATTTCCCTCGTCAAGGGGTACCATACCGCGCGAAC
>CAZKTW010000003.1:0-48515 GCA_964555775.1 uncultured Bifidobacteriaceae bacterium | reverse complement strand
GGGTTCTTGGACTTGGATCCCTCGTACTTGATTTTTGATATGTTCTTAAATGCAGATTTCATTTTTTGGTTTAACCAGTTTATTGATTTTATAAAGAAGTCAGTGAAAATAATACATCGTTTTCGTGCAACGACAGGGCAGTTTCGTAAACAAAACCATCTCGCCCGGCCGGAAGGTGTTCATGCTTGGTTGAAATCGTTTATCAATTTGTCAAAGTATGAAACCTCATCTTCAAACAACTCCCGCCAGTACTCCGGATTCCATTGTTCCGTCAGTTCCGCCGGTGTTTTCCCCTGTTGCTCGACCCAGGTGTAATACTTCAGGTTGTGAATCGCCTTCCGCTCCGGATGGGTCAGTTCCTTGAAATAATCCACGCTTTGGTGCGCCAGCGGGCCGGCGAAGTCGGCAATGGCGTCCTGGGCGCGATAGCTGCCACGCTCTTTTTCCAGTTCCTTCACGCGCGAACCGTAGAGTTCGGTCGAGTCGGTGAACACGGTGAAAATCACGTCGCGTTCGGTCAGTTCGAAATGTTTTGCGGTCTTGATGGCGGCCAGCAGGTTGCAAATGCCCGAGATGCCGAGCAGCGGCAGTGATGCCATCTCCTTTGCCTTGACCCCCAACGAAGCGAGGTGCTGGCGGCCGGCGGGTTCGTTGAACAGCCGTAGGATTCTCATGCAATCCTCGTCATCAATCGCTGCGATGGCGTCGGTATTGCGGACGTTGTGAACCCAAGGGATGTGCTTGTCGCCGATGCCTTCAATGCGGTGATCGCCGAAGCCATTCATCAGGAGGGTCGGGCATTGGAGCGCCTCGGTCGCGACAATCTTTAACCCCGGATGCTGCTGCTTGAGATAATCGCCCGCCGCAATCGTGCCGGCGGAACCGGTCGCGGAAATGAAAGCCGCCGCCCGCAACGGAGCGCAGCCATCCCGTGGCCGCCGACGCGAGGAGGCGGATTCTCCTGCATTCAGTCCCTGAAACACTTCATCAACCGCCGGCCCGGTCACGTTGTAATGGAAGATCGGATTCCCGAATTCCTCGAACTGGTTGAAGATGACGTTTGTCGGATCACGCTTCAGTTCCCAGCATTTGTCGTAAATCTCCTTCACGTTCGATTCGCAACCGGGCGTGGCAATGATTTCCGCGCCAATTTTCTTCAACCACTCGAACCGCTCACGCGACATGCCTTGCGGCAGAATCGCGATGGATGTGCAGCCCAGCACCGCGCAATCAAACGCGCCGCCGCGGCAATAATTCCCCGTCGAAGGCCACGCCGCCTTGTGCTTCTCGGGATCGAACTCGCCGCTCACCAATCGCGGCACGAGACAACCAAACGCCGCGCCAACTTTGTGCGCTCCGGTCGGAAAATATTTTCCCACCAGCCCGATCACACGCGCCTTGACCCCGGTGATCGCCGGCGGAATCTCCAGATAATTCACCCCGCCATAGAGGCCCGTTTTCACATCGTTCTTCCACGTGATGCGGAAAAGGTTCACCGGGTTCACGTCCCAGAGCCCGACGCCCTTGAGCTTCCGCCTGATGCCGGGCGGGATCAGTTCCGGATTCCGCAATTGCGCAAACGTCGGCAGCACGATGCCGCGCTCGCGGCAGCGCGCCGCCGTTCGCTTGATGACTTCCGGTTGCAGCCGTTTGATGATTTTAGACATGGTCAGCCTCTCAGGAATTACTGGGTCAGTTTGCCGAGTGCGGCCAGCGGCGATTTCACCCGCGCCAGATAAATCATCGCCGCGATGACGAACGGCTTGAAGCTTGCCTCACGATACGTCGCAAGGCGATATTTCTCGAACACGGCCGCCGACACTTCGCCTTGCGCGCAACTCACGCCCGAAATGTCCGCCGGCAGGCAGTGCATATAAAGCGCCTGGCCGCCGCGCGTAAGTTTCATTTTCTTCGCATCACATTCCCAGTTTTGGAAGCGCGCATTGTTCGCCAGACATTCCTTCTCCAGCGCCTTCAGCCCGTCGCGGTCGCCTTTCTGCAACAGCGGTGTGCGGCGCTGCATCACGGAAAATGGCGCCCATGATTTCGGGTAAACCACGTCCGCGTCGCGAAATGAATCTTCCATGCGGTTCACGACTTCAAACTTTCCGCCGCTCTGCGCCGCGTTATTCTTTGCGACCTTGACGACATCGGGAAGCAACCCATAGCCCTCCGGGTGCGCCAGGGTTACCTTCATGCCGAACCGCGTCATCAAACCGATGATGCCCTGCGGCACCGACAACGGCTTGCCGTAACTCGGCGAATACGCCCAGCTCATCGCAATTTTTTTGCCGCGCAACTTTTCCAGTGAACCGAAATGCTGTTTCAAGTGGACCAAATCCGCCATCGCCTGCGTCGGATGATCAATGTCGCACTGCAAATTGATGACGTTGGGCCGCTGATGTAACACTCCTTTTTCAAAACCTTCCTGCACCGCGGCGGAGACTTCGCGCATGTATCTGTTGCCCTCGCCCAGGTACATGTCGTCACGAATGCCGACGACCTCGGCCATGAACGAAATCATGTTCGCCGTCTCGCGCACCGTTTCGCCGTGGGCGATCTGCGATTTTTCCTCGTCCAAATCCGCGAGACCCAGGCCTAGCGCGTTCGCCGCGGATGCGAAGCTGAAGCGGGTGCGCGTGGAGTTGTCACGAAAGATGGAAATCGCCAATCCGGTGTCAAACGCGCGAAACGGCTTGCCGACCTTGTGCATTTCAGAAAACAGCTCCGCGAGCGCAACCACCGCGCGCAGCTCCGACTCCGACTTTTCCCACGTCAGCAGGAAATCCTTCCCGTGACTGTTGAATTTGAGCTTCTTCAGTTCATCCAGTTGTTTCTTGATCGTATTCATTTTTCAAAATTAAGTTGCGACCGCAACCGATCGCTGGGACGCCATTGACGTACCGCAGACTTCCAGTTGTGCTGTATCGCGGGTTTCCGAACCCGCAGATCGTCCGAACTTCGCACAACCCGCCGATTTGGAAATCGGCGACACAGCAGGTTTGGAAACCTGCGCTACAGATTTCAGTTTCATTTGGTCACAAGCTCAACCGGCCTGCGGGTCGCAGTTTCACGCTGGTAATGCGGCGCCGCCTTCTCCACGGCATCAATGATCTGCTGGTAGCCCGTGCAGCGGCAAAGATTCTTGGAAATTGCCTGGCGGATTTGCTCCCGGGTTGGACGTGGGTTCTTCAGCAGGAACGCGTGCGCCGTCAGCACCATGCCCGGCGTGCAGTAGCCGCATTGGATCGCTCCGCAATCCACGAACGCCTGTTGCAACGGATGCAACGTGCCGTCGGCCGCGGCCAGGCCTTCAATGGTCAAAATCCGCTGCCCGCCAAAATCCTTCACAAGCCTGATGCAAATCCGGCACGGTTCGTCGTTCACGAGAATCGTGCAGGCGCCGCACGCGCCGATATCGCACGCGTTTTTCGCACCGGTGAGATCCAGGTCTTCGCGTAAAAATTCCACGATGCGTTTCTGCATCGCGCCCGCCGGAACTTCGATTTCGCGGCCGTTGACGAGGAGTTTCATAAGGAACCCTCCCCACGAACCCAAAGATAGTGGAACGCACACCTCACCCCGCCCCTCTCCCCATCGGCTTCGCAGACTCCGCCGACGCGGAGAGGGAGAAAGCAGGCGAACGCTTCTCCATTTGCGAATACTCGTCCGGCAAATCCAGCGCTCACGAATTCGCGAGAGACGGTGAACGATCCTCCCTCTCCCATCAGATGGGAGAGGGCCGGGGTGAGGGCATTTCGCTTTTGAAAGCTCACTCTCATTTGCAGCCCTCCTCGCAAGCAGTGGGATCAGGTTGCGCTCCCAACCTGATCGGCAACGAGAAATGCCGCACGCCCGTCGCGTTGAAAATCGCATTGGCAATCGCCGGGGCGAGAATTTCGTTCGCCGGTTCGCCGATGCTTTTCGCGCCGGTTGGCGAAACCGGATCGGGATTCTCGATGAGGATCGCCTTCATCTCCGGCAAATCCAGCGAACGCGGAATGCGATAAGTGTTCAGGTTGAGCGTGGTCATTTTGCCGCCGGGCGCCTTTACTTCCTCGTGCAACCCGTAGCCCGCGCTCATGGCCATGCCACCGTAAATCTGCCCGCGCACCATCTCCGGATTCACCGCGCGCCCCACGTCGTGCGCGGCAACGGCGTTGAACAGCTTCACCTTGCCTGACTTTTTATTCACCGTCAGCTCGACGGCTTGGCAGCCATAGACCCACGTGAAATAAGCATCGCCCTGCCCCGTATGCTCGTCCCAACTCACACGTGGCGCCTTGAAAGTGCCGAGCGCAAACGGAAACTTCTGCATCTGCCACATCTCCCGCATCGCGTCGTCGAAGGTAATGCGGCCGGTGTCCGACCTCCCGCAGATGAAATTGGCTTTGAACCGCACCTCGTCCGGAGCGCAGCCCAACTTGCCGCAAAACGCTTCGGCGATTTTCTTTTTCAATGCGCGTGCCGCAAGCGTGACTGCGCCGCCGCCCATGATCGTGCCTCGCGAGGCGACGGTCGTGCCGCTGTCGGGAATGTTCGAGGTCGAGGAGCGCCGGTAGCGGATGCGGCTCAAGTCCACGCCCAATTCCTCCGCGAGCAACAGCGACATCGCCGATTCCGAGCCTTGCCCGTTCTCGTGAATGCCGGTTTCGAGCAAGATCGAGCCATCCGCCTGCGCATTGATGATGGCCGCGCAAAAATCCACGCCCTCCGCCCCGAGGCTCACCCCGCGATAACTCATCGCCAGGCCGATGCCGTAAAGCTCGTCGTCTGCAACTGGAACGCCGGTCTCCGACCCGGCTCGTGGCAAGGGCTGATTCGATTCGCGCCCGTTCGGAGACCGGCGCTCCGCTTGTCCGTGCGAACAGCGCGCCAGTTTCTTTTCGTAATCCATTTCGTGCAACACGGTGTCGAGCGCCTGCTCCATTGCAACCTTGTGGCCGTCGAGCTTTTGGCCGGTGATGGTCACGCTGCCCTGGCGGACCAGGTTACGGCGGCGGAATTCAATTCCCGTAATGCCGGCCTTTTGCGCCGCCATTTCCACGATTTGCTCGATGACGAAATTCATTTGCGGCGATCCAAACCCGCGCATCGCACCGGCAACGACGTTGTTCGTGTAAACGCCGAACGTGTCGCAGTGGACGTTTTCGACGAGGTAAGGTCCGCAGCATTGGACGGTCGAGCGCCACGTGACCCACGGCGTGACGGAACAATACGCGCCGCCGTCGGCGACGATGCGGCATTGCACCGCCGTGATGCGGCCTGCCTTCGTCACGCCCATCTTGTAATGCACCCGATAGGGGTGGCGCTTGTAGCTCTCGCGCATGGACCAGTCGCGGCGATAAACCGTCTTCACCGGGCGGCCAAGCAGCCTGGCCGCGAGCGCCGTCCGCGCGCAAACCATGGCCGCCGTGTCGTCCTTGCCGCCAAAGCCGCCGCCCATCGGCGTGCCGATGATCTCGACTTCCGAAAGCGCCACCCCCAGGCACGCCGCCACAAATCGCCGCGTGCTGAACGGATGTTGCATGCTGCCGTAAACCTCGATGACACCATCGGTGGACCGTGGCACGCAAACCGCCGCCTCGGTTTCCATGTAGGCGTGCTCGATGGTCTGCGTCTGAAATTGCTCCTCGATGATGAAATCAGCCTGCTTGAAACCTTCGCCCACATTTCCACGCCTGACGACGTGGGAGTTCACGATGTTTGAGCCATGATTTTCGTGAACGAGCGGCGAATCCGGCAGCATCGCCGCCTCTGGATCAAGCACGACCGGAAGCGGTTCCGCATCCACCTTGACCAATTGCGCCGCGTGAATGGCAATCTCGCGCGTTTCCGCCACGACGACGGCGACGACATCGCCGTGGTAACGAATCTTGTCGTCGGCGAAGATGCGGTAGTCGCGGATGATCTGGCCGAAGCGGTTCTCGCCCGGCACAGCCTTCGCCGTCAGCACGCGGATCACGCCGGAAACCTTTTCAGCGGCGCCGGTGTCAATCGAAACAATGCGCGCATGAACAAAATCGGAATATGCGGGCGCAGCATGAAGCATGTTGGCGAACTTGAGGTCGTCCGTGAACTTCGCCTTGCCGGTGACCTTGGCGTAAGCGTCATTGCGCCAGCATGGTTGTTTTGTGTCGATGCTCATAAACGCAATTCTTTCCAGAAATTCCCGACATGAATCCCAAAGGGATTCCAGCCTAAAGCCCAGGGTTGCGAGGAACGAGCTACCCTGGGAAACATGCCCGAGGACAAACAACCCCACCGGGGTTTCGGCGCGTCGGCGGAAAGGCGACACAACCCCGTTGGGGTTGCGAACCCTGCAGTCAACCCAGGGTAGCTCGTTCCTCGCAACCCTGGGCTGGAAGACACAATCCCTTTCGGATTGCAGAACCGCCCGTTATTCAAGCATTCCGCCAGGCTTCCGCTTCGCGTGGAATTTCCGAAAGGCGTCCCTGTTGATGCGTTACGGCTCACACTAAAGTCTCACTTTCTTCGCCCTGGCCCTCAGCACGACTTCGACCGCCGCAAGCGTTGGCTCAACGGCTTTCGGCAATTGGATGCCACCCATCGCGGCTTCGACGTCCTTCAAGCCATGACCCGTGATGAGCAGGACAATTTGCTCATGGCGACCCAGCCGCTTTGAACCACGCAACTTTTTCAGCGCCGCCACAACCGTCGAGCTGGCTGGCTCGGCGAACACGCCTGTCTTCGCCGCCAGCGTTCGTTGGCCGGCGAGGATCTCGTGGTCACTCACGGTGATGGAGAAGCCGCCGCTTTCAAGAATCGCCCGGCGCGCGAGGTGAGCGTTCGCGGGAATCGAAACGGAAATGGAATCCGCAATCGTGTCCGGATGCGCGGCGTTTTCGTAAACACCGGACTCGACGTAATGGTGAATGGCGTTGGACTTCTCCGCTTGCACGCACACGAGCCGCGGCAGCCGTGAAATCAGGGCCGCCGCCTTCAGATCGCAAAATGCCTTGTGGACGCCGCTGATGATCACACCGTCGCCGGTGGGAACAAGGATCGCGTCCGGCGCGCGCCAGTGGTTCTGCCGCCAGATTTCCAGCCCGACGGTTTTTTTGCCTTCGATGGTGAGCGGATGATACGCGGTGTTGCGATTCAGTCCGCCGCGCCGGGCGGTATATTCAAGCGAGAGCCGGAACGCTTCGTCATACGTCCCGCGCACCGGGACCACCGTCGCGCCGTAGAGAATCATCTGCACCAGTTTGGCCCTCGGCGCATTTTCGGGGACAAAAATGAGCGCACGCTTTCCGGCTGCGGCACAGATGGCGGCGAGCGCGCTGGCGGCGTTGCCGGTGGAAGCTGCGACGATGGTTTGCTCCTTCAGCCGGGTCGCCTCGGCCACCACGAGGAACGACGCGCGATCCTTGAGCGACGCGCTGGGATTCAGCCCGTCGTTCTTGATCCAGACGTTGGCGAAACCGAGTTTGGCCCCAAGTGCGGCCGATTGGAAGAACGGGGTATTGCCGACCGGAATCGGCGGAAAGAACTTCTCCTCCACCGCCGAGAATAAATTCCAGTCGGGCTTGTCCTTCCGGAACTTTCTCCGGATTTCGTCGTAATCAAATTGTGCCGACAGCACACCAATCAGCGGAATGCCGGGGTGATAGTCGCGCGCGCACAGCGGACAGAGGTAGCGCACCGCGTCACGCTGGTTACGCTTGCCGCAATTGCTGCACTGGTAAATGAACCTGGTCATTCGATTTCAGTCCATCCCCCACCCCTGCCCCCTCTCCCGTCCGACGGGAGAGGGGAACAGCAAGCGAATGTTTTGCGATATTCCAACCCTTGTCCGGCAAATCCCGCGTTTACGACTGAGAGGGAGACGGAGTGCGATGCTCCCTCTCCCATCGGATGGGAGTAGGCCGGGGTGAGGGCTCGTTTCATTTCAAATCCTCAAACCTTTCCGTTCAGTTTCGCCACGAGCGCCGCGTAGAACGCGACCGCGCCGCTCAGGTGTTCGACGGGGCACGCTTCATTCGCCGCGTGGGCATAAATTTCGTTGCCTGGTCCGAGGCCGAAGGTCGGAATGCCCTTCATGCCGGCTGTGGCGATGCCGTTCGTGCTAAACGTCCATTTGTCCACGAACGGTTGCTTCCCCAACACGCCCGCGTAAGCAGCGACAGCGTTCCTGAGATACGGCGATTTCTTTTCGAGCGCCCAGGTCGGATAGTATTTTTCCGTCGGATAAACTTTGCCCGTGTAAGCCGCTTCCTCATAGGTGAGCACGTAAACCTTCGCGTCCGGATAACCGGCGCGTTTCGCGGCGTCCTTCACTTCGGCAATGGCGCTCGCCTTCGTCTCACCGCAAGTGAGCCGGCGATCCAGATGTATGCCCGCTTCGTCCGCCACGGCGCACAGCGACGGCGAGGACGATTTCACTTCTGAAATCGTGACCGTGCCTTTGCCGAGGAATGGATCGTCCTTCAGCCGCTGGTTGAGCTTCTCAATCTCCAGCGCGATGCGGGCGATTTTGTAGATGGCGTTGTCGCCGCGTTCCGGCGCCGAACCGTGACAACTCCTGCCCTTCACCTCGACGCGAATTTCCATGCGCCCGCGGTGGCCGCGATAGATGTTCATGTTCGTCGGCTCGGTGATGACAACGAGTTCAGGTTTCAACTTCTCGACGTTGAGCAGGTATTGCCAGCACAGCCCGTCACAATCTTCCTCCATCACCGTGGCGGTGAACAAAACCGTAAACTGATCGTTCAAGCCGAGTTCCTTGATGAGCCGGCCCGCATGAATCATAGTGGCCACGCCGCCTTTCTGGTCCACCGTGCCGCGACCCCAGATTTTTCCAGCCTTCACGAACGGTTTGAACGGATCAAACTTCCATGCCGACAAGTCACCGGGATAAACCGTGTCCACGTGTCCGTCGAAGGCGATGACGCGCTTGCCCTTGCCAATGCGGCCGATGATGTTGCCGAGACCATCAATCTTGATGCCATCAAAGCCGATCGCCTGCATCTCCTTCTTGATGACCGCGATGACATTTTTTTCCTTGGAGGAAAATGATTGGGTGCGCACGAGATCGGCAAGAAAGCGCGTAGTGTCTTTCTCCATCGCCCTGGCGCGTTTGCGAATCAGGTCGTAGGTGACCGGGGTCTTTGTTTGCTTCTTTGTTTTCATAGTCGTTCTTTGTTCTTTGAAAGTAGCTTCACAATCCCAAAGGGATTGAAATCATTCAGCCCAGGGTTGGCCGCGGAGCGGACTACACTGAGTAACCGTCCAAAAATGTTTTCAACCCCAACGGGGTTGCATCGGTAATTGGTGCGCGGTGATGCAACCCTTTCAGGGTTGAACGAAATCATTTGGCATCTCCACCCAGGGTAGCCTCGCAAGCTCGGCAACCCTGGGCTGAATGATTGAATCCCTTTGGGATTCTCCCGGAGTCCCAGAAAATCCGCGGAACAAGAAGGAGTCACTTCAGTTTGAGTCACATTCGCCTCCACAGGTTTCTTGCCAACTCGCGAGAGCGGGCGTTCACGCGCGCCTCGTCGAGATTCAAAATAAGCATTCGGTTCTCCATCAACACGCGTCCACCGACGATGGTCGTGTCCGCTTCGGTCTGTGAAATGCCAAACACGAGATGGCCGAATACATTTCCGCTCTGCAGCGGTGTCGGCGGGTCGTAATCGAAAATCGCAATGTCTCCGGCAGCGCCTGCGCAAAGCTCGCCAAAGCGCAGGCCGAAGATCCGCTCGGCAATCTTGGGATTGTTCGCGAACAACGTGCTCGTCACTTCGCCGAATCCAACCGAGGGATTCTGCGCGCGCAGATGCTGACCCCACAGCGCGACGCGTAGCTCCTCAAGCATATTTGTGGTCATCGCATCCGTGCCGAGGCCGACAAGGACGCCGCGTTTCATCAACTCGATGACATTCGCCGTGCCGACGGCATTGTTCATGTTCGATTGCGGGTTGTGAACCACGGCAGTCTTGGTTTCCGCGAGCAAATCCATTTCGCGCGGGTTGACGTGGAGGCAATGCGCGGCGATGGAGCGCGAGCCGAGGATTTCAAATTTCTTCAACCGCTCGACCACGCGTTGGCCGCTGTGCCGCAGCGACCAATCCTGATCGCCCTGCGCCTCGGCGACATGGATGTGAAATCCGGTGCGCAGCTCGTGGCCGAGGGCGGCTGCTTTCTCCATCGTGACATCCGAAATTGTAAACGAGGCGTGCAGGCCGAAGAGCGCTCTCACGTGCGGGTCGTTCTGCCGCTGGCAGCGGAGGATGAACCACGCGTTTTCCGCGAGACCTGCCCGCGCGATGCGCGAACCGTCGCGGTCGGATAACTCATAGCAGAGGCAGGCGCGCAAGCCGGTCTCGCGCAGAGCCCGCTCGATAGCGCCCAACGAACCGATTGCCGCGTTCGGACTGGCGTGATGGTCAATGAGTGTCGTCGTGCCATGACGAACCGAGCCGAGCAACGCAATCAACGCGCTGTAGTAGCAATCCTCCGTGGTCAGGGCGGAATCGAGCCGCCACCATAGGTTCTTGAGGATCTCGTTGAAATTCTTCGACGGCTTCGCCTTGGTCAACCCACGCGCGAAGCTGCTGTAAAAATGTGTGTGGGCGTTGATGAATCCAGGCAGAACGACTTTGCCCGTCGCATCAATGCGTTTGCCACGGTGGTTCCTGATCGCCTGCTTCGGCGCGACCTTTGCCACCAGGCCGTTCTCGATCAACACGGAATGGCCACGCAGAACCTTGGAGGTTTTTCCCAAGGTCAGCACCGTTCCATTTTCGATGAGCAAGGAGTTGGGCATTGAGGGTTCTATTTGATTCGGCGCATCACCCGACAACCTTTTGTTGCATATGCAACAAAAGGTTGTCGTTGGCAAATTGCCCTCAAAGGTGCAGCTGTTTTGGAGCACTGAATTGCTTCCATATTTGTCTGCATTAAGTTCATGTTTAACTTTCGTTCATCGCGGCCAGTTCCTGCGGCGTGCGGTCGCGCATTGAAATCGCACCGGCAAAACATTTCTGTGCGCAGAGCGAACAGCCGACGCAGTGACTTGGATCAAACACCGGGACTCCCTGGCGGTTCAATCCGATGGCTTGATACGGACAGCGCGTGCAGTTGCCGCAATGCTGGCAGAGCGCAGCGACGACTTGCGGAAGTTGTTTCGTGGACGACAACGTGCCAAAGTCAGTGATTGGATTCGGCAGCGCCGAGCCGATGAGTTCCTTCACCGAGCGAAAGCCGCGCTCCTCCATCAGATAACTGAGTCCGGAATGAAGTTCGTCCACATAGCCAAGGCCATACTTCATCACGGCGGTGCAAAACTGGACGGTCTGCGCGCCGAGCGCGAGGAAGTTCGCCGCATCCTTGTAGGTCATCGCACCGCCGTTGCCGGACACAACAATGCCGGTGCTGGAAACTTTGGCCAGGGTGAGATTGCTGATCGGCAACACGCCTTCGCCGGACATGCCGATGACAACGCTCTCATCCCAACGACGAGGTTGGTGTTCAAGCTTTAGCTTGTCCCCGCTCGGCACGCTAAAGCGTGAACTCCAACGGCGAAACGCGAGCGCCGGAAAACTGTTGGCCAGCGTAACGCCAGCCTGCTGGTTCGGATAACGCGCGAAGACTTCCTGAATCGCCTTGATGATCGGCTGAATCGCGGTGACGGCGGCAGTCAGCTTGAACAACTTCGGATTGTCGTCATCACTGGCTTCCATGACCCAATCAATGATTTTCGCGGTCAGCGCGGCGTTTTGCGAAACAACATCGCCGTTCGCCCCGTCGCCGCCCTGCGGGCAGGAAAGACTGTATTCGACGCCCATCGCGCCGGCATTTTGCAGCTTGCGCGTGTTCGATTGCCACACGGCCCTGTCCGCCTCGTCATGGCCCGTGACCGGACCGCCGGTTGAAGCGAGGGTCAGGCGATCGGGAAATTCTTTTACGAGCTTTTCGACCTCGCGGCAGACGCGGTCGAGCGGATGGCCGGAGACATTATCGCAATTGCCATAGGTCGAGCGCGTAAGCGCAAACATGTAGCCGGCGGGAATGTGAATTGGCACGTTATCGAACGCGGTTTTCATCACGCCGCCCGACCAGCCACGTTCGTACGCTTTGCGTATCTGCTCGTAGCCATCCGTATGCGGCGCAGCGGAAAGTAGAAATGGCGAGCGAATCTTCCGGCCAAAAAAATCGGCGTCGAGCGGCACAGGGCATAGCGGTACGCCGGCCAGGATAACCCGGCTCTTCGCAGCAGGCTGAAGCGCGGACAGTTTTGTTCGCGTGATTCTGCTGTGCGATTGGGACTCGCGGAGATGGCTGTCCGCGCTCCCGGAGCCGCCGTGCAGAAACGTGTCCACTTCGAGCGCTGCGTTTTTGCCGCTGGCGACGGACTCCACCACGGTGGATGCACCGAGCACCATGTCACCGGCGTAGAAAACTCCCCTGGCTTTCGTGGCCGGGAGCCTGGGCCGGCTGCCGATGGCGGAAATCACGAGGTCGAATTCGCGAAAAACGGGCGTTTCCCTCTTGCTGGCGACAAAATTCTCCGGCCGCGACTCCTTGCCTGATGACAGTGTCATCGGCGTAATGCGTAAACCGATTACCCGCTTGCCCAGACTGACGACGGCAAGCGGCTTGGAGCAACTGGTGATCTCCACACCATGTTCGAGCAGCATGTCGCGCTCATACTGTGTCAGCCGCATGTCCCGCTGGCGACGCCGGTAAACCAGTTCAACCGAAGCTGCGCCGAGACGTTTGGCCGTCGTCGCACAATCCGCCGCCACTGCACCGCCGCCGAGAACGGCGACCTTTTTGCCTTTAAGTTTGAGCTGTTTCTGTTTTTCCAGAAACGCCTGCCACGACAAAGCGAGTTCCTCGCCTGGAATGTCCAATTTGATCGGTTCCGCCAGGCCGGCGCAAACGATGACGGCGTCAAACTCTTTGAGCGGTGTTTGAGCCTTGCCTGGGAGCGCCAGCATCCCGCTGCCAGGTTTCAGCTTGCGATAAACAGCTACACGCTGGCGGGACGCCGGCGCTCCCCGGGTCGGTTCGCCGATCGTCACCGACACGCCGGTTTTGAATTCGATGTCACCGAGGCCCTTGAGAAACGCAATGTCCGCGCGAGCGACCCGCGGGTTCAGCCGGTAATCCGGAATCAGGTTCATCGCCCCACCGGCCTGCTTTTGCTGTTCGTAAATCGTAATTTTGTAACCGCGTTGGGCGAGGACACCCGCCGCACCCAGCCCCGCCGGTCCGCCGCCGATGATGGCGATGGTCCTGCCATTTGGTTCGGCGCGGTGGAATTTCGCCAGCCCGGCCGCGCTGGCCCTTTTGATGACCGTCGCTTGCACCGCCGGAATCTCAATCGGGCGATCGAACGTCCGCCGCGAGCAAGCCTTCATGCAGAAGTAATCGGGGCAGATGACGCCACAAACCCAGCCCAGCGGGTTCGCACCCAGGATCAACGCCGCCGAACGCCGCAGATCCGATTTCCCGCCCAGCCGCGCCGCCATGATAAAATCCGCGGGCGAACAGTGGGCGGGACAGGCTTCCTGACAGGGCTTTTCCTCGCAGTAAACACACCGCTCCAGTTCCGCCCGGAATTGGGCGTCGGTGAGTGAGCCGTGGGCGTTTTTCATGACCTGCCAGCTTGATTAACTGAATCAGCATGCGCTTGAAACAGTCCCTTCCCCACACGGTTATTGGCGAGTGTTTACCATTTTTTGATGGGTGCAATTTCTGCGGTTGACATCTGATAACGCGCAATGGCTAGTAATGCCATGTCGGTGAGCTTCCGAGACATCCAGGGGGCGGCCGGTCGGGTCGCAGGCTACGTGGTGCAAACCCCGTGCCCGTTTTCAATCCCATTGTCCGAGGCGACCGGCATGAAGATCTTCTGCAAACTCGAATACCTCCAGCGCACGGGCAGCTTCAAGGAACGCGGCGCGCGCAATGCGCTCGCACTGCTTTCACCGGAACAAAAAAAACGCGGCGTCATTGCGGCATCGGCGGGCAATCACGCGCTCGGCCTGGCCTGCCACGCGCAACTGCTCGGCATCCCGGCGACCGTGGTCATGCCCAAATTTGCGCCGCTGATGAAAGTGGCCAACTGCCGGCGGCTGGGCGCGGACGTGATCCTGCACGGGGTGGATCTGGGCGAAGCGAGAATTCGCGCCGACGAAATCGCGGCCGAAAAAAACCTCAGCTATATCAATGGCTTTGACCATCCGGACGTCATTGCCGGACAAGGGACCCTCGGCCTGGAAATTGCCGACCAGGTCCCCGACGTCGAGGCGGTCATTGTGCCGGTTGGCGGCGCGGGATTGCTCGCGGGCGTGGCGCTCGCACTGAAAACATTGAAGCCTGGTGTGAAAATCATCGGGGTTGAACCGGAACGCGCGGCCAGCTTCAGCGCCGCAATGCAGGCGGGCCGGCCGGTGCAGGTTGAGATGAAGCCGACGCTCGCGGATGGTTTGAGCGTTCCGCAGGTGGGCGGCAACGCTTTTGAGATCGCACGCCGCCTGGTGGACAAAACCGTCCTCGTCGGCGAACACGAAATCGCCCTGGCAATATTACATTTGCTGGAACTCGAAAAAGCCGTGGTTGAAGGCGCGGGCGCGGCACCGCTCGCGGCCTGTCTGGCCGGGCTGGTTCCCGAACTGAAAGGGAAAACCGTCGTGCTGCCATTGTGCGGCGGGAACATTGACACGCCCATCCTGGGTCGCGTGCTGGAACGCGGGCTGGCCACCGCCGGAAGACTCTATCGTTTCACGGCGACCATCAGTGACCGGCCCGGCGGCCTGGCGCGCTTCGCCGGACTGCTTGCTGAAACCGGCGCAAGCATCCTGGAAATCTCCCACGATCGCGCCTTCTCCAGCGATGACATCACGACGGTCAGCGTGCATTGCATCGTCGAAACGCGCGACGCCGGGCACATTTCGATGGTGCGCGACAAATTGACGCACGAAGGATTTGCAGTGGTTGAACCATGAAACTCCACGCATGAAAACCGTCGTCATCGCCATTGGCGGGAATTCCCTGATCACGGACGCACAACATCAAAGCGTGCGCGATCAATTTGCCGCGGTGGTCGGGACGGTGCGGCATATCACGGATTTGCTGGAGGGCGGCCATCGCGCCGTCATCACACACGGCAACGGGCCGCAGGTCGGCTTCATTCTGCTGCGCAGCGAGCACTCCCGCGGCCTGCTCCATGAGGTTCCGTTGGATTCCATCGTCGCGGACACGCAGGGCGCACTTGGCTATCAGTTGCAACAGGCATTGGAAAACGAATTTCGCCGGCGCGGCCTGAAAAAATCCGTCGCCACGGTCGTGACGCAAACCCTCGTTGACCGGAACGATGCGGCGTTCGCAAAACCCTCCAAGCCGATCGGCGAATTTTACACGCGCGAGCAGGCCGGGGAACGGATGCGGGTCGAAAAATGGACCATGATCGAGGACGCCGGACGCGGCTGGCGGCGGGTGGTCGCCTCGCCCGTGCCGATTCGCATCATTGAATCCAAGGTTGTGCGCGACCTGGTCGGAAACGGCTACGTCGTGGTGGCAGCGGGCGGCGGCGGAATTCCCGTGATCGCGGACGAAAACGGATTGTTGAGCGGCGTGCCGGCGGTGATCGACAAAGACCTCGCCGCCGCGGTGCTTGCCCGCGAAATCAGCGCGGACCTGCTCGTCATTTCCACGTCCGTGGAAAAGGTTTTTCTGAATTTCGGAGAACCCGCCCAGCGGGCGCTGGACTCGATGACCGTGGCCGAAGCCCGCCGATACATCACCGAAGGCCACTTCAAGTCCGGCTCCATGCTCCCCAAAATCGGAGCCTGCCTGCAATTCATCCAAAACGGCGGCCGCGAAGCCGTGATCACCTGCCCCGAAAAACTCTCGGCGGCGCTGGATGGCCATACCGGCACCCGCATCGTGCCTTGAGGCAATCCGCCCGCGCCAACGGCGTCAGTGCCAAATTCATTGTCTCAACTCCTGAATTTGTTAACTTAGCCTCATATGCAGATTCCTGCTGTATTTGATCTGCGGCCGCACCGGCGCAAGGGAGGAAGCCGTTTATGAGCGATGTGCTGGAATTTACATTGAACGGCCACCCGATCCGTGGGGAAGGCATTTCGCCCAATACCACGCTGCTCGAATTTTTGCGCAGCCGCGGCCTGACCGGCTCGAAGGAAGGCTGCGCCGAGGGCGATTGCGGCGCCTGCTCGGTCGTCATCATCGAGCGCGACGCGCACGGCAAACCGGCTTATCGCGCGGTGAACAGCTGCCTCATGCCGGTCTGCCTGCTCGCGGGGCGCGAGGCCGTGAGCGTGGAAGGCGTGGGCGGTCCGGCGAACCGGCATCCCGTGCAACGCACGATGGCGGAGGGCCACGGCTCGCAATGCGGCTATTGCACGCCCGGGTTCATCTGCTCGATGTTCGAGGGTTACTACCGCGACGACCTCCACACGCACGACGATCTCGATGCGCAGCTCTCCGGCAATCTCTGCCGTTGCACCGGCTATCGCCCGATTCGCGACGCGGCCATGGCCGCCTTTGCCGAACGCACGACGGAAAATGGCAACGACCCTTTCGCGGAACACCTGAAAAAGACCGGCGCCAAACCCGGCTGGGCAGAATATCAATCCGCCGGGGAGAAATTCTTCCGCCCGGTTTCACTCGCCGACCTGCTGCGCCTGAAAAAACAAAACCCCGAAGCGCGGCTCATCGCCGGCGCAACCGAACTCGGCCTCGACATCACCAAGCGCTTTAAGAAATTCCCGACGCTGATTTCGGTCGAAGCGGTGGCGGAATTGGCGACTGTCGAATGTACAAACGACGAATGGCGCATCGGCGCGGCAGTCACGCTCACGGAAATTGAAGACCGGCTGGGTCCGGAATTTCCCGCATTGGGCGACATGCTCCGGATGTTCGGGTCGCGGCAGATTCGCAACCGCGCCACAATGGGCGGCAACCTCGTCACCGCCTCGCCCATCGGTGACAGCGCACCCGTGCTGCTGGCGCTGGACGCCAAGGTGGTTCTGGCTTCGGAATCAGGTGAACGCACGCTGCCCGTTGGCGAATTCTTCATCGCTTATCGCCAGACCGCTCTGAAACCGGACGAAGTCCTTAAAACCATCATCCTGTCGCGCAGCGGGGCTGCCGCGGGCCTGACCCGCCGGACCGCGTGGTTCAAGGTTTCCAAACGCCGCGAGATGGACATCAGCACCGTCGCCGGATGCTTCACCGTGGATTTGGACCGGCAGAACATCATCCGCCATGTTCGCCTCGCTTACGGTGGAGTCGCCGTGATGCCTTTGCGCGCCAAAAACGCCGAAGCGGCGCTGCTCGGCAAGGTTTGGAACGAAGAAACGATACAAAGCGTGCTGCCGGTTTTGCGGACGGAGTTCACCCCGATTTCCGACGTGCGCGGTTCGGCGGAATACCGCAACGGTCTGATCACAAGTTTGCTGGAAAAATTCCTTGCCGGCGAACCGGAGCGCGGCGTTCACGCCGCTTCACCGCTCGAATATCGGAACGGCCTGGAGTCAGCATCGCTCCCGCCACCACACGAAAGCGGGCACAAGCATGTCACCGGGGAGGCGGTTTACACGGATGATTTTGCCGCGCGAAAGGGTATGCTCGAAATCTGGCCGGTTTGCGCGCCCCATGCCCGAGCCAGAATCCTGAAACGTGATGCTGCCGCGGCAAAGACCATGCCGGGCATCGTCGCCGTGTTGCTGGCGGAAGATGTACCAGGGTTAAACGACGTTGGCGCAGTGCGACAGGATGAAATTCTGCTGGCGGACAAGGAGATTTTTTATCACAGCCAGATGGTTGCGCTGGTGGTGGGTGAAACCCAGGAAGCCTGCCGCGTCGCAGCTGAAAAAATAAACATCGAGTACGAACCCCTGCTGCCGATTCTGAAGATCGAGGAGGCCATCGCGCAAAACAGTTTCCACACCGACCCGAATTTTATCCGGCGGGGCGACGTGCAATCGGCCCTGAAAAAATCACCACAGGTTCTCGACGGCGAGTTTTATATGGCGGGGCAGGAGCATTTTTATCTGGAGATGCAGGCGGCGTGCGCGGAACCGGGCGAGGACGGATCGATGTTCGTCATGTCCTCGACGCAACACCCTTCCGAGGTGCAGCATGTCGTCGCGCATCTGTTGCATGTGCCGGTGAACCAGGTCGTGGTGCAAAGTCCCCGCATGGGCGGCGGATTTGGCGGCAAGGAAACGCAGGCGGCGACGTTTGCCGCCCTGGCCGCCTTGGCGGCGGCAAAAACGCACCGTCCGGTGCGCGTGCGCGTAAACCGCGATCTCGACATGATGATCACCGGCAAACGCCATCCGTTTCTGGCGCGATTCAAGGTTGGTTACAATTCCGACGGTGATTTGCTCGCGGCGAAGATCGAATTGTTTTCCAACGGCGGCTGGTCGCTCGATCTCTCCCTGCCGGTGACCGACCGCGCGGTGTTTCACCTGGACAACGCCTATTACGTGCCGTGCGCCGAGTTCAGCGGCCAGGTCACGAAAACCAATCTTGCATCGAACACGGCGTTTCGCGGTTTTGGCGGGCCGCAGGGGATGCTGGTCATCGAGGAAATCATCGACCGTATTGCGCGCCGGCTCGGCAAGCCGCCCGAGGAAATTCGTGAGCGAAACCTGTACCGGGGGAAAGGTGAAACCAACACAACCCATTATGGACAGGAAATCGAAGACAACCACCTCCAGCGCCTCTGGCATGAATTGAAGGAGACTTCCGCATTGGCAAAACGCCGCGCGGAAGTCACAGCCTGGAATTCGCAACACGCGCATTGCAAACGCGGACTGGCGATGACGCCGGTGAAATTTGGAATTTCCTTCACGATGACACATTTGAACCAGGCGGGCGCGCTGGTTTTGATCTATCAGGACGGCACGGCGCAGGTGAATCACGGCGCGACGGAGATGGGCCAGGGCGTCCACACCAACATCGCGATGGTGGCCGCGAAAGAACTGGGAATTTCATTGGACAAGGTCCGCGTCATGCCGACCAGCACGGACAAAGTGCCCAATACATCCGCCACGGCGGCGTCGTGTGGCACCGACCTGAACGGCATGGCGGTGAAAAATGCCTGCGACATCCTGCGGACGCGGCTCGCGCCGGTCGCGGCCCAACTACTTTCCACGCTCAGTGGACGCGAGATTGCGTCGGACCAGCTGGCTTTCGCCGACAATTTCGTCTCCGCCGTTGATATTGTTTCCGGCGCCGGATTGGGAGAGTTCAGAATCGCGTTCAAGGAAGTTGTGGTCGCCGCCTATCTCCAGCGTATTGGACTTTCATCAACCGGGTATTATCGCACGCCAGAAATCCATTACGACCGGGCCAGGGGCAAGGGAAAACCGTTTCATTATTTTGCCGTGGGGGCGGCAGTCACGGAGGTCGAGGTGGATGGCTTCACCGGCATGAGCCGGATTTTACGGACGGATATTTTGCATGATGCGGGCGAGTCAATAAATCCCGGAATCAACCTGGGCCAGATCGAAGGTGGTTTCGTGCAAGGCGCGGGCTGGCTGACCAGCGAGGAACTGGTGTGGAATGACCAGGGTGTTTTGCTGACCCACTCGCCCGACACCTACAAAATTCCCACCGTTGGCGATCGGCCGCTGGAATTCAACGTGCGCTTCCTCCAGAACGCGGCCCAACCCGCAACGATTCACGGCAGCAAAGCCGTCGGCGAACCGCCGTTGATGCTGGCCATCTCCGTGCGGGAGGCGATTCGCGACGCGGTGGCGGCATTTGGTTCCGGGCAACGCGAAATCCCGCTGGCTTCTCCCGCCACCGGTGAAGCAACCTGGCGGGCGATTCAGGGAGCAAAAACCAGGCAAACGCCCGTCTGATTGCCGGCGAAAGTCCCGCCGCGAACCTGGCTCCGACTCATGGCTGCGGATGGCTCCGCTGATTGCCAGCCAAGGCCAGGGGGGTTTGATAGATCAGGGTCATCATGGAATGGGCCGGACTTATGGTTTTTGCCGCTTTGCCTTCCAGCCAGAATGAAAATGGCTGTGCCTTGTCCGAGAGATTGAGAACCTCGACCGCAATTTTCCCATCCGGATTTAGAAACGCCGTCGTCTTCAACGTATCCACAGTTGAAGAGCTGACGATTCGTCTGGCTCCGGGCCGGATGAATTTCGAGAAGTGCCCGATATAGTAATACGAATTCAAATAATACAACTGACCCGTTTTGGTGTCGCCGTGAATGGGGGCATAGCAGAAATTATTGACATGATTTGGCCCGCCGTGTTCATCCAGCAATATGTTCCAATCGGTCCACCCCACGGCTCCATTGTTGAAATCATTGATCATCGAAGTGGCATAAGTCTCGCCCCACTGCCACTCGCCGATTTTTTTGAGGTCAAATGGATATAGGCAAGCTTCGGTCAACAGCACATTCACGTTCGGGTAAGCCTCCTTGACACGCCGGACATTTTCAAAATTGTCACCGGAATACCAGTGGAAACCCACACCCCACACATATTTTGCAGCGGCCGGATCATCCAGAACCGTCTGCGATCGCTGGTACATCAGGTTCCGGTTATGATCCCAGACGAGAATCTTCTTATCCTTGAGCCCGGCGCTCTCCAGGACCGGCCCGAGATGATTTTTGACGAAATCACATTCCTCCTGGGCCGTGTAAATGCAGGATTCCCAGGTCTGGCTGGCCATGGGTTCATTTTGCACGGTCAGGCCCCAGATGTTGATGCCTTCGTTCTGGTAAGCCTTGATGAATTTGACGTAATAATTGGCCCAGGCATCATAGAAGGCCGGCTGCAAATCGCCGCCGTGCAACATGTCGTTGTTGCTCTTCATCCAGGCCGGCGGACTCCAGGGACTGATGAACAGGGTGAAATCCTTGCCGGCGGCGGCCAGGGCCTCCTTGATGAAGGGAATTCGATATTTTTCATCATGCGCAACACTAAAGCTGTTCAATTCCTTGTCGCCAGCGTTGACATAGGTGTAACTCTCGCTGGAAAAGTCGCAACTGTTGATATGGGTGCGTCCCAGGGAATAGCCGATCCCTTTTTCCGGATCGAAATAGGCACGTATTATCTCCTGCTGCTTGTCCTTGGGCAATTTGTAGAACGTCTCGGCCGAGGCATCCGTCAGGGCACCGCCAATGCCCAGCAGGGTTTGGAAAGTCATGGCGCGGTCGACAAAAATGCACGGCTCCTGCTCGGTTGGCTGCGCCATTGGCACCAAACCCAGGTCGGCGGTTTTGGCCAAATATTGCCCCGTATTCTTTGCCGTCACATAAACGGCGACCGGCTTGTCGGCATTCTCAGCAGCGCTGATCGTTGCCGTCATGCCAGACGTAAACAAAGCCAGCAACGTGCAGGTCCATTTTCTCACTTCCATAATTATTTACGAGATTTGACTAAATTTTGTAGGTTCACTGCAAGAATATCATCAGCTTGGGACATGGCCACAGACCGTACGTCAATCAACGCAAAACCGTGGTGCGCTCCAGCAGCCATTCCCAATCCCCCGAGTTGTCCGCCGGAAAGTCCGGGTTAGGCGGCGGCTTCAGCGTTTTGTTTGAAATCAGCAAGTTGCCATCTTTCCACCGCTTGATCTCCGCGTGACCGTCAGCATAACATAATCCACCAGCGTCCCCGTGATAGGTAGCGGGCGCGTTGATCCACCTTTCCTTTTTCGAAGGTTGTAAACTATTGACGAAAAAAGCATCGTCGATGCAATATCTTGATTCATCAATAAACACGAAGAGGCTGGAAGGCCCCGGCCTTTTTAAATCCGCAGTCTTCCGATAAATGGTTTCAACGTCGCTTGGAGTGTTCCAAACATGCATCGGATTTAACCAGCAGTTCATGGACATGCTACGGATCGTCGGCAAATTGTTCACTTCCGACACGTCGGCCGGGCATTTGTAAACCTTTGAGTTCTGAATATACGGAAACAGCAATCCCTTGTGGATAAACCAGGTATCATTGGCAGAAGGGCCGGTGTCGACACGGCCAAACACCCATTGCGGCAGCGCCGCCACCAACGCGTCGTTGTGAGTCGTTACCAGATCAGGAAGCCCTCCTACGGGCACAAGGTTATCCTGATTATCGTCCGCATACATTTGCCATCCGAGTTGCAATTGTTTCAAGTTGGTCATACAAGCGATTCCGGCTGCCTTCAGTTTGGCGCGGCCCAGCGCCGGCAACAACAAGGCGGCCAGTATGGCGATGATGGCGATCACCACCAACAGCTCGACTAGCGTAAAAGCGGCTATGACTCTCCGCGCTTCCTGCCGTTTCGGCGTTTTCAACAATATAAGTCTCATATCTCGTACTTCTTAAACCATGCGTTACATCGACTGGGCTAAGCTGCTGCAGGTTTGCTGGCCGGAGCGTCCCCCCGAAACGCCACGGCCCAGCTTGATCAAACGCCTAGTTCGATAACCGGAAAAATACGGACCCGGATAATTTATCCACCGGGATAGTCACTGGACTGCTTCCGCCGCCGGGGTAGTTAGACCAGTTTGATTTCAATCCACCGCTGATCGCGTTCGTCTGCACTTGCAGATGAAATGCCGCATTGGCCCAGTTCAAAGTCAGGACACCGGCCGAAAAGTTCCACTGCAGCGGCAATGGAACTGTCACCACCGGCACCAACAGATAACTGTTCGCATTCGGGCCAGCAACAAGGCTTGTCGCCCGCAAGGTTGCCACTCCACCCAATGTAACCGCAGCCAATTGTCCGTTGTTGGTGTTCACCAAAGGGATCCAGTCGTAGGCGCCCCAACCGCGTCCCGATGGGATGGCGAATGTACCGATATAATTGGGAACTCCGCCGACGACCTGATCCAACTGGACCTGGATGTTGGTGGCTGATGCGAGGCGGCCATACACATTGAAAGTGTTTGTCGGATAAGCATGGGTATAATTCATCCACGAATTAGTAGCCCAATAGGCAATATTATAACCGAAGGCCCACGCATTGGTCAACTGAGCTGCCAGCAGGCCCCGCGTCGGATTGTCACCGCAAAGATCGGTGGAAAGAAAATCACTCTGCCTATATCGGAAAGGATCCGTTTGCACCGTAACGACATCTCCCCAATACGCGTCCACTGATAGTCCTGCCTGCTGATCAAAATAGCTGTTGGCGGTCGCGTTGGAAGTGATCACTGGATTATCAATAAAACGCAGCCCACTGCCGGTTGGAACCGGGCTTAGGCTCGGATCAAAATCATAATCTTCGGCTTCAATGTCATAACTCGCCGGGTTAAACGTATCAAAATACACCGTGGTCGAATGGCCATACCCGATGTCATTCGTCACGCTGATGACGGCGGTGTAATTCGTGACGTTGAGCGCCAGCGGCGCACTCGCATTCCAACTGCTGGCCGAGCCGGCGAAGGTCAGGCTCGAGGAAACGTTGACGCCGTTCAGGGTCACCAACACATTGCTCTGAGCAATCGAATGGCCGACGCTGCTGACCGTAAAGACGAGTTTATTGGTGCCCTGAATCAGGGTGCTGCCGTCCGGGTACACACCGGTGATGGCTGGCGTGTTGGCATCGACCGGCAACAGG
The DNA here is from genome assembly GCA_964555775.1 of uncultured Bifidobacteriaceae bacterium. GTDB lineage: Bacteria > Verrucomicrobiota > Verrucomicrobiia > Limisphaerales > UBA11358 > UBA11358. The sequence continues at coordinate 24,944 of CAZKTW010000003.1, read as the reverse complement.
AAGAAGAAATTAAGGTTGGCCCCGGACCCCGCCAGGATTTTCAGGGTATTGGTGCCGGAAAGCGCAACCGCTACCGGGTTGCCGAACCGGTCAGTCAATGGAATGTAATTATAGGAACCCCAGCCCAAGGCGGGGAAACTAAAGACACCCAGATCGGAAGTTGTTTGGGTGGGAGTGCCCTGCCCGCTGATCACCTTGGAAACATGTACCGTGGCCGTCGGGCCATTGCCGCTGGCGACCCGCGCACAAACATTATAGGTTCCCGCCGGGAAGTTCCGCGTATAATTGATCCATTCCTGGGGCTGATATCCGCCGAGTCCAACATTGTTGTTGGCGGCAAAACCGTTACCGTCAAAATAGCCAACCATATAATCCGACACCCCAGCATCCACGAAGTTTTGACGGGCGATGTCTCCGGAAATGTCCGTGGACATGGGATCGGCACTGCGATAATTCCGGGGACCACTGGCGCCCTTGTCATGAAAATCGATTCCTTCGGTGCCAGTGACTCCGAAGTAACTGCCTGACACCGGTGTGCCTGATAGAATCGGATTGTTCGTGAACTGGCCGGAACCATAATCATAGTCCTCGGCTTCCCAGGAAAAACTTGGGGCAAAGGTATCAAAAGTTATGTTTTTTAGCGAAGTGAGATTCACCGTGTCCGTAACCACGATTGCCGCGGTGTAGACTTGGTTAGGTTGCAACCCGGAATAGCTAACGGTGACATTGGTGGTTCCTGACCCGGTGATCACCAGACCGCCCGAAATATCCGCGCCGTTCAAAGTTACCGAAATACCGCTGCCGTTAATTGGTGCCGCTGAACTTACGGTGAAAGCAAGTTTGTTGGTGCTTTGCAGGAGCCGGGTGCCGTCCGGATAGAGTTTCGAAAACGTGGGTGGATCAATGGGGGCGGTCAGGTAAGCGTTGTCAAACCAGGCGGAACCCGTGCCGACCGGATTACAAAGTTCCACCTTGAGAAATTTTGTGCCGACCGGCGCCGTCGCCACGTTGGTCCAATTCTGATAAGGCACTCCGACGTCATAAAAATCCCCCAAGCCTCCATTTTGAGAACCATGAAGGGTGTAGCAGGTTTCCACGAAATTCGAGGTTATGATCGCACTGCTGGCATCGAGGAACCAAAGCCTGATTTCACCGGTAGGCAGCCACCAATTCTGGGCACCCGCCTGAACCGTAAGGGTATATTGAACCCCGGGGGCAGCAGCGATCGTTTGCCAGGCAAAGCCACCTCCACTACCAGCTGCGCCGCAGGTCAACTGCAACGTCCCATCATACAGCGGACCGGTACCAGCGGCGTTTGTTCCTGCCCCTCCGGGCCAACCCGTGGGCCAGGTGGTGGCGGTGGTCCCGGCAAGAGGACCGGGAATTTCAAAACTGGCCCATCCACCACCGTAGGTAAAAGTGCTCCATCCGGATGACCCGCCATTAAAGTCGGCATTGATCAGCAGGTTGTTGGTGGAAGCGCGAGCGGAACAAACCGTTAAAAGGATGATCGCCAGCAAAATTCCATGCCATCTCAGGGCCGCCAACGACGCTGAGCCTTGAGCCATGATGTTTGATCGAACTAACTGTTGGAATATTTCAATCTTGGGAGTCTGAGTTTTCATGATTGGTTGGTTGTTTTCATGACTAGGACGCGAATTCGATACTGACAATAAATGCATCAATTGTTTCTGACAGGGCTTATTTGTAGAAATGCTATTACACTTATTACGCCTTGTCAACTTGTTTTTTGACAATTTACGATTGCTTGAAGCCTTCCTTAAAATCAGTCGTGAATTGCTTTAATACCCTATTTATATGGCATTTATATGCGATTGATTCCCGCTTCATAAGCCGTTAATGCCAGAATGCCATCAGATAGAAATTTGTTTACATAATTGAAGTGGTGCGGTAAGTTCTACGTCGAATAACCGGCAAGTATACATTCACTACTAATCCATCGAATCAAGTTCCGCAAAGACAATTATGTTGAATCAATTAATTCCTGGAACGCTTGATCGACGACACTCCGGCATGTGGGTTCCGATTCCAATATCCATCGGGCTGATAGTGGCCTTGGCCGTTGCGGCGCAGGCCTACGGAGCGCCAGATCCATTTCTGGTGACCAGCGGCCAGAACATCAGGAACAACCACGGCCAAGGCGACATTGTTCCGCTTCACGGCGTAAATCTGGGCAGCTGGCTGTTGATGGAAGGCTGGATGTGCCCGATGGATTCCTCCGGGCTGGCGGATAATTATGCCGTCGTTCAAACACTGAACAACCGCTTCGGAGTCACCGCTCAGGAAAGTCTGCTCAAGACCTACCAGGATACCTGGATCACAACCAACGACCTGGATAACATCAAAGCGCTGGGCATGAACTGTGTGCGGCTGCCATTCTGGTGGGGCAATGTCCAGCGGCTGGATGGCACCTGGCGCGCCGACGCGTTTGAAAAAATGGACTGGCTGGTCACCAATGCATGGCAGCGCGGAATTTACACCATTATTGATTTCCACGGACTTCCTGGCGGGCAAAGTTCCTCGGACAGCACCGCACAGGCGAATCAGAACCAATATTGGACGAGCATCGCCTTCCAGAACCAAACCTCCCTGATCTGGTCGAATGTCGCCGCGCACTTCAGAGGCAACCCAGCCGTGGCCGGCTACGATCTGATCAATGAGCCCTTCGGCGCGCCCACCCAGGCCGCCCTCTGGAGCGCCTACACCAATTTGTACCTGACGGTTCGTACGGCTGACCCGGATCATATCATTGTGCTTGAGGGATGTTGGAGCGGCCAGGGATTGAATTGGGAATGGAATGTCTTGCCTCTCCCATCGCAATACGGCTGGACCAATGTTGTCTATTCAATGCACGCCTACGCCGGCGACACATCTCCCAGCGGTGAAAAAGCTGAGACGGACAAGCAGGTAAACGATTTTAACAACCATCAGTCGTGGAATGTCCCGTGTTTTATCGGCGAATTCAACAGCCACGGCACCCAATCTGCCTGGCAGTACTCCATCCTGCAGTACGATCAGAACAACGTGAGCTGGGACAATTGGGCCTACAAAGCCATCGCGGGCGGCGTCGGAAATTCCTGGGGCATCTATGACCCGACCGGCAGCACCTGGCCGCCCAAACCGAATATTCAAAATGATTCCCTGGGCACCATCTCCAATGATTGGTCGCAGTGGAAGACAAGTGCCGCTTTTGCCATTACCCCGTTTCTCAAGCAATATCTGGGTGCCCCGATCGCCGTGGCGGATTTTTATACCAATAACGGGACGTTGACTGTCGGCAGCAGTTCCGGCGTCTTGAGCAATGATCAGGACATCAACCTCGGTCAACCCGGAATCAATCTCACTGCGGTTCTGGTTGCCAATCCCACGAATGGTCTGCTGACCCTCAGTTCAAATGGTGCATTCACCTACACCCCGAAAGGGGGCTCCAGCGGAACCGACACGTTTCAGTACCGGGTCTTTGATGGATACGTTTCTTCAGCCAACCTCGCCATCGTTACCCTTCAGGCCGGAGCGCCGGCGACCCGGTTGATTTGGACCACGCAGCCCGGCTTTGCCACCAACGGATCGCCATTGGGCCAGCAGCCGGTGTTGCAGACTGCCGATCCGTCAGGCAACCCCACGACCAATGGATTACCGGCGAGCCTCAACGTAACCGTGGTCCAGAGTGCCGGCAATGGTCCGCTGCTGGGCACAACGAGTTTCAATATCGGTACTTCCGGCAGCAACGGACTGGTGAGTTTCGCCAATCTGCAGATCAACTCCACCGGACCTAACAATCAATTGACGGCATCAGTTGCGTCCTCCCTGCCAAGGAGTCTTCTGACCAATGGCAATTTCAATTCGCCGGTGTCTGCCGCCGCCCCGACGGGTTGGACCGCGTGGTCCTATGGCGCGGGCTACGCCAACCATGAGGTGGTCACTCCAGCTGCGAGCGTTAAAGGTGATTATGATGGCAGCTATCAAATGACGGTCGGTGCCACTGCGGCCGACGGCTCCGGCGGAGGCGTGTATCAGATCGTTCCGGCAACCGCGGGATTCAGTTACCAACTGGCCGCCGACAGTGGCGTACAGAATTGGTGGTGGCCTTCGGGTGAAATGAGATTGTTTTTCTTGGACGTCGGCAGCAACGGGCTGGCGACCAATGTCCTCAGTGTCACGACCGGCATTTCCGGGTATGATGTTGGCAAGCCCTATCAGCCATATCAACTAGCCACAATAGCTCCCGCCGGCACCACCCAGGCAAAAGTCGAGTTCGCCGGATTTGGCGGCGGCTCCGTCTGGTTTGACAATGCGGCATTGACTGAATCCAGCAGCGCGCCCGCACTTGCCTCTGCAACAACCCTGCCGTTTACCGTCTATCCGCCAGCCAGTCAGACGAACACGATCAGTAACATAACTGACAACAAAAATGGGACCTTCACCATCAACTTCCAGGGCACGGTCGGCGCAATGTATTACGTTCAAACGGCGATAACTCTCACGCCGCCGATTGATTGGCAGCCCCTGGCAGGCAGCACCAATATCGTAACCAACGGCAGCGGGCTGTGGTCTTGCCTGTCAACGAATTCCGGTTCGCAACGCTATTACCGTTCCGTTGTGGCCTATCCTTGATGGCGGCGGGCGACTTCCGCTCCGCCGGGTTCGCCAAACCATTCTTGCCGACGGCCTTCACGATGTTCTCCGGAGCGTTTTCAAAAAATGTGTGGCCGCCGACGTCAGTCGGCGCAATTTGAACAAAGGAGAATCATATGGCGCGAACTGACGTTCGCGACTACGAGATTCATTAAACCGCGCTAAAGTTCGTTCGAATGGGTGTTGTCGGCCAAAGAACCGGCGGTTTGAGCCGGTTGTGCCCGCCCAGGCACTAAAAAAGCGAAGATCCGTTGTCGGGACCTTCGCTTTAGTTATAGACGTCTGTCGGAATATTTTTCAATTGCGGCGGAACATGCGGCGCCAGCCGAGCAACCCCAGACTGCCAGCCGCCAAGAGCGCCGAAGTTGCAGGTTCAGGCACCGTCGTCAGAACGGCGTTGTCGAACCATACGGTTCCGGTTCCATTGGGTTCAGCAAATTCAACTTTGACAAAGGCGGTATTGACTGGAGCCACTGCAGTCAATGAATAACTCGACCATGGATGAGCGATGTCATAATTCTGCCCGTAGACCGCCGGGTCAACGGTCGCTTGAAAGCTCTCCGCCAATTGAGTGCTGCTGGCATCGAGAAAGAAAATTCTCATTTCACCGTAGGGCAACCACCAGGCTTGGGCACCACTGTCAACGGTCAATTGATAGGAAAGCCCCGCTGTTCCCGCGACAATCTGATACTCTCCGCCACCCGCGCCAGAACCTCCGCCATCGGCCATGTAGAACGAGCCGTCCACCCCATCCTGAGGTCCGCTCGTATTGTTTTGGTGGTTGGCCCACCCACCACCGTAACTCCACAGAGTCCAATTATCCGGAGTTGTAATCGAATTTGGTGAATTGAAATCACCGTTGAGAAGAAGATTTTGCGCACTGGCAATGCCCGCCGCCAAAGTAACGACTGATATGAGGATGCTGATTTTTTTCATATAAGAGACTCTGTGTTGTCAGGTTTTCTGCGTTTGCTGATTGCTGCTGAACGCGAGAATCCAGTTGATCCGTAGCACGTTCAGAATTGTAATAGTTCTACTACAGTGTGTGATTGCTGTCAAATTATTTCTACCAGCCTAAATTGGCGATCATCTCCCAATGTTGGAAGTGTTTAGTTGCCATTATTCTGATGTACAATGGGTTGTGACTCCATCAGGCATATACTCGAAGAATAGCTTGCGTAAAAGTTCTATGAGCATTATCTAGTCACTAACCAGTATGGAATACTGCCTGTTCGTTCGGGCTTAAGCATGAGAGCAACCGGGGATTCGATGAAATCATTCTGCACGAATACACCCGGTTTTTGGGTTGCCATACTGGTTCTTATCTCCCTGGTATCTGTCGCTTCCTCATCGTTGGCAGTGGATAATTCTTTGCCGGAACTTCGCTCCGCCGAAGAGATCCGGCGGCTGCTGGCCGCCCAGGCCGAACGTCACTATCCCGTCCGGCTGCAGGGCATCATTACCTTTTTCGATCAACGAATCCCCACGAAGGCTTACCGGTTTATTCAGGACGAAACCGCCGGAATTTATTTTTACATGGATCCGGAAATCGCCAGCCAGACTTTGAATCCGGGGCAGATCGTTGAAATTGAAGGGGAAACCGGACAGGGCGAGTTCGCGCCGGTGGTGGTGGCCCACCACATCAAAATCCTGGGCGAGGGAAAATTTCCCGAACCCAGGCTGGTTTCATTTGAATCCCTGGCCAGTGGCCAGGAAGACAGCCAGTTCGTGGAGACCCGCGGCATTGTTCACTCCGTCGAACTCGACCCGCAAACCGGTTATCACATTCTTGAAATGGCCACCGGCAATGGACGCCTGACCGTTTATACAAGCCATGTTCCAGTGAAACATGATGAGGAACTTGTAGACGGCAATGTTCGCGTCACGGGGATCTGCATCACCCGCTTCAACCTGCAACGTCAGTTGTTCGACGTTGGTTTGTTGGTCCCGCAAACGGAGAACATCACGGTTGAACAAACCGCCCCCGGCGATCCTTTCGCGCTTCCCGTTCAACCGATCAAGAACGTTTTGCAATTCAAATGGGGGAACACCTATGGGCACCGCCTGAAAGTGATCGGCACCATCACGCTTTGCTATGCGGACAAAATGTATATTCAGGATGAGACGGAGGGCATGTGCGTCCAGACCAAGCAGGCGGGTGATTTTATCGTCGGAGACCGCGTGGAGGTCTTGGGATTTCCGGCCAAAGGTGATTACACCCCCATGCTGCAAAGTGCCAGCTGCCGGAAACTGCCGGCGGGCAACCAGCCGCAACCTGAGCTGATAACGACGGATCAGGCCCTCAATGGCACTCACGACTGCCGGTTGGTGAAGATTGAGGCGACCTTGCTGGATCGCGCCCGCCAAAGCAATGAATCGTTTCTGATCCTGCAGGCCGGCAAATTTATTTTTCATGCCTACTTGAAATGGCCGGGGCGAAACATGGATTTTTCCGGCCTGCAAAACGGCAGCAAGGTTCTGGTCACCGGGATTTGCGTCATTGACCCCGGTAATGATTGGTATTCCGGCTCGGACTGGCGCGCCGAATCGTTCCGCATCCTGTTGCGATCCGCCAATGATATCCAGGTGCTCGCCCGCCCGCCCTGGTGGACGCTGCAAAGGCTGCTGATGGCGGTGGGGATTCTTCTCGCCATCATCCTCACCGCCATGGGCTGGGTGGTTTTGCTGCGCCGACGGGTTCACAAACAGACCAAAATCATCGAAGAAAAACTCCAGGCGGAAGCCGCGATGAAAGTGCGCTATGTGGAATTGTTTGAAAATGCCAATGACGTGGTTTTTACTCATGATTTGCAGGGCCGGATGACCTCCATCAACAAAACCGGCGCGTTGTTGCTGCAACGGAAGCCGGAGGACATTCTGGCGAAGAATTTCATTGATTTGATTATTGAAGAACAACGCCCCGCCGCCCGGCAATGGCTGGAACAGGTGGTTTCCGGCATGGAATTGCCCACGGCGGATTGGGATTTCATGAATGCCTCCGGGCTGCGCCTGAAGCTGGAGATCAACTCGCGTCGGATTGAACAGGCCGGCCAGTTCATCGAGGTGGAGGGCATCGCCCGTGATGCCACCGAGAGAAAACGCCTGGAACGCGAGCTCCTGGAGGTCGCCAACAAGGAGCAGCAACGCCTGGGTCATGACCTTCATGATGGCGTTTGCCAACAACTGGCAGCCATCTCCTACCGCACTCACATTCTCGCCCGCCGCCTGGACGCGCAAGGCGTCCCGGATTCGTCGGAGGCACATGATATCGGCAAGCTCATCAACGACTCGCTCGTGCAGACTCGTGCCGTCGCGCGGGGTTTGTTTCCCGTAAGACTGGAGGCCGAAGGCCTGGTTTCGGCGCTCGAAGAACTCGCCAACAGCACCACCAGCCTCTATCAAACCAGATGCCTTTTTAGCTGCCATGGCACGATTCCCGAGTTCAATAATACCCTGGCAATGCATGTCTATTACATCACGCAAGAAGCGGTGATGAATGCCATCAAACACGGCAAGGCCAGCCAGGTGACGGTCAACCTTAAGCAGATCGATGATGGCGTCCTATTGACCGTTCAGGATAATGGCACCGGGTTTCGACTGGCCGATTGCGAACGGGTGGGAATGGGAATTGGCATCATGCGTTATCGGGCCAAAGTGATTGGAGCAACCGTGGAATTGAAAAGCGAGCCCGGACAGGGCACCAGAATTAGCTGTAAAATCCGTCCGACTCTTGGATAATGTCGAAACCCAAAATGAGTGATAGCCTCAATCGAGAAAACAGCCGCCACCCCAAGCCCGCCGCCAAACTGTCCGCAACCGACGCCCCCACCGACAAGAAGCGGATTTTTGTCGTTGACGACCATGCGATGTTTCGCGACGGGTTTCGGCGACTGGTCGACATGGAACCGGACCTGATGGTGTGTGGCGATGCCGCCGACGCTGCCGGGGCCATGCAGGGCTTGCAGCAAACCCATCCGGACCTGGTGATCGTAGATCTCTCGCTGGAAGGCACCGGCGGAATTGATCTCATCAAAAACATAAAACGGGATTTCGAGGATTTGCCGGTTTTGGTCGTCTCCATGCACGCCGAATCCCTTTACGGGGATCGCGCGCTGCGGGCGGGCGCAATGGGATACGTGATGAAGAGCGAACCGGCCACAACCGTGATTGAGGCGATTCGCCGGGTCCTGGGCGGCGATGTCCACGTCAGTGAAAAAATGGCCACGCTGGTGGTCTCAAAGTTTGTCCAGGGGGAATCCGATCAACCGCCCTCCCCCCTGGAGGCGTTGAGCGACCGTGAGCTTGAGGTTTTCCGCATGCTGGGCCAGGGCAAGGGAACCGGTGAAATCGCCGAGGAAATGAAAGTGGCTCTGCCTACCGTCAGCACGTTCAAGAATCGGATCAAGGAGAAACTCAAAATGAAAAACTCCACGGAAACCATCCTTTATGCCCTGCAGTGGTTTCGCCAAGAGCCTCCGAAATAGAGAACTCCAGGCCCGGCCCCGATTCAATTCGCCGCTTGTGCCAGGGTTTGCGCCAGGACGCGCACGCCCGGTTCAATCTGTGCCGGCGAGGAAAATTCGTCCGGGCGATGGCTGACGCCGTCGCGGCAGGGAATGAAAATCATTGTGCCGGGACAAATTTGGGCCATGAACAGCGTGTCGTGGTAGGCACGGCTGATCATTTTCTTGTACGACAAGCCCAGTTGCCGGCAAATACCGGCGACCGTTTCCACAAGCGAGCCGTCGCAAATGGCCGGGGGATCCACGTTGAGCCGTTCCGTCTGCAAAACCACGTGACGACGCTGACAGATTTCCGCCGCCGCCGTTTCAATCTGCGCCAGGGCCGCATCTCGGGTTGCCACCGTCGTGTCGCGCACGTCAATCTCCAGCCACGCGCGGCACGGCACGCTGTTCACGGCGCCGGGTTCGATGCGAAAAACCCCGGTCGTGCCCACGGTGTCCGGGCTGCTCGTGCCGGTCACGGCCCGCTCCACCGCCAGCGCGATTTCCGCTCCCGCCAGCCCAGCGTCGCGGCGCTCCGGCATCAATACCGCGCCCGCGTGGCCGCCCACGCCGGTCAATTGCATCCGCAACGTGCTGGGCGCGGCGATTTTTTCCACGATGCCGATGGCGGTGTTTTCCCGCTCCAGAATCGGTCCCTGTTCAATATGCAATTCCACAAAGGCGGCATAACCATCCTTCGGCAAACGTACGGAATCCAATGAACCGGTGTACCCGGCGCGCTGGCGCCATTCGTCCAGGCCTTTCCCGTCAGGATCCCGCAAGGTCGCCGCCCTTTCCGGGGACAGCACGCCGGACAAAAGCCGGCTCCCAACGCAACCCATGCCAAAACGCGTCGGCTCTTCCGCGGTGAAAATAATCAGTTCGATGGACCGCTGCGGCCGGTGACCGTTTTTTTTCAGCGCGCGAATGGCTTCGAGGGCCCCCAGCACGCCGACCACGCCGTCGTATCGCCCGGCGTTCGGAATGGCGTCAATGTGGGAACCGGTGGCCACCGGGGCCAGTTTTCCATTGGCGCCATCCCAGCGCGCAAAAATGTTTCCGACGGCGTCCGCGCGCAAGGCCAGGCCCGCCTCGTGGCACAGTTTTTTTACGAATTCGCGCCCGCGGAGATCGGCTGCGGAGAACAGTACCCGCGTCACGACCGGTGGTTCGGCCTCGGTGATCGAGGCGAGTTCGCCGATCTCGCGCTGCAATCTTTCGATGTCGATCGTGAGTGGATTCATGCGGCGGAAGCCCGGAAACGTTCACCTCGGCGCGCGGTTCACGTTCTTGTAATAAATGTAACTGGCCGGCATTTTACCCATGGCCACAAACCATTGCGGGCAATACGGCGCCATCCAGATGACATCGCCTGCCTGCACCGGATGCCAGTCCGCGTCCAGCCGGTAAATCCCCTGGCCGCGCAACATCTGCAGGCCGTGTTCCATGACGTGGGTCTCAACGAACGGCAGCGTCGCTCCCGGTTGATAAGTGAAAATGTTCACCGCCAGATCGAACTCCGGCCGGTCCGGCAATAGTACCTGCAACCGGGCGTCGGCGTTGCCCAGAAACGGTTTGGAAGCGACTTTTCTTTCGTGGCCGAGGACGATGCCTGGCTTTTTCACACCGGCCAGGGGTTCAAATTTTTTCAGGAAAATCAGCAGTTGGGTTCCTTTTTCAACCCCTTTGAATTGAAAATCTGTTTGCGGCGGCAGATAGATGTAGCCGCCACTGGTCAGCGCCTCTTTCTTGCCGGCGACCGTCACCCCGCACTTCCCGGCAAGCAAATAAACAAAATACTCAATGGCGTCCGTGTTGCCACGGCCTGCGCCGTTCGCCTCGAACGTGACCAGCCATTGCGAAAAATCCGCGCCCATCGCCGGCGAAATTTGCACGATGCAAACTGCCTTGGTCCAGCCGGGTAAAACACTGGGCACAAAGCCCGACGGGGTGCGTAACGCGTAACGTTCCTTGACGACGTCACGGCTGAATCCAAACAGGTCGTTCATGACGCAGGTTTTACCAGACGGCCAGCGGGTTTGGCCACCATTTTGTCGTCCAGAAAAATGGTTTCGCCGCGCAAAATCGTCCGGACCACCTTGCCCCGCAACGTCCGGCCGACGTAGGGACTTTGCCGGTGGCGATAGAGCAAATCCTCCGTGCGAACCTTGAAATCCCGGCGCAAATCCACCAGTGCGAAGTCCGCGTCGTATCCGACGGCAACGCGTCCTTTGGCTGGAAGTTTGAACCGGCCGGCAACATTGGCCGCCAGCAAACCGGCGATTAACGAAAGCCCCTCGTTTCCCCGATTGCCGCAAGCCAGCAGCAGCGGCAACGTGTGCTGCACGCTGGAAATCCCGCCCCAAACCTTGAAAAAGTCCTTGTCCGCCTTCATCTCCGGCGGCGATGGTGAATGATCCGAACCAACTGTGGTTACCTCCCCGGCGAGCACACGCTGCCAAACTTCCTCCGCTTCGGCCGCGGTCCGCAGTGGCGGCGCGCATTTGGCGACGGCTCCCAGTCTTTCCATGTCGGCTTCCGACAACAGCAGATAATGCGGACACGTTTCGCACGAAACATCGACCCCGTGCCGTTTCGCCTCGGCGATCAGCGCAACGCCTTCGCCGCTGCTGACGTGGACGACGTGCAAGGCGCAGCCGGTTTCGCCCGCCAGGTCCAGGGCGCGGCGAATCGCTTCCCGTTCTGCCGCGATGGGCCGGGAGTCAAGATAGTCGCGGATGGAAGTCCGAACGTGTGTTGTTTTTTCCCGCGTCAGGCTTTTGGTCAATGATTCGCTTTCAGCGTGGACGGCGACCGGCAGCTTCAATTGCGCCGACCGTTTCATTCCCTCGCGCAGTGCGGCATCGTCAACCGAAGGAAAATCGTCGATGCCGCTGTTGCACATGAACGCCTTGAAACCAACGACGCCCCGTACAGCGAGCTCCTCCAGCCGGTCAACATTTTGCGGCACCAACCCGCCCCACAACGCGAAATCGGTGATTGAATTTTTCCGCGCCGCGGCCAGTTTCAAGTCAAAAGCCTCCGCATCAATCGTCGGTGGATGCGCGTTGAGCGGCATGTCGAAAAACAGCGTGCCGCCGCCGGCGGCGAACGCCCGGGACCCGGTTTCGAATCCCTCCCAATCGGCGCGCCCCGGCTCGTTGAAATGCACGTGGGCATCAATCACGCCGGGAAAAATATGCAGGCCGGCGGCATTGACTTCCCGGCCGGCGGTGGCGGACAAATCCGGTTCGAGCGCGGCAATCTTTCCGTCCGCCACACCGATGTCCGCCGGACGCACTTTATTTTCGGCGACCACGGTTGCGCCGCGCAAAAGAAGGTCGAACTCAGGCATAATCGTCGGCCAGTTGCTGCAGAAAGTGGTCCATCACCCCAAAAGCCACGCGCACATCCGGTTCGCTCACCGACTCGTCCGGATGATGGCTCACGCCACCTTTGCACCGTACGAACAGCATCGCGGCCGGGGTGATCCGGGCCATGACTGCGGCGTCGTGCCCCGCGCCACTGGGCAGGGCGGCCGCTTCGCGCTGATGTTTTTTCACGGCGATTTTCAACCGACGGGAAAGTTGCGATGCACACGGGACTGAACCGGTTTGTTGAACCGGTTGCCAGACCACCTTGGTTATGCGCGCCGCGGCAATCTGCCGTGCAAATTTTTGAAATGCTGCGCACCCGGCACGCCGGACGGAATCTTTCTGATGTCGCACGTCCAACGTCAGCACTGCCGTGCCGGGAACCACATTGCTAGCGCCGGGTTCGACACGAATCTGGCCGACGGTCGCAACCAGTCCTTTCGTTTTGCGCGCAAACTTTTCCACGGCCAGGATGAATTCCGCCGCCGCGCCCAACGCGTCCCGGCGCAGGTTCATCGGCACCGTCCCGGCGTGGCCGGCGCGACCGGTGAATGAAAGGTTGAATCGCGATTGCCCGGCAATGGCGGTGACAACTCCGACCGGGAGATTCTTTTGTTCCAATACCGGGCCTTGTTCGATGTGCGCCTCGACATAACCGAGCAGATTTTTGGGATCAAGCCGCGCGGATTTCAGTTTTGCCGGATTGCCGCCGCAATTCTTGATGGCGTCCGCCATTGAAATGCCATCCGCGTCTTTCCGGCGCAAATCCCGTTCATCAAAGCAACCGGCGAGCACCTTGCTGCCAAGATACGCGGTTTGATAACGCACGCCTTCCTCGTCTGCGGAGCCAGCCACTTCAATGGCAAACGGCAGCCGGACTTTTTGGCGGCGCAATTTTTCGACGCAGGCGATGGCGAGAATCACCCCCAACGGGCCGTCAAATTTCCCGGCATTGCGAACCGTGTCGAGATGCGAACCGAGCAGAAGAATTTTTGCCCCCGGCTTCTGGCCGGCGTAATGGCCGATCAAATTTCCCATCGCGTCCGTGCGGGTTTTCATTCCCGCTTCGCGCATCCAGGCGCCCACCAGCACCCGGGCCCGGCGCATGGCCGGCGATGCAAACGTACGGGTGAGCCGGCCGGGTTCATCAGTGATCCGAGCAAGCTCGTCGCAACGTTGCAGGATGAGTCTGGCCGGATTGGTGTTCATGCCGGAGCGGCCTGGAAAAAGCATCCGCCAAATCGCCTGGCCCAAGGCCTGTGGCATTTCCAGTTAGCCCTGGCAGGGTTTGATTTGCCGCCGGAAAAAGCGGAGGAAGGCCGCCGCACTCCTGGACGCGGTGCGCGACACCCTGATCCCTGGAAAACGCGAAGTGTCTTGGAGTGCGCCAGCCCTCTGGCGCTTTGCAGGACAACAAAACGTTGACGAAATTTCCGCGTTAACTTTTGGAGGCCAAGGACAATGCGAACCACCATGGAAGATCGAATCGCACAATCTTCACGGGCCAAAGCACCTGGAAACAGGGTCTGCATCAGCTTCCCCGATACGTCGAATAACTCCACGGCGAACATAGCAGCGGAACATGATAGCCCGCGCCGGCGTCGGCGATGCCGAAACGCACGGGAACCTTGTCGAGGAAACGCATTTTTGGCAGCGGCGTGCTCCGGGCCGCAAAATAATCACCGACAAAAAACACGATTTCATATTGTCCGGCCTTGATTTCGTCGGCGCTCAACAGCGGCTGGTCGGTGCGGCCATCCGCGTTGGTTTTGGCGGTGGTGACGAGCGTGCGGTCGTCGCCATCGAGCGACCACAGCTCGATCTTCATCCCCGAGGCGGGGCAGCCGTGGGTGGTGTCCAGGACGTGAGTGCTAAGTTTGGCAGGCATATTAGTTGGAAATTAGATCGTTCAGGCGCAATCCGGCAATCTTGAAAATTTCCTGCACGGCGGTTTGCAACTCCTGCTCGCGGGAATTCGGCAATCGGGCGCGAAAGCCTTTCAGGATGGCCTCCTTCCGGTTAAGCCGCGCGCAAATCACAAATGGGAAACCAAACTTCGCGCGATACGCGTCATTATTCTTCCGGAACTGCTCAGTTTCCTCCGTTGTCAGGCGGTCCAGGCCGGCGCCAGCCTGTTCCCGGGTGGATTCGGCCGTCAGCGTGCCGGCCAGGGCGAGCTGGCCCGCGAGATCCGGATGCGCGCGGATGAGTTCGAGTTGTTTATCCGGGCCGGCGCCGGCCACGATTTCACAGAGGGCGGCATGCAGCGCCTCGCGGCTGGCAAACGGTCGCTTCGGCCACGCGGCTTCGGCCACCCAGGGAGATTGTTCGAACGCCGGGCCAATGACGCGGACGAATTCGGCGCGCGAGAACGAATTGATTGCGGTGACGTTGCGCAAATTCATTTTGATTTCAAACGAACAGGCTGGTCTTCTGCAGTTTTGCCGCATCAATCAGGCCCTGGTCCGTCAGCTTCAAGGCGGGAATCGGCGAGAGACTCAAAAACGATAGCGTCATGAAGGGTGAATCCAGGCGGCAACCCAGCGCCCGGGCCGCGCGGTTCAGACCATCAATCCGTCGCATCACCTCTGCCAGCGGCCGGTCGGAAACCAGTCCGGCGATGGGCAGCGGCAATTCCGCCTTCACCTGGCCGTTCGCGACGGCGACCTGCCCGCCCTGCAACCGTTCCAATTCCCGGATGGCAAAAAGAATGTCGGCGTCGTTCGTCCCGGCGACGACCACGTTGTGCGCATCGTGGGCGACGGTCGAACCGATTGCGCCCTGTTTCAATTTGAACCCGCGCACAAAGCCCACGCCCACATTGCCGGTGGCGCGATGCCGCTCCACCACCACCAGCTTCAGAATGTCCCGCGCCGGATCGGCCACGATCTCACCGCCGGCAATTTTCGGGGCCACAATGAGTTCCCGGGTAATAATCTGGCCGGGGACAATTTCGATGATTTTGATCTTCTTCCGGCCATCGGCCCGGACCGTAAAATCGCCGGGCTGGTAGCGCAGGTTCATGGTGCTGCGCGGCAGCGGCGTCGCGCCGGGTGATTTGCCAAGAAACTCCCCGGCCTCCGCCACGAGCACCCCTTTTTTGTAGGTCTGCCGGATGGAAAATTTCCTCAAGCTGTCGAACACGATGAAATCGGCCCAATAACGCGGTGCGATCGCGCCAAAATTCCGCAATTGGTAATGGCGCGCGGTGTGGATGGTGGCGATCTGGATTGCGGTGATGGGCGGTACGCCGAGCCGGATGGCTTTGCGGACACAATGATCAATATGGCCTTCGTTCACCAGGTCGCCGGCAAGTTTGTCATCGGTGGCAAAAGAACAATTCTGTGCGTTATGGGCGTTGATGAGCGGGACCAGGTGCCCCAGGTTCCGTTCGGTGCTGCCTTCACGCAACAGGATGTGCAGGCCGAGCCGCAATTTCTCCCGCGCCTCCGCGACCTCAACCGATTCATGGTCGGAGCGCACGCCGGCCAGCGCGTAGGCGTTGAGGTTTTTCCCGCGCAAGCCTGGCGCGTGACCGTCAATCGCCTTGCCCTTGCCCGCCTCGATTTTTGCCAGCTCGCTTTTCACGCCCAGAAAAACGCCGGGGAAATTCATCAATTCCGCGATCCCGGCAACGCGTTCGTCGGAGATCATCCGCTTCAAATCGTCCGCGGACAGCCGCGCGCCGGCGGTTTCGAGGGGCGTAGCAGGGACGCAGCTCGGCAGCATGATAAAAAAATCAACCGCGAGTTTGCGGGTGGATTCGAGGACGTACCGGATGCCGTCGAGGCCCAGGACGTTGGCGTATTCATGCGGGTCGATCACCACGGCCCCCGTGCCGTGCGGGACGACGGCGCGCGCAAATTCCACCGCCGTGAGCATGGAACTTTCAACGTGGAAATGACCATCAATCAAACCGGGGGCCAGATAGGCGCCCCGCAGGTCAATCACCTTGCGCGCCTTGTAATCGCCGAGGCCGATGACCCGGCCGTCATCCACCGCGACATGGGCGGGATGAATTTCGCCGCTGAGCACATTCACCAGCCGCGCGTTTTTGAACAGGAGTTCCGCCGGCTGTTCGCCACGCGCGATGGCAAGTTTTTGCTGGATGTTGCGCATTTGTTTCCCCTTATTCCCGACACTGTAGGGTTTCCCGGCGCGGTTTCAAAGCGAAATAGAAACTCCAGGGTGAAAACTCCAAGCACCAATATACAGGCTTCAGAGAAACCTCAGAGCCTGTCTGAAAATGTAGCGTCAGCCATCCTGGCCGACGTGGAGCTGTGCTTCCAGCCGGCGGAAAAAATCGTCCGCAATCATTAACGCCTTTGAAATGCCGGGCAGCGGCGGCAGGGCGGCGATTCTTCCGGGCGGCAGGATGCCGCCCGCTACGGTAGGCCGCGAGGCCCGCCGCCACATTTTTAGGCATGCTCTCAAGCTCCAAGTGTCAAACCAGCACACACTCCTCCTTGATCCTTGATGTTTGGAGCTTTCCCGACGCGTTCATTTGCAAATCCACCCCATCGCCTTCTCCGCCAGTTTGTCAAAGGCCGTCACACACAAAGCCAGGTCGTCCTCCTTCGTGTCCTCGATCTTGTTGTGGCTGATGCCGTGGAGGCTCTGGACAAACATCATCACCGTGGGCACTCCGGCCCGCGCCACTTCCGCGGCGTCATGCAACGGACCGGATGGCAGGCGATGGCCTTTGCCGCAGGTTTCACGAATGGCCTCGTCGCACAGGCTGATGAGTTCGTCGTTGAACGGGCGCGGGGCGATCTGCCAGAGCCGCTCCCACGAGACTTTCACGTTGCCTTCCTGCGCAAATTTTTCGCTGGCGTCCTTCGCCTCCTGCAACATCCCCGCGAGCGCGGCCGCGTCGAGATGACGCTGGTCGAGCGTGATGCGGCATTCCTCGACGACACTGGTGACGATGCCGGGCCGGGTCAGGCACGAACCGATGGTGCAAACGCCGCCTTGGCTGCGTTCGGCAATGCGGTAGATTTCCGGACTCAGCTTCGCCGCGGCGAGAAAGGCGTCCTTGCGCCGGTTCATCGGCGTGCTCCCGGAATGCGCGGCCTGTCCGTGAAAGGTGATGGCGTGCCGCTCGACCCCGAACGTGCCCAGCACCGCGCCAAGCGGCAGGCCCAAGTCGAGCAACACCGGGCCTTGTTCGATATGCAATTCCAGATACGCGGCGGCGTTCCGAAGCTCCTGGCCGCTGTCCTTCACGCGCTCGAAATCCACGCCGATATTTTTGAGCGCGTCCGGCAAGGTGATTCCGTCCTTGTCCTTGAGACCGCGCGCTTCGTTCATGTCGAGATTGCCGGAACAGGCAGACGAGCCGAACAGACTTTTGCCGAAACGCGCTCCTTCCTCATCGGCCCAATCAACCAGACGAACCGTGATGGGCGGTTTGCCTTGAAATTGCGTGTTGATGCGCCGGAGGATTTCAACGCCGGCCAGCACATTGAGACAGCCGTCCAGCCAGCCGCCGTTCGGCACGGAATCCATGTGGCCACCCATGAGCAGATGCTTTTCAGATTCACCGCGCAACGTCGTCCAAAGATTTCCGGCGGCATCAGTGTGGATTTCGACGGGCAACGCTTCGAGCTTCTGCTTCAGCCACGCGCGCGCCTTCACCCACAGCGGCGTGAAGGCGACACGTTGCGCGCCATTCTCATCGGCGGTCAGCGCGCGGAGTTCCTTGAGTTCGGCGATGGTCCGTTGCGGGTTCAGCGGTGAATTCATGATGCACAGGGGCAAGCCTGCCGGGGCAAAATTATTGTGGCCAGCGCACCCAAAGCGAGTTAAAAATAGCCAGCCTTAACAAGGAAACAAGTTATGCCGACTTTGACCACGACGGTGGATGGATTGAAATTGCCGAACCCATTTGTGATTGGCTCAGGACCGCCGGGCACCAATTTGAATGTCATCACGAAGGCGTTCCAGGAGGGTTGGGGCGCCGTCATCGCCAAAACCGTCAGCCTCGACGCTTCCAAGGTCATCAACGTGGCGCCGCGTTACGCCAAGCTCCTGGCCGCCAGCGGCGAAATCATCGGCTGGGAAAACATCGAGCTCATCAGCGACCGGCCGTTCAAAATCTGGGAGGACGAATTCAAAAAGTGCAAGGACCTGTTCCCCGACCGCATCCTGATCGCGTCCATCATGGAGGAATACCGCCAGGACGCGTGGATTGAGATTGTCGAACGCTGCCAGGCGGCTGGCGTGGATGGATTTGAACTGAATTTTTCCTGTCCGCACGGCCTGCCCGAACGCAAGATGGGCGCGGCCATGGGGGAGAACCCGGAGATTCTCAAGGAAGTGGTCGGCTGGGTGATGAGCGCCGCCAAAAAACCGGTCTGGGCGAAAATGACCCCGAACGTCACGCACATTGAAGACCCGACCCGCGCGGCCCTGCGCGCCGGCGCCAATGGCGTCAGCGCCATCAACACCATCCGTTGCGTCATGGGCGTGAATCTCGAAACGTTGCGCCCCGAACCGTCGGTGGAGGGTTATACCACCCCGGGCGGTTATTCGTGCCGGGCCGTCAAGCCCATCGCCCTCCGCATGGTCATGGAAATCGCGCAGGTCATCCGCAAGGAATTTCCCGGACGCTCGCTGTCCGGCCTCGGCGGCATCGAGAGCGGCAACGATGCCGCGCAATTCATCCTGCTCGGATCGGACACCATCCAGGTCTGCACCGGGGTGATGAAGGCCGGCTACGAATGCGTGAAACCCATGTGCGACGAGTTGCTGGCCTTCATGGCCCGGCACAAGTTCGAGACGCTCGCTGATTTCAAGGGCAAGAGCCTGGATTATTTCACCACTCACGCCGACCTCGTCAAACGCCAGGCCGAGCGCAAGGCCGCCCAAAAGGCCGCCACCGCGAAGCATGTCGTCAAGGCCGACGGCGAATGGCGCGGGGATGAATTTGTGAAACAATCGGATGCGCTGTCGAAGTGAAAGCACCCAGCCTCAAACCCTGGCGCGCAGCCTGTTTGATGTTTGAAACCTGGTGCTTCTCTGGATGTTGGCGCTTGGAGCTTGGAGCTTTTTAATATGGAATCCTGCCCTTTTCTCATCGGCGGCGAATGGCTTCAGCCAAAAGCCGCCAGCACACCTGTCTTCAATCCGTCCATCGGCGAAGTCATCGCGGAATGTCCCGTTGGCACGGCAGCCGACGTGAACGCCGCCGTGGAAGCCGCCGCGGCGGCGTTTCCCGGCTGGATTGAAACCCCGCCCGTCGAGCGCGTGCGCATTCTCGCCCGCTTCAAGCTGCTGCTGGAAGACAATTTCGAAGACATCGTCCGCTGCAACACGCGCGAGCATGGCAAGACGCTCGGCGAATCGCGCGGCGATGTGAAACGCGGCATGGAAGTCGTCGAATTTGCGCTGGGCGTGCCGTCTTTGCTGATGGGCGAGGTGTTGGAGAACATCGCGCGCGGCATCGACTGCGAGGCGATCCGCCAGCCGCTCGGCGTCTGTGCCGGCATCACGCCGTTCAACTTTCCCGCGATGGTCCCGCTCTGGATGTATCCCGTCGCCATCGCGTGCGGAAATACTTTTGTTTTGAAACCGAGCGAAAAAGTTCCGCTCACCGCCATCAAGATCGCGAAGCTGCTGGAGAAGGCCGGGCTGCCGAATGGCGTGCTGAACCTCGTTCACGGCGGACGCGAAGTCGTGGACGCGCTGCTGACCCACCCCAAGGTAAAGGCCATTTCATTCGTCGGTTCCACACCCATTGCGCGTCATATCTACGAGGTGGGAACGAAACACGGCAAACGAGTCCAGTCCAACGGCGGAGCGAAGAATTACGCCATCCTCATGCCCGATGCCGACGTGGAAAACTCCACGCGCGGTGTCATCGAAGCCGCGTTCGGTTGCGCGGGCGAGCGTTGCATGGCCGGTTCCACCGCGGTGGTCGTTGGCGGCGCGGAAAAAACGGTTTTGCCGACCCTCATTGAAGCCACGCGCAAAATCAAAGTCGGGCCGACCGACCGAGAAGCACAGCCGGACATGGGCGCCGTCATCACGCGCCAGCATCGCGACCGGGTTTTGGAATTGATCGAGGCCGGCGTGAAGGAAGGCGCAAAGATTCCCGCCGACGGACGCGGCATAAAAATCAACGAAGCGCCGAACGGCTTTTACGTCGGGGCGACAATTCTTGATCGAGTTGAACGCGGCATGACCGTGGCGAAGGAGGAAATTTTCGGTCCCGTGCTTAATGTGATGCACCTGGAGGATCTGGACCAGGCCATCGACCTGGCCAACAAATCTGCCTATGGCAACGGCGCCTCCATCTTCACGCGTTCCGGCAAGGCCGCGCGCGAGTTCAAGCATCGCGTCAACTGCGGCATGGTCGGCATCAACATCGGCGTGCCCGCCTCAATGGCGTGGTTTCCGTTTAACGGCTGGAACGACTCGTTCTTCGGCGACCTGCACATGCAAGGCCGGGAAGGCGTCCAGTTCTTTACCCAGCAGAAAGTCACCACCAGCCGCTGGTTCAGTTATGGCGAAGGGGACATCTGGCATACGGAGAAAAAGTGAAGGATGAAGTCGTTTAATCAAAGTCACCGGCGATCTCCTCGACCAGCAGCTCCGCCGGCTCGAACAGGATTTCCTCAAGGAAGGCGGCCTTCGCGAACGCATGACGCGTGCCCGCCTGGCCGCCCGTGCCAACCAGAAACCACCACCCGGACACAAAAAACTCCATGTCAATTTTAATCAAAAACGGCGAAATCGTCACCGCCAGCGAACGCTACGTGGCCGACATCCTGTGCGAAGATGAAACCATCACGCGAATTGATCGCGGCCTCCAGCCGCCCAAAGGCGCGGAGGTCATTGACGCCAGGGGCAAATTTGTCTTCCCCGGCTTCATTGACCCGCATGTTCACATCTACCTCCCGTTCATGGGGACGTTTTCCAAGGACAACTATGTGACCGGCAGCCATGCCGCCCTCGTTGGCGGTACGACCACGCTCATCGAGATGTGCTGTCCGGCGCGCAAGGACGACGCGCTGGAAGGTTTTGAGCTGTGGATGAAACAGGCGGTCGGCAAGTCCGCCTGCGATTTTTCGTTTCACATGGGAGTCTCCCGGTTCGACGACAAGACCGAGAAACAGCTTCGCGAAATTGTGAAACGCGGCATCAGTTCGTTCAAAATCTTCCTCGCCTACAAAGGCGCGTTCGGTGTGGACGACACGGAGCTTTATCATGTGCTCAAGCTGGCGAAGGAATTGGGCGTCATCGTCACGGCGCATTGTGAGAACGAAACACTCATCGCCGAACGCCAGAAGGAGCTGCTCGCCGCCGGCAAAACCGATCCCGGCCAGCATCACGAAAGCCGCCCGCCCGCCGTCGAGGCCGAGGGCGTGCATCATTTGATGACTTTTGCCGAACTCACCGGCGCGGCAACTTACATCGTCCACTTGAGCTGCAAGGAGGCGCTCGATCAGGCCATTGCGGCACGCCAACGCGGCGTGCGCGTCACTGTCGAAACCTTGATCCAATATCTGACGCTTGACAAGACCGACGCCGAAAAGCCGAAATTTGAGGGCGCAAAATTCATCATGTCGCCGCCGCTGCGCGACAAACGGAACCAGGACATTCTCTGGAACGGCCTGCGCGATGGCCTCGTGCAAACCGTGGCGACGGACCATTGCCCGTTTGATTTCAAAACGCAAAAGCCGATGGGCAAAAATGATTTTACCAAAATACCCAACGGCATTCCGTCGCTGGAAGAACGCATCAACCTGCTCTACACGTACGGCGTCAAGGCGGGCCGGATTGACCTGCACACATTCGTGAACGCCGCCAGCACGCAGGTCGCAAAGACGTTTGGCCTGTTCCCGCGCAAGGGTACAATCCAGCCCGGAGCGGACGCCGACCTCGTCGTGTTTGACCCGGATTATCGCGGCAAAATCTCGGCCAAAACGCAGCACATGAACGTGGATTACAGCGCGTTTGAAGGCTGGAAAATCGAGGGTCGCCCCAGCGTCGTCACCGTGCGCGGCCAGGTAGCCGTGCGCGACGGGAAATTCGTCGGCAAGCTAGGCCGCGGCAAATTCCTCCAGCGCAAGCCAGGCCACTTTTAGCATGAATTCCAATTTAGCCGGCCTGGCCGCCAACGCGCCCGATGTCGAGGCCGACCTCGAACAGAGCCGGCTGTTCAACGCCGACCTTGCACCCGTACCGGCATCACGGCGCACGTGGGGACTGTTGAGCTTCGCCGCGCTGTGGATTTCCATGTCCGCGTGCATCACCACCTACATGCTCGCGTCGTCGCTCATCAGCGGCGGCATGAACTGGTGGGAAGCCGTGCTGACAATTTTTCTAGCGAACCTCATCGTGCTCATCCCCATGGTTTTGAATGCGCACGCGGGAACGCGCTACGGAATCCCCTTTCCGGTTTATTGTCGAGCGTCGTTCGGGACGAAGGGCGCCAATATTCCGGCCATTCTCCGCGCCCTCGTGGCCTGCGGCTGGTTTGGCATCCAGACGTGGATTGGCGGCGAGGCGATCTACAAAATCTGCGTCGTCATTTTCCAGCTTCATCCTGAACCGGCGGTGAATTGGCTCGGCATCACCGGCGGGCAATTCCTCTGCTTCCTGTTCTTCTGGGGCATCAACATGTGGGTCATTTATCGCGGCATCGATACAATCCGCTTTCTGTTGAACATCAAGGCACCGCTGCTCATCGCGCTCGGCCTGCTGCTGCTGTGGTGGGCTTACCGCAAGGCGGGTGGTTTCGGCCCGATCCTGTCACAGCCATCGCAGTTCGACGCCGGACAGCCGCAGGCTGGCAGGTTTTGGATCTATTTTTTTCCGGCACTGACGGGCATGGTGGGATACTGGGCAACTCTCTCGCTGAACATCCCGGATTTCTCGCGTTACGCCAGGTCGCAGCGGGACCAGGTCCTTGGCCAGGCGCTCGGCCTGCCGCTGACCATGGCGTTATATGCGTTCATCGGCGTTGCCGTCACCTCGGCGACCGTCATCATTTACGGCGAATCCCTCTGGAACCCGGTGGACGTGTTGACAAAATTCACCAATCCCATCACGCTCATCATCGCCATGCTTGCGTTATGCCTCGCCACGCTCGCAACCAATATCGCGGCCAATGTGGTTTCACCCGCGAATGATTTTGCCCAGCTTGCGCCGAAGATAATTAACTTTCGCATCGGCGGATTCATCACCGGCATGGTCGGCATCCTGATGATGCCCTGGAAACTGGTGGCCGACCCGACCGGCTACATCTTCACCTGGCTCATCGCTTACAGCGCGTTGCTGGGGCCGATTGGCGGCATTTTGATCGCCGACTACTTTGTGTATCGGCGACGGAAACTGAATGTCGCCGCGCTCTATCAGGCGCAAGGCGAGTATCGTTTCACAAGCGGCTTCAGCATCGTGGCTTTGATTTCATTGCTGATTGGCGCGCTGCCAAGTTTGCCGGGTTTTCTGGTGAATGTGAAACTGCTCACCGCCGGCAGCGTTCCACCTTTTCTTGCCCAGCTTTACAACTATGCGTGGTTCATCGGCTTTGCGGTGGCGTTCGCCGTTTATCTTGTATTTCGCAAAGTTGCGCCGAAACTATAGTCCGATTTATTTATGAAAAACATCCCGCTGCCTCCGACGGATCATCAACCGAAGAAATACACCGGCCCTTCCGCCGATGAAGTGCTCGCGTTGCGCAAGCAGTTCATGAATCCCGCCATTTTTCTCTATTACAAAAAGCCGATCATGGTGGTCGAGGGCTCGATGCAATACGTCTGGGACGAAACGGGCAAGCGCTACCTCGACGGCCTTGGCGGCATCGTGACGGTCAGTGTCGGCCACTGCCATCCGCACGTCATCGCGGCGGGCAACCGGCAGAGCGAACTATACCAGCACTCGACAACCATTTATCTGCACCCGAACGTTGCGCAATACGCCGAGAAACTCGCGTCGAAAATGCCGGGCGACCTGAAGGCATGTTATTTTGTAAACTCCGGGTCGGAAGCGAACGATCTCGCGCTGCTCATGGCACGCGCTTACACGCAAAATTATGACATGATCGCGTTGCGCAACGCGTATCACGGCGGCAATGCCTCCGGCATGGGCGTCACGGCGCACAGCACCTGGAAATATAACGTGCCGCATAGTTTCGGCGTGCATCACGCGCTCGCGCCGTATCCCTATCGCGGGCCGTTCGGCTATGACGATCCGGAAGCGGGCCGGAAATATGCAAATGACGTGAAGGAGTTGATCGACTATGCCACGCCGGGCAAGGTCGCCGGCTTCATCGCGGAATCCATCCAGGGCGTTGGCGGCTTCGTGGAATTTCCCCAAGGTTATCTCAAGCAAACCTACGAATATGTCCGCGCCGCCGGCGGCGTGTGCATCGCGGACGAAGTGCAGACCGGCTTTGGCCGCA
>CAZKTW010000002.1:0-54785 GCA_964555775.1 uncultured Bifidobacteriaceae bacterium | reverse complement strand
GACAAGGCATTGCCGCCGGAATCGCCCGAGCCCAGCCGAAAGCCCACCTGCAGGTCGTCCTTCAGGTTGACGTTCAAACCCACTCGCAAACGGTAGCGCAGACGGATGCGGTCCTGACCGCCCAATCCCGTCGCGGTGTTGCCGGGGCTGTCCGTGAGTTCGTCGTCAAACCGTCCGCGAAAGTCGCCATATAATTTGTAACTTGTCACCCAGTCCGGCATCTGGAATTTGGAGTTCATGGCCTTGTTCAGGTCGGCGGCGGAATCCTGCTGGTTTTCAGCCTTCAATTCCTTTGCTTCATCCACCGTGAGGATGCCCTTTTGCTCCAGTTTGTTGAGCAACGCGTCCACGGACGTTTGCGCCTGGATTTGCGGCGTGAGAGCCATCAACGTCGTTGCGCCGGCAAACAGCACTATTTTTGGGGAAGTTTTATGCTTTCTTAGCTTTTTCATGGTTTATGGGTTCAGATTTCGATGTAAGATTGAAACGGCAGCGTTACGAACATGCGGCGGGATTGTTACAATCCGGTGACAAAACCCCGGGCTCGTAACATTCGCCGGTCAACGTGAAAAAAACGGCAACTTCACGCCGGAATGAGGTTGGAACGGGGCGCACTTGGACACTGTCCTTGTCTGCGGCAGGGACATCGCATGGCTTCCCTACCACGGCAAATTGAGTCACATCCCCCAATCCGCAAAATTTTGACAAAACCCCTGCGGTGGGCACATTCTTGCGGAACGCTGCCTGAACCAGGGCGGCATCTATGCCTGTTCAATACAAAGATTACTACGAAATCCTTGGCGTGCCCCGTACGGCGAGTGACGAGGAAATCAAAAAATCCTTCCGCAAACTCGCGCGGCAATATCATCCTGACGTCGCCAAAGACAAAAAGAAGGCCGAGGAAAAATTCAAGGAAATCAACGAGGCTTACGAGGTTCTGGGCGATTCGGCGAAGCGCAAGAAATATGATGAGCTCGGCGCCAACTGGAAGTCGGGCGCCGACTTTCGTCCGCCGTCCGGTTGGGAAGACTTCGCCGGCGGACAAAATTCCCGCGGCCGCGGGACCGGCGGTGTGGATTTTGAAACCCACTTTGGCGGCACGGGCTTCAGCGATTTCTTCGAACAGTTGTTCGGATCACGGATGCGTGGCGGTGCGGGCGGCTTTGGCCGTTCACCCGGTTTTTCCGAGGAGGAATTCGCCGCCCGCGGACGCGACGTGGAGGGCGACATCATGGTTACGCTCGAAGAGGCCGCGCGCGGCTCGGTTCGTTCCGTCAGCGTGCAACACGGCTCGCGCACCGAAACGCACCAGGTCAAAATCCCCGCGGGCGTCGCTGAAGGCCAGCGGTTGCGGATTACCGGACGCGGCGAGCACGGTTCCGGCGGCGGTGCGGCAGGCGATTTATATCTTCGCGTCCGCCTGGCAAAACATCCCGACTTTGAAGTTGAAGATCACCATCTGCTTTACGAGGCCGAACTCGCGCCGTGGGAAGCCGTGCTCGGTGCGGAAATTTCCGTGCCGACGCTCACCGGCCGCGTGAACATCAAAATTCCTGCCGGAACGCAGAGCGGCCAGAAACTCCGTGTGCGCGGACGCGGCCTGCCGCCGACGGGCGATTTGCTGGTCGTCACCAAAATTGTTGTGCCGGCAAAAATATCAGACGCAGAGAAAAAAATATGGGAGCAACTCAAACGCGAATCCAAATTCGATCCGCGAACTTAAAGTAGGATAGGCGTCTCGCCTGTCTGCGAGCGCTTTAGTGCGAGCCGTCCGACTTGCCACGCCCGGCGATGGCAGGCGAGAAGCCAGACAAAAGTGTGAAAGGCACTGGAAAGATGATTTTGATCACCGGCGCAACGCGCGGGCTGGGATGCGCCATGGCCGGTGAATTCATCCGCCTTGGGCATACCGTTGTCGGCTGCGGACGTTCGGAAACGGAGATCGCGCATTTGCAGAAACAATTTCCGCCGCCAAGCCACTTTGCCACCGTTGATGTTTCCACTGATAAGCAGGTTGCCGCCTGGGCGAAAGGCATTTTGGAAACCCGCGGAGCGCCTGATTTGCTGCTCAACAATGCCGGGCGCATCAACCGCAACGCGCCGCTCTGGCAGATCAGTGCGAAAGAGTTTTCCGACGTGGTGGACGTAAATCTCAAGGGCTCGGCAAATGTCATCCACCATTTTGTGCCGGCGATGGTCGCCCGCGGCACCGGGGTCATCGTCAATTTCAGTTCCGGCTGGGGCCGTTCGACGGCGGCGGAAGTTGCGCCCTATTGCGCCACCAAGTGGGCGATTGAAGGGCTTACGCAGGCCCTGGCGCAGGAATTGCCACCGGGCATGGCCGCCGTGCCGCTCAATCCCGGCATCATCAATACCGACATGCTGCGCAGTTGCTTTGGCGGTTCGGCGTCAGGCTACCCGTCGCCGCTCGAATGGGCGAAAGCCGCCGTGCCGTTCCTGTTGAAACTCGGCCCTTCGGACAATGGCCGTCCGCTGACCGTACCCATCCGCGGCGCGAATGATTAGATGGTTATTGGGCTGCCACGTCCTTGACCACAACGGCATTCGCATCTAGGCTGAATTGATGTCAGACGGCTCCCAAAAGAAGAAACGCAAAGCACTAATGCTGGGCGTCGGATTGGATTCGGACGGTCACAAACGTCTCACTACCGGGCCGAATTTTGCGTTGATTGGCGGAACGGAAGGCACGCATGAGCAGATGACCGAGAAAGCCATCAAGATCAACGAAAAGCTCAAGGCGCGCGGCAAAAAACTCGAAACCGTCAGCCACGAGGAATTCGACGACATCGCCCACGAGGTCGGCCTCAAACCGGTTAAACCCATCAAGCCGCGTTTGAATTAACGGTCGTGCAAGTGTGTGACTTGAAGTATCGGCGCTCGACACCGACTCTACAACTGAAGCTTTTCCACCGCCGCGAGCGTTTTTTCCGGAGTTTCATGCAGAATCGTCCGCCAGCTTCGCGCCGCGCCTCCCGCTACGTTTTCGGCCCGGTCGTCCAGATATAAAATGTCCGTCCCGTGGCGTCCGGTGATTTTTTCCAGCGCTTCATAAATTTTGGCGTCCGGCTTCATGGCCCCCACTTCGTAGGATAGAATATAACCGTCAAAATTCTGGAAAAAGGGGAAATTCTTCCGGATATGCTCAACCGCGAGGTCGTTGGTGTTCGAAAAAATCCAGGTCGGCATGCCGCGACGGCGCAGGCTGGCGTGCAATTCGATCATCAGCGGAATTTCAGAAAAAATGTCCGCGAAAAAACCGCTGAACTCGCCAAGGGTTCCGCCAAAGCCGGTCGCTTCCCGCACCCGCTCATAGAATTCCTGGCGCGTCACCCGTCCGGTCTCGTAATCAATGATGAATCGGGATTGCTCGATCAGCACCTTGATTTCAGCCAGCGGTTTTTGGCTTTGGGCGGCAATCCGGCGGGCGGCAATCGAATAGTCGAAATCCACCAACACTTTGCCCAGGTCAAAGACAACAACGGGAGAATTCATGGATTCATATCATCCAAGCCGGCTCGAAATTGCCAGGCGCGTTACTCGGGCGTGTTGCCCAAAGGACCGGACCGCGGGTGTCCCACCCGCAGCAGCCAGCATTGCTAAATGAGCACACGAAATGCCGGAAAGTTTTGCATGGTCGAACATGCTGCGGCTGGGACAGCCGCGATCCGCGCCAAACGGTTGGGCAACGCGCCTACTCCGTGCGCGCCGTTGTTTGCGTTTGAACGAGCGGGGCAGGGAACTGCCCGCCCCACCCAAGTTTGTTCCGATTTTGGCCATCGAAAATCAGTTCATCTCCCTTCGTCCTTCCAGTGCCCGGCTCAACGTCAGTTCGTCCGCAAATTCCAGTCCGCTGCCGGCTGGCAAACCGTAGGCAATGCGGGAAATTTTCAGCCCCGGGCGCGCCAGCCGTTTGGCCAGATAATAACTTGTCGCGTCTCCCTCCACGTCCATGCCCAGGGCGATGACCACCTCCTTGATCGGCTCCCGGGTCAGGCGCTTTTCCAATCCGGCAATCCGCAGATCGTCCGGCTCAACCCCGTCGAGAGGCGAAATTTTTCCCCCGAGCACATGAAATTTGCCGCGATAGGTGCCGGATTTTTCCACGCTCAAAATGTCCACCGCCCGTTCCACCACGCACACCAGCGCGGCATCGCGCCGGTCATCGGTGCAGATGGAGCACGGGGATTTTTCAGTCAGTGCACCGCAGGTGGTGCAAAACTGGATTTTCTCCCGGGCATGAACCATCGCGTCCGCCAGTTGCTTCACCGCCACCGACTCGGCCTGGACAAGATGCAGGGCCATGCGTTCGGCGGAACGCGGCCCGACGCCGGGTAGCCGGGCCAGGGCGGAAATCAACTCGGTGATGGAATCGGGTAACATCAGTCCTCCTCGTCCTCGTCCTCGTCCTCGGTTTCTCGATTACGAGTGCGAGGAGGAGGCCGAGGACGATTTATTTCATCCCATCCCCGGCAGGCTCAATCCGGAGGTGATTTTCCCCATTTCCGTATTGGAAATGTCCTTGGCCTGGCCGAGAGCCTGATTTGCGGCGGTCACAATCATGTCCTCCAGCAACTGCGCATCGGCGGGATTGAGCGCCTGGGGATCAATCTTGATGGAGGCGATGCTGCCATCGCATTTGGCAATGACCTTGACCGCGCCGCCGCCGCTGGTGGCCTCCACGGTGCGCGCCGCCAGTTGGGTTTGCACCTGTTCCATTTGTTGCTGCATTCGCGCAGCCTGTTTCATCAGTTTTCCAATGCTCGACATGCCGGCAGATTACATGAGCATGTAAAAATTCCAATCCGATATTGCCAAATTGTTTGATGGTAGGGCGCGTCACTCCGTGCGCGCCGCTCAGAACCGATTGAAAAACGCACGGAAAACGCAAAAATGTTTTTAACGCAAAGACGCGGATATGCAAAGGCGCAAATTTTCAATTGCTGCTTTTCCCGGCCCTCATCAACCAGCAACTAATTTATTGCCGCCGCCGCCGCTCCGGCGCACACTCCAAACTCATGTTGACGACCTTCGAGGCAACCTTTGGGCGGGTGAAACAGCTTGTGGCGGATTTTTGGACCGACGAGAAATTTCATCTTTCCCCTGCTTGCCAGGAAGATGAGGCGCGCCATGCTTGGGAGACGGGGATTGTAGCGTCGAGCCCGCGGCTCGACTTAAGAAGTCTTCTTCCGTGATGAATGCCCCAAGCAAAGTCCAGGCGTCCGAGATTACATGCGAACTCCATACACTCGGCTGGAAAGCATTTCAAACTCTGTGTGTCACAATTGTGGGCGAAGTGTGGGGGCAGACCGTTCAGAGTTTCTTTGATTCACACGATGGAGGAAGGGACGGCGCATTTCAAGGAACATGGAAATCAAAATCAGGTGAAGTGTTCGAGGGGTCATTCACAGCACAATGCAAATTCACAGCAAAAGCAGACAAGCAAATACAGCTTGCTGACTTGACTGACGAACTCGATAAAGCAAAGCGCCTCGCTGCTCGTGGTCTCTCCGACAACTACTTTCTTTTCACTAATGCGCGCCTTACCGGAACGAATGAGGAAACCATCCAGAATGCATTTCTTGAGATTGCCGGCATCAAAAAGTTTGCAGCATATGGTGGTGACCGGATTTCCCATTTCATTCGCGACTCATCCCGACTGCGAATGTTAGTTCCTCGTGTTTATGGCCTGGGTGATCTTGGTCAAATTCTGGATGAGCGGGGTTATGACCAAGCACGCGAGATATTGAGCGCACTCGGCGATGATTTGTCGAAATTTGTCATTACAGATGCCTACCAGCGTAGTGCGAAGGCATTGGTAGAACATGGATTTGTGCTGCTTTTGGGCGAGCCAGCCTGTGGCAAATCAACAATCGCTGCTGCTTTAGCCGTAGGTGCATTGGATGAATGGAGATGCTCGACACTCAAAATCCGTGACGCAAGTGAGTTCGTTGCGCGATCAAACCCGCATGAGCCAAAGCAATTCTTTTGGGTGAATGATGCTTTTGGAGCGACTCAATTTGATTGGTCAAGCGTGGCAAGTTGGAATCAAACATTTCCACATATACATGCTGCCATTCGTCGTGGTGCAAGAGTGCTTTTCACTTCACGCGACTATATCTATCGTTCAGCGAAACAGCACTTGAAAGAATCGGCACTTCCTGTCATTCGTGAATCGCAAGTCGTGATTCATGTTGAACAACTCACGAAGGAAGAGCGCGAACAGATTCTCTACAATCATGTCCGCCTAGGAGGTCAGCCGAGGCGATTCAAGACCCAAATAAAATCTTATCTACCAAATGTCTCGGCCCATCCTCGCTTTAGCCCCGAAATAGCGAGGCGGCTTGGCAATCCATTATTCACAAAGCACTTGGTAATCGCTAAAGACGATTTAGATGATTTCGTGGAGCGTCCGCTTGAATTACTTTGTGAAATTATTCAGACCCTCGATGCCGGAAGCCGTTCTGCTTTGGCATTGGTATTCATGCGCGGTGGGTCGCTCGCCAGCCCAGTAAAAATGTCTCCCGACGAAGAGCGAGCGATTACACTACTCGGCGGCTCGCTTTCAGATGTGCGCAATGCGCTCAATGCACTGGATGGCAGCCTCATTCTTCAGTTACTACAAGCAGGTGCTTACTTGTGGCGCTTCAAACATCCGACGATCCGAGATGCCTTTGCAACAGTAGTGGCAGAAGACCGTGAATTGCTGGACATCTATCTTGCTGGAACTCCAATTGCAAAGTTGTTTGGGGAAGTCTCATGTGGCGATGTTGGCATTCAAGGTGTAAAAGTTATTGTTCCGCAAGACCGTTACGACACGCTGATTACCCGACTTGAAAAATTTGACACTTCAACGTCAGACAATCAAAGGTCATTGCACTCGTTTCTTGCATTTCGGTGCGACCAAAAGTTTCTGTCGCGCTATATCGAGCGAAATACTCAATTTATTTCGTCATTAAGTGTCGGCTCTTATCTGACTGCTGTGTCTGACGTTGATGTCTTCGTAAGACTTCATGAATTTGGTATTCTCCATGAAGTCACAAGAGCATCTGTTGTTTCTATCATTCGAGGATTGGCAGTCGAGACGCCAGATTCCGGGTTTCTCACTGAAGGCATTCGGAAAATGATTAAGCCGGAAGAATTCACCCAAATCATGGAAGACGTGAGAACGAAGTTAATTCCAAATATAGACGACGAGATTTCTCACTGGCAGCATAATTGGGACAACGAAAGAGACCCCGAAAGTCACTTTGAATCGCTTGTTGATGCCCTGAAGGATTATAAAAGCGAACTTGCGCAGGATTCAAAGGCCGTTTCAAAAATTGATTCCGCATTGGTAGAAATTGAAGAGCTTGTGGAGGACTTGAGGCGAGGGCAACCGCAAGAACCTGATTCTGATGATTACCGTGGCGGATCTCACAGCGGAGGCGGTGATGATTCACGTTCAGTATTCGACGATGTCGACCAGTAAACCACAATGAAGCTTGGACAGCCTTTGTCGCACCGGGTGAAGTATAATTGAGCACATGAAACCGAAGTCAGAATTGATTCTTTACCAGACCGAGGACAACCGGACGCGGATTGAAGTCCGACTCGAAAATGAAACCGTCTGGCTCACACAAAAGCTGATGGCCGAGCTTTTTCAGAAGGATGTTCGCACGGTCAACGAACATATTCAAAACATCTTTGAGGAAGGTGAGCTGGTGCCCGATTCAGTTATCCGGAAATTCCGGATAACTGCCGCCGATGGTAAAACCTACGACACGCAGCACTATAATCTCGATGTCATCATTGCGGTCGGTTACCGGGTGAAATCGCACCGGGGCACGCAGTTCCGCCAGTGGGCCACGCAGCGATTGCGCGAATATATCGTCAAGGGATTTACAATGGACGACGAGCGATTAAAAAATCCGCCCGGCAAGGGGCAGAAGGATTATTTTGATGAGTTGTTGCAGCGCATCCGGGACATCCGCTCCTCGGAACGGCGTTTCTACCAGAAGGTGCTGGATATTTACGCGACGAGCGTTGATTACGATCCGCGCGAGGAGGCGTCACAACAGTTCTTCGCCACGGTGCAGAACAAGATGCATTGGGCGACGCATGGACACACGGCGGCGGAGGTCATCCACCAGCGCGCCGACGCGGCGCAGCCGTTGATGGGGCTGGCGACCACACGCCCCGGTCGAATCATCCGCCGGGAGGATGTTTCGGTGGCCAAGAACTATCTCAACGAAGCGGAACTGCAAACGCTGAACCGGATCGTGAACCTCTACATCGAGTTCGCCGAACTTCAGGCCCTCGACCGCAAGCCGATGACGATGCGCAACTGGATTGAAAAGCTGGACGAATTCTTGAAAATATCCGGGCGCGAGTTGTTGCATCACGCCGGGAAGATTTCCTCCGAAACCGCCCGGGCCAAGGCGGAAAGGGAATACGAGCGTTACCAAGCGTTAGCCGATGCCCAGCCGCGTCCAGTGGATGCCGATTTTGAGCAGGTCGCGAAACAGTTGCAACAGTTGCCGAAACCAAAAAAACTCAAGCGCCCGAAGCCGTGACGATAGCCGGGCATAATGATCCCGCGTTGAAAGCGACGGGCCGGGGCGTCGTCGAGGGCAGCCGCATCCGGCGCAACTCAAGCCGGCTAGCAGCCGTTAACAAAGTAGGAGACGACGTGGAGTCTCCGTCTTGCTTAAAAAAAAGAAATTTGAGTCTCGTCACCTCGTCTCCTGCACAAAACGGCGAGCACGGAGTGACGCGCCCTGCCTCTGGCTGATGGAGTGGCCCAAAACTCACGCGCGAACTTCGATGATCTGGCCGCGGAAGATTTCCAGGGCCTTTTGAATCAACGGGTCGTTCTTGAAATCGTTCTTGTTGAAAGCCACCGGCGAGGTTTTTTCCTTTCCGGATGCAGTGGCCGCCGCGGCGGGTTTAGCCGCAGCGGGTGCAATCGCCGGCGGGGAACTGGTTGCCGGGGCCGCCGCGGGCGCCGCGGGTTTGGCGGTCGCTCCAACCGGCGCCTCGGCCTTGATGAATTTGATCTGGGTGTTCGCGTGTCCCAGTTCGGCCAGCTTGGTTTGCAGCAGGGTGTGATTGCGCGCGTTGTCCACCAGGCCGAGATGATCCTCAAATTCAGGGTCGAAGCCGATGGTCAGGATTCCCTGGGCAAATGAAACCGGATGCGCGTCCAGCAGGTAGGTCCGGGTGAACTGGCTCACGCGGCCGACGGCCTCGATGAGTCTGGTCCACAACTCGCTCAAGTCACCGGAGACGGGTGGAGTTTCAGTTAAAGGGGTTGCGACGCCGGGCGCCGGTTCGGCGAGCCGGTGAACGATTTTTGTTTTTTCCATTGCTGGCCGGGCCGGTGCCTGGCGTTCCGCCGGGGCGATACCGGCGCTGCTTTGGCCGCCGCGCAATTGGTTAAGTTGCTTCAAGACCGAGTCGAGGCTCACTGCATTGCCGGCTTCGATGGCCTTGAGCATGGTGACTTCAACCAGGATTTTTTTTGAGGCGGTGTCGCGGAGGCGAAGCTCGGCATCGGTGAGTGCCTCCAGGATCCGGGTCAGCGATCCGGTGTTGGTCAGCGGGGATTGTTCCTTGAGCGCCGCGACCTCGATTTCGGACACTTCGAGCAGGTTCAGGTCGCCGCGCGAAACCTGGAAAATGAGCAGGTTGCGAAAATGGTTGAGCAGATCCGAAAGCAACCGCCCGAGGTCCTTGCCGTTTTGCGCCAGTTCGTTCAGAAGACCGAGCGCGGTCTGGATTTCGCCGGCAAGCACGGCCCGGCTCAAACCGAGCACCTGGCTTTGGGCGGCCAGGCCAAACATGGACAGCACGTCAGCCTCCTCAATCTTCTCGCCGCAGAAACTGATGAGCTGGTCGAGCGTGGATTCGGCGTCGCGCATCCCGCCATCGGCGCCCCGGGCGATGGCCAGAAGTGCCGGGTCGTCGATTTTGACCTTCTCCAGTTTTGCGATTTGGGCGAGGTGTTTGACGATGAGCGCGCTGGGAATCCGGCGCAGATCGAACCGCTGGCAACGCGACAGGATCGTGGGCAGGACCTTCTCCGGGTCGGTCGTGGCGAACATGAACTTCACGTGCGCCGGCGGCTCTTCCAGGGTTTTCAGCAGCGCGTTGAACGCCGCCGTCGAGAGCATGTGCACCTCGTCGATGATGTAAACCTTGAACGGTGAATGAGCGGGCGCGTATTTGCAGGTCTCGCGAAGTTCACGGACCTGTTCGACGCCGTTGTTGCTGGCCCCGTCAATTTCCAGCACGTCCAGCGACCGGCCCTCGGCAATTTCAATGCAGCGCGGGTCCGAGTCGTCAAAATCGATTTTGGGGCCGCCGGTGCAATTAAGGCATTTGGCAAAGATGCGGGCGATGGTCGTCTTGCCGGTGCCGCGCGGGCCGCAGAACAGGTAGGCGTGGGCAATGCGCTTTTGCCCGATGGCATTGGCCAGCGTCTGCGTGACATGTTCCTGGCCGACCACGTCCGCAAACCGCTGCGGACGATATTTTCTGGCAATGACCTGATATGACATTTTTGATTTGTGATTTACGATTTACGCGTCGTTGTTGATTGCCCGGGCAATCGTGAATTCGAAATCGCAAATCGTAAATTCAGAATGCCAGGGTGACCACGGCAGATACGGAGCAAACTACCGTTGCTGCCTTCCGGCCCTGGCGGGGTTCGTAAGTCCACATTCCATGGGCCCTGGCAAAAAAAAGCTACCGTGAATTTCTCCGGCTGTCGAGACAAAGCAACGTGGAATGTCTCGGGATATGTCCCCGGACCGTGTTGCTCAGATGGCGGGGTGCGGCGTCTGGTCCCGCAAATGCTTGAAACCGACGTAACCTGCGGAGCAATGCTCCGCGCTCCGGTAAATTGGGACACCGGCGATCATGCACTTCGCTTGACACATCCGCGCGCAGGCTTCATTTTCATTCATTGATTGACGGAATTAAGGAATTAAATGATGAGCACAGCGCATAATTTATTCAACACGTTGCAACCGTTTGATGCCGGCAACGGCAGGCCAGGGCGGCTTTATTCGCTGCCGGCACTGGAAAAGGCCGGCATCGGCCCGATTTCAAAACTGCCGGTCTCAATCCGGCTCGTGCTCGAGTCAGTGCTTCGCAATTGCGACGGCAAACGCGTGAGCGAGGCGGCGGTGCGCGCGCTGGCCAATTGGCAGCCATCCGAAACCCGCACCGAGGAAATCCCGTTTGTGGTCGCTCGCATCGTGTTGCAGGATTTCACCGGCGTGCCGTTGCTGGTGGATCTGGCGGCAATGCGTTCGGCGGTGCAAAAGCTCGGCAAAAACCCGAAAATCATCGAGCCCCTAGTGCCGGTGGACCTCGTGGTGGACCATTCGGTGCAGGTGGACGTGAATGGCTCGGCCGGTGCCTTCCAGAAAAATCTGGAGATTGAATTTCAACGCAACCGCGAACGTTACCAGTTTCTCAAGTGGGGCATGCAGGCGTTCGACACCTTCAAGGTCGTGCCGCCCGGCATTGGCATCGTGCACCAGGTCAACCTCGAGTATCTCGCCAAGGGGGTGCTCGAAGCGGACGGTATTTATTATCCCGACACCCTGGTTGGTACGGATTCCCACACGACGATGATCAATGGCATTGGCATCGTGGGGTGGGGCGTCGGCGGCATCGAGGCCGAGGCGGGCATGCTCGGGCAGCCGGTTTATTTCCTCACGCCGGATGTTGTCGGCGTGCATCTCACCGGTGCGTTGCGGGAAGGCGTCACCGCCACCGACCTGGCGCTCACCGTCACGCAGATGCTCCGCAAGGCAAAAGTGGTCGGAAAATTCGTGGAATTTTTCGGCCCGGGCGCGGCAGCGTTGCCGGTGGTGGACCGCGCGACCATTGCGAACATGGCGCCCGAATATGGCGCGACCATGGGTTTCTTCCCCGTTGATGCCGAGTGCGTGAATTATCTTCGCGCCACCGGCCGCAGCGCGGAACATTGCCAGACCTACGAAAATTATTACCGCGCCCAGGGTTTGTTTGGCATTCCCAAGAGAGGCGACATCACCTATTCACAGGAACTGGAACTCGACCTCGGCACGGTCGTGCCCAGTGTGGCTGGCCCAAAACGGCCGCAGGATCGCATTGAGCTGCCGAAGATGAAGGAAAGTTTTGTCGGCGCGTTCAGCAAGCCGGTCGCGGAAAATGGATTCGGCATGAAGGCGGAGGACTTTGCCACCACCCGGGTGGAAGTGTCACTCAACGGCCATGGCAAGTCCAACATCGGCCATGGCTCGGTTTTGATCGCCGCCATCACCAGTTGCACCAACACGTCGAATCCCAGCGTGATGCTGGCGGCCGGGTTGCTGGCCAAAAAGGCCGTGGAACGCGGCCTTGGCGTGAATCCGGTGGTCAAGGCATCGCTGGCGCCGGGCTCCCGTGTTGTCAGCGATTATCTGAACAAGACCGGCCTGCAACCGTACCTGGACAAACTCGGCTTTAACCTCGTCGGCTACGGCTGCACGACGTGCATCGGCAATTCCGGTCCGCTCGCCGCGCCGGTCGAGGAGGCCATAGTAAAGAACAACTTGGTTGCGGCGTCCGTCCTTTCCGGCAACCGTAATTTTGAAGCGCGCGTCCATCAGAACATCAAGGCGAACTTTCTCATGTCCCCGCCGCTGGTTGTTGCCTTTGCGCTGGCCGGGCGGGTGGATATCGACCTGAACAGCGAGCCGGTGGGAACGGGCAAGGACGGCAAACCGGTTTGGTTGAAAGACCTCTGGCCGACGTTGCGTGAAATCCGCGATCTCATGCAGGCCGCGCTGCAGCCGGAAGTGTTCCAAAGACTTTATAAGGATTTCGCTGGTCAAAATCCAAAATGGAATGAAATCCCGTCCAGCACCGGCAACGTCTATGAATGGGACCGCCAGTCCACGTATATCCAGGAACCGCCTTTCTTCACGAGTTTTTCGTTGCAGCCCAGCAGCATCGCCGAAATCAAGGGTGCGCGCGCACTGGGGATTTTCGGTGACAGCGTAACGACGGACCACATTTCACCCGCTGGATCCATCAAGAAGACCTCGCCGGCCGGCAAATATCTCATTGAAAACGGTGTCGAAGCGGCGGACTTCAACAGCTACGGTTCGCGCCGGGGCAATGACCGGGTGATGACGCGCGGAACCTTCGCGAACGTGCGCATCAAAAATCTCATGGTGCCTGGTGTCGAGGGTGGGGTGACGAAGCTCCAGCCCACCGGGACACAGATGAGCATTTATGACGCGGCCATGGAATACGCGAAAACCAAAACACCGCTGATGGTGATTGCCGGGCAGGAATACGGCACCGGTTCCAGTCGCGATTGGGCGGCCAAGGGCACCAACCTGCTGGGTGTGAAGGCCGTCGTGGCGCAGAGCTTTGAGCGCATCCACCGCAGCAATCTGGTGGGCATGGGCTTGCTGCCGCTGCAGTTCAAGGAGGGCACAACCGCGCAAAGCCTCAAGCTTGATGGCACGGAAACCTACGACATCGTCGGGTTGGACGCGAACTTGAAGCCGCAGCAGGACTTGGCGCTCAAAATCACGCGGGCGGACGGCAAGGTGGAGAACGTGCCGGTCCGTTGCCGCATTGATACGCCCATCGAGATTGATTATTACCAGCACGGCGGCATTTTGCCTTATGTTCTGCGCCAGTTGGTGGCGGAGGCTTGAGCCGGAGCGCCGAGCACCACCTCGGCTCGATGCTATAATCGAAACAAGCCGAGGCGGTGCTCGGCGCTCCAAGGGATTGTCTTCCATGTCCGGAATTTGGTAGATGTCTGGCCATGCCCGTTCCACCGCGGACCAAGCGCGAATATCTTCGTCAGCTTGTCGAAGGGAAGAACACGGCGTTTCGTCCGCTGACGGATGAAGAGAAGGCTTTAGGTTTCCTCGGCTGGCACGAACGGGGTTATCTGCCGCACTGCGATTATCCTGGTCTCATTCAATTCGTCACATTTCGACTTGCGGATTCCATGCCGAATTCGCGCCGTGGTGAATGGGAACATTTGTTACGAATTGAGGATGAGCGGGAGAAACGCACGAAACTGGAGGAATATCTCGATCGTGGCCACGGCGAGTGTCATTTGCGTGACCCGCGCATTGCCCGGCTCGTGGAAGACGCCTTGCTGCATTTTCCCAGTCAACGTTAAGAATTGCTTGCCTGGTGCGTGATGCCCAATCACGTCCATGTGCTTGCGCACGTGTGGCAGATACCGCTATGGAAGATACTCCAGAACTGGAAAATTCACGTGGTGACAGAATTCAGGAGCTGGCGTTTATTGGAGCGCCGAGCGCCGCCTCGGCGCGAAAAACAATCAGATTCCAACACGCCGAGACGGTGCTCGGCGTTCCAATGGCAGCGGGAATATTGGGATACATTCATGCGCGATGCGGCACAGGAACAAAAGGCCGTCCGTTACATTGATAATAATCCGGTGAAGGCGCGATTGTGCCGGGTGGACAAGGATTGGCCTTTCAGCAGCAACCGGTTTCGGGATGGATTTAACCAGTTGTTGATTCCCGCCGGAACGCCGGCCTCCGGCCCGGCATGATGGTGAAGTGACCGGCAACAAGCCGCTCCGATTGGCAGCGAGCCGGGGCGGCGCCCGGCGTTCCCATCAGCCCTGGGCCTTCTCCGGTTTCACCACTGCCACGACCACCGCGTCAGGCTTGAGATATTTTTGCGCCGCCGCCTTGACCTGTTCCTGCGTCACGGCTTCATATTTGGCGTCGTCCAATTCCGCGCGCTGGTAACCAAGGCCGTAAAGTTCATCAAGCGCAGTGGTGGAGGCGAGGTGGCCGAGGTCCTGCCGCGCGATTTTTTTCTGACCGATGATTTTGGCCTTGGCGCGTTTGAGCTCCTCGGGGGTCAGGCCCTCGATGCGCAACAACGCCGCTTCCTTGAGGATTTCCTGTTCGACCAGGGCCGCCTTGGCCGGTTCGGTGCCGGCGTAAAAGGCAAAATAGCCGGGCGCCAGGCCGGCGAAATGTTGCGCGCCGACGTAGTAAGCCAGGCCCAGTTGCTCACGAATCCTCAAAAACAGCCGCGAACCGAGGTCGCTGCACGATTCTTGGATCAATTCCAGCGCAAAGTGGTCCTCGTCGTGGATGGTGGTGCCGGGAAACCCAACCACAATCACCGCCTGCTTTTTGTCACGGGCTTCCTCGACCCGCTGCACCAGGGCAACGGGCATGCCGGAGGGAATCTGGATCAATTCCTTGGCAGCGCTGCCGGCCTTCCAATGGCCAAAGGCCTTTTCAACGGCGGACTTGACCTCGGCCGTTTCCACGTCGCCGTAGATGGCGAGCACGCAATTGTTCGGCGTGGCCAGTTTTTTGTGAAACGATTTCAAACTGGCGGCCTTGATCTTCGCCACCGTTTCTTCCCGGCCGGTTGAATCCAGACCGTAACCGGAGCTGCCAAAAAGTGCTCGCCGCATGGCCAGGCTGGCGCTTTTCAGCAGGTTGTCCTTTTGTGCGTAAATGTCGGCAATCTGCACCTCGCGTTCGCGTTCGAGGGCATCGG
This sequence comes from uncultured Bifidobacteriaceae bacterium, assembly GCA_964555775.1. Classification (GTDB taxonomy): domain Bacteria; phylum Verrucomicrobiota; class Verrucomicrobiia; order Limisphaerales; family UBA11358; genus UBA11358. The sequence goes on along the minus strand of CAZKTW010000002.1, from coordinate 39,224 downwards.
CCGGAAAAACCGGGTTCAGCAAAACGTCAGCCAGCAAATCGAGGCCGGTGGCAAAATCACTGCTCAGGGCTTCCACATTGACGCCGAAGCTGTTGTTGCCGCCGTAGCTGTCAATGCTGCCGCCGACGGATTCAATTTCTGTGGCAATATCTCGGGCGCTGCGGTGCGAGGTGCCTTTGAGCAGCATCCGGCTGGCCAGTTGCGTGATGCCGTTGTCCTCCTTGGTTTCCGCGAGCACGCCCCCCTGGAACATGGCGCGGTATTCAACGAAGGGCAGGCGATGGTCCTCCTTCACGAGCAGGCGAAGACCGTTGGGAAATTCAAATTTCTGAATCGCATGGGCGCTCATTTCCTCGACGGAAATGGAGGGTTTTGGGGCGGTGCCATTGGGCAGCAGCGTGTAAAGGGTGCGGTTTTCCGCCGTGAGATAATCCCGCGTCACCCGCAGGATGTCGTCGGGGCGGACCTGCTTGACGGCGGCCAGATAACGTTCGGAAAAATTCAAGTCGTTTGCGGCCAGCCAGCTCGATCCCAGATTCTGCGCCTGGCCTTCCATCGTCTTGCGCATGGCAAGGGTGGCGGAAATGAATTGTTTTACCGCCTTGCCCAGTTCACCCGTGGAGATGGTCGCCGTCTTCATTTTTTCAACCTCGGCGAGCATGGCGTCGCGCGCAGCAATCATCTTCTCCGGATCCACGATGGCACTCATGCCAAATAAGCCCGAATTCCCGGGACTGTAAGTCCACGCATCCACGTGATGGACGACCCCCTGCTTTTCGCGGACCTGCTGGAACAGGCGCGAACTGCGGCCGCTTCCCAACAGCACGGCCAGCACGTCGAGGATCGGCACGTCGGGATGCCGCAATTCGGGAATGTGCCACGCAAAGTGAAAATGTCCGAGTTCGATGGCGGCTTCCTCGATTACTTCGCGCGGCGCCGTCTGCCGGGGTTCTTCCGGCAACACCATGGGCGGCATCGCCCGGGTTTTGGATTTTTCATAGGCGGCGCGGATTTGCGCGATGACCTCATCCCGCTTCACGTCGCCGACGACCACATAAAAAACATTGTTCGGCGCGTATTTGTCAGCGTAATAACCGCGGATGTCGATGGCTTTGAGTTCGTTGAAAATGTCCGGATAGCCGATGATGGTGAAACGATACGGGCTGCGCGTGTAAGCGATTTCAAAGAGCCGGCGGCTGGAACGACGTCCGGGATCATCCTGGCCCATGTCCATCTCGCGGCGGATGACGTCGAGTTCCTTGGTCAGTTCATCGGCGGGCAGCGTGGCGTGCTGCATGATGTCGCAAAGAATGTCAATTGCCGTGCGCGCGCCGGTGGCCGGGACGTCGATGTGATACACTGTGCGGTCGAAGCTGGTGTAGGCGTTCATGTAACCGCCGGCTTCCTGTACTTCCTGGTCAATCCGGCTGCCGGGGCGCGTGGTCGTGCCTTTGAACAGCATGTGTTCGAGCACGTGCGACAATCCGGCGCCGAGCCATCTGCCTTCGTGGACGCTGCCGGCCATGCACCACGCCTGGGCCGAGACGACTGGCGCACTGTGATCTTCGCGCAAGATGATCGTCAGGCCATTTTCGAGCGTGGTCATGGCAACACCGGGCGGCAGCGACGGAATTTTCATCGCGGCGACCCGGGTTGAAAAAGAGGTGTCACTCATAAGATAAAATCAGACGGGGAAAAATAGGCTGAAATTCGTTTTGGGCAACCCAATTCGGTTGGCCAATTCCAGGAGGGCGCACCCGGGCACTGGCCTTGGTAGGGATGGCGCGCTGCGCCGTCCGCGCCGCGTTCAGCGGCGCAATTCCCCGTTCGTTCATTGGCGTTCGTTCCGCCCACTGCTCCGCGGGCGGGGAGATCGCAGCGCGATGTCCCTGCCGCAGACAAGGAGGGTGTCCAGTTCGCCCGTCCGGGAAGGCATCGCTACCGTGCCCTCAATTGCCGCCAGATGGGCGCACGGACGCAGGATTCAGGGAAGCCTCCGCCCAATCAGCCCAAACCGGCCTTATTCAACCACCGGCTTGGTTTCGGGAGTGGATTTGTGCGACGGCCAGAACGGTTTGCGGAAGGCGTCGGTGAAATTGTAACCGTTGCGAAAATCGTCACGGCTGTCCCGGTCGGTTTTGGCCAGCAGGCTGGCTTCCACCATGTTGAAAACAATGTCGCCAAAATCCCGGCAGTGGCGGACACCCCATTCTTCCAGCACCGTCACCACCATCGGGCCAAATTGCTGGAGGGCGAATTGGCGGATGCCGTCGAGCAGTTCCTGGCCGCTGACATGGCGGATCTGGCCGCGGTTTTCCCTGACGATGAGCTTTTGGGTGAAATCGAGCGCTTCGCGGACAAAGGTGTAGGCTTCGCGCGCGAAACGCGGGTCGCGGGCGAGAATGGATTCCACCGCTTCGTCAAAATTGATTTCTTGCATTTTAAGGTGTCGCCAGTCGGATGGTTGCCGCGGCCGGATGGCTCGTGCGATACCATTTCACCGCCCAGCCCGTCAGCAGCAATCCCAAGACAATACAGAGAACCAGTTGTTCCTGCTTGGTCAGCCGATTCACGGCAGTAATCTAACGGAAAAGGGTGACTTCGGCAAGTCGTACTAATGGGAGGCTGCGGCGTGGTTCGGCCGGAGCGCGGAGCATGACTCCGCAAGTGCCTGAAACGCCATAAGCCGCCGGCCAATGCGCTTGTACTCCGGCGAATCCGCACATGCAAAACGGCTTTAATCTTGCGAGGGCGGCACAAAGCTTGTTAGTTTGAAATCCTACTGTATGGCAGCCATTGGCCGATTTCAAAAGGACGACGAGATTTTTTATGCCAAAGTTGTCGAAGGCGAATTGTTCCGGCTGCGCGGCGACGTCTTCGGTTCGCCGTCTTTCGAACGCAAAGCCACCCCGCGCAAGGGAGTGAAGACGCTGGTCCCGGTCGTTCCGTCCAAAATCATCGCGGTGGGACTGAATTACGCCGATCACGTCCGTGAAATGGGCCGCGAACTGCCCAGGGAGCCGCTCATCTGGTTCAAGGCCACCACGTCGCTTTTGCCGGACGGCGGGAAGATTGAAATCCCCTTTCGCGAACACCGCACCGATTTCGAGGCCGAACTGGCCATCGTCATCGGGCGCAAAATCCGCAACGTCTCGCCGACGCAGGCAGCGCGCTATATTTTTGGTTACACCGCGTCGCAGGACATCAGCGACCGCACCATCCAGAAGGCCGAGTCGCAATGGGCGCGCTGCAAGTCCTTCGACACTTTTACGCCGCTCGGCCCGCTGGTGGAGACCAAGATTGATCCGAATGAACTGGCCATCCAGCTTTTCCAGAACGGCCAGTTGTGCCAGAACTCGAACACCAAGCAGCTTATCTTCAAGCCCGCCGAACTTGTCAGCTTCATCTCCACCAACCTCACGCTGCTGCCCGGTGACGTGATTCTCACCGGCACGCCCAGTGGCGTCGGCCCCATCAAAAGCGGCGATAAGTTGGAAGTACGGATCCAAGGCCTCACGCCGCTCGTCAACTCAGTAAAGTGATTATCTGCGTCCATCTGCGGTTAAAATCCTGTCTGTCTTTATGATTTTATTTTCCGGCAAATAATAACTCGACAGCCGGCGGCAATCGCCGGATTTTGGGCGCGGGGACAGGCCCGGAACGATTATGCAAGACAAGGCTTCGCGCACCGATTTCAAGGTGCTGGTGGGAATGATACTGGTGCTGGGCGCTCCGTTCGCGCTGACGTTGATGACGATCAAGGAGCCGCGGCCGTTGGTGACCGCACTGGAAGCCAATCCCACCCCGCAGGGTTACACGTGGAGCCTTTCGCTCTTTATCATTCCCGTGCTGGTGCTGGCCGCGTGGGTGTCGTTGCGCAAACACACTTCGGTCCAGAAAAGCGCGTTTTGGTTCAGCGCCGCCGCCATCACCGCGTGTGGCATGGCTCTGGACATCTTCTTCGGCCTATCGTTCTTCACCTTCGCCAACCGCGAGGCCACGCTCGGGGTGACGTTCTGGGGATATTCCTTCGCGAACGGCTGGCAGAAGACGATTCCGATCGAGGAAATCGGTTTCTATTCGTTTGGGGTGCTGGCGGTGTTGCTGGCCTACGTCTGGGGCGACGAATTCTGGTTTGGTGCCTACAATGTTGACGATGGGCCGCGGCGGGAAGTCCGGTTGCGCGAACTGGCTGCCTTTCATCCCGGCTCGGCCATTTTCGGGGTGATCGTTTTCGGGCTGGGCCTGCTTTACAAGAAATTCGGCCCGCATCCGTGGCACGAGGGTTTTCCCGGCTATTTTCTCTTCCTTACTTTAATCGCCATCACGCCGAGCATCGTCTTTTTCCCGGTGGCCGGCCGTTTCATCAACTGGCGCGCGTTCAGCCTCGCATTTTTGTTCATCCTGTTCGTGAGCCTGTTTTGGGAAGCCACCATTGCGGTGCCCTATCAATGGTGGGGTTTTCAACCCCGGCAAATGCTTGGATTGTTGATCAACGGCTTCTGCGGTCTGCCGGTCGAAGAACCCATCCTCTGGATGGCGGTCACGTGGGGCACCGTAATTATATACGAAACGGTTTACACTTTGCTTTCCCTGCCCAGGAAGAAAAATGAACCGCCAATTTTCACTCATCAGCTTTGACGGGCGGGAAGGAGAGGTAAAACCCTCCGCGTCTTTTTATCTTTGTTGTTATAAGTCCACCAGTTCAGGCTTTTTTCAGAAACGTCCCTTTTTGCAGTTCCTCGAAGGCTTGCTGAAGTTGTTCCTGGGTGTTCATCACGATGGGGCCATACCATGCCACCGGTTCCTGCAGCGGTTTCCCGGAGACCAGCAGGAAGCGGATGCCATCCTCCCCGGCCTGAACTTCCACGTCGTCGCCGGAATCGAACAGGATGAGCGAGCGATTGTCCGCCTCGGTGGGCAGCGCAGTGTCGGCCCAGCCGAGGCTTTCGGTCGGCACCGCCAGCGGGGCGGACGCGTTGCAGAACTTGCCGCTCCCGGAAAACACATAGGCGAAGGCATGGCGCGTCTTCTCGACGGGCAACCGCTTGCGTTTGCCGGGCGGCACGGTGACGTCAATGTAGGTCGGATCGGCGGCGATGCCTTCCACCGGGCCGCGCTTGCCCCAGAAACTGCCGCAAATGATCCGGGCCTGCGTGCCGTCGTCTTCGGTGACTTCGGGAATTTCCAGGGCCTTGATCTCTTGATAGCGCGGCGCAGTCATTTTGAGCGAAGACGGCAGGTTGGCCCACAATTGAAACCCGTGCATGCGGCCGAGTGGATCGCCCTTGGGCATTTCCTGGTGGATGATGCCGCGGCCGGCCGTCATCCACTGGAGGTCGCCGGGAGCAATGGCTCCATGGTTGCCCAGGCTGTCGGCGTGCTCGACCGTCCCGGCGAGGACGTAGGTGATGGTTTCAATGCCGCGATGCGGATGCCATGGGAAACCGGCCAGATAATCGTCCGGAATGTCGTTGCGGAAATCATCCAGCAGGAGGAAAGGATCAAAGTCAGACGTGTTGCCAAAACCGAATGCGCGGCGCAGGTGTACGCCGGCGCCTTCGAGAGTGGGCTTGGACTTGACCAGGCGTTTGATGGGTCTGATGGACATATCGTTCTCCTTGGGTTCAGTTAACAGCGACGGACCGTGGAAAAAATGGCGCGGAGGCAAACTTGAGGCAAGGAGAAATAGAGGCCAGCATTCAGTAACCCAGGGTCTTTTGTTCTGTCGGGGAAACCTGTTGGGGTTCAGCCTTCAGGCTGTTTTGGGCCGAAAACATGCCAAAGCATGAATTCCAATAACTCACGCTCACCAAGCAAAAGACCCTGTCAGTAATCTGTGGTCGATAGTTATTGACCACGACGTGTGCGGGAGTGGCACGCCCTGCCGTTTACACGGTTTTAAAATCCATCTTGGCTGACGTAGAGGCGGGATTCCAGCCTGCGGAAAAAACGTTCACAATCATTTGCGCCTTTGAAATCCCAAGCACCGGCGTCATGGCCTTTGCATTACCCATAATTCCCGACAGCATTCCGTGAATCCCTTTGGGATTGCCGAAATCCGGTTCGACTTGTGGGTAATGCAAAGGTCATGGCGGCGCTTTTTCCGGGCGGCAGGATGCCGCCCTCTATGGCAGGCCGGGAGGCCCGCCGCTACGTTTTCAGACAAGCTCTCACGGCTCTCCACGCACCGTGCCGGTCGAGAGAACTTGGACAAAAAACTGTTGTTCCGGTTTGAGCGGATGCGTTGCCCGGATGGATCGGATACCGCCCAACAACATCCCGGCTCCACTGGCAGGGCCAACGACCAGCTCGGCCCGGGTCAGGTCGCGGGTGCCACTGTACAAATCAACCGGGAGCCGATACTGCTCCAGCGCGGTCCTCCCTACCGGCGTGGGTTCCGTCCGGGATACTTCCTCCAGGTGCGGTTGCACTGAAAGCGCAAAGTCGCCCGTAACCACGCTAACAGCCATGGTTTTCAACTCCGGCAGGCGGAAGGCGCAATGGGCCTTTTTCCAGAGATCATGCACCGCCGGCTCGGTCTGGATTTGTTGCAACATCGTCATTAACCAGATGAATCCGCCGCCCAGGGATTGTGCGAGCCGGTCAAGGTCTTCAGGATGGGTGGGATTTTCACCGGCGGTTACCCGGATGGATTTGTTGCCCACCGGCCCATCGGCGGCGGACCGGTTCTTGTGGACAGAAAGCTCCAGGCTGAGGCGGCACATGTCCGCCAGTCCGTTCGTCAACACTCCCCACGGCAGCGTGGTTTCCCCCTCCTTGACCTTGCGGCCGGTCTCGTCGAAAACGCGCACGCGTACCGGATAGAGGTGTGAAATGTATCTGGCTTCATGGCTGACCGGAACCGCTCCGTTGGTGTTGGACCAGGAGAATGTGTTGGTTTGCGTGGCCGGGCTCCAGGGTTGTCCCGTGGCGTTGGTCGACGGCGTGTACAAGGTCGCCAATTCCACGAAGCCGACCGTTTGTTTGGTGGCCTCGACGGCTTTGACGCCGATCAACAACTGGAGATTAGGGCTCCAATCGGGGCGCGCCCGATCCGGCTGGCTTTCAATGGTGCCGGTGACCTGCTTCAGGGTGGCGAGCCCGGGCGCAAAAACCGGGTCGATGGCCTCATCGGCTGCTTCCGCATTTGCATTGGCGCAGAGCACCAGCCCGGCTGCGGCAATCATGGTCGTCAGTGACTTGGGCGGAAAATTCATCCTCTTCCTTTTACCACAGTGTGCGGTTAATGCCAGTTCTTGAATCAGCATTGGAGAAGGGAACGTGGCCGCTGAGGGCAACAGTGGTCCTGGCCGGGCTGATCGCGATGATCACCGGACATCAGCCTTGACGCCAAAACCACGCCGGGGTGGTCATCGCTATTTTGGCGCGAACATTTTGGCGGCCATTTGCATGCCGGCGATCTGCAATTCGCGCTGCGACTTCAGGAATGCCTGAAAAGCCGTGAGTTGATCCGCGGACAAAAATTGCCGGGCGTGGTCGAAAACCTGCTGGTCGAGCCGTTCCTTCTCCTTGGCGAACTGATTGATTTTGTCTTCGCTGAACATCGAGGCGAAATCGCCGTTGGCCGGATTCTTATTGTTGTAATCGGTGGTCCAGGCGAAACCGTTTCGTTCCTCGCTCATCATTTGCACCAATTGCTGCTGCTGGTCGGCGGTCAGCGCGGTCGCGCCGCCGGAAAGTTGATCGTTGAATTGGCTGACGGTCATGCGGTCGGGCGTCGTTTTTTCATAAGCCTGGAACGCCTGATAATTTTCATCGCCCAGGAATTGTTTGATTTGTGCGTCATAATCGTCGGTTTCACTTTTCATTTGTTTCGCCAGGTCCGCGCGCTGGGCGGCGTCGAGGCTGCCGTCCATCATGGACATGCCGGCATCGGCGCCGGCGAGCATCTTCTTCTGGAGCAAATCCTTCATGGTCGCGGATTGCTCCGGCGTCAAATTGAGTTGTTGAAACAGTGCGGCATATTGCTTGTCAATCATCGGCCCCATGAAGGCTTTTTGCGACGACTTGATCATTTCCTTCATCTTCGGGTCTTTGAATATTCCCGCGAACGGATTGGAGTCGTTGGTTTTGGCGGCGGCCAGGGATTGCTGCAATTGTTCGGCCTGCTTCGATTTCTCGGTGGCGAACTTGGAGGTGTCCACCAGGACATCCTGCAACAGTTTCGCTTTCCGTTCCGCGCGGGCGATTTGTTCGTTCGCGGCGGGCTTTTCCTGCAACTGGTTTTGGGCGGCGGCGAGGCGGGTCTGCAACTGCGTGAGCTGGTTTTTCTGATGCCAGCTGAATGCGGCCAACCCAAGGGTGGCGGCGAGCAGAAGAACGATGACGATGTTTTTCATAAATAAGATTTGATGGAAATGACGGACTGATTATGCAGACGAATTTGAAAAAATCACGATTATTTCAGAAGGCTGAACTGCATTTTCACCTCCAGACCGGGATGCCGACAGCGGCGGCATGGGCCGGCACCATGGCAAGGTTGCGGCTGACTTGTTCCGGAGTTCTGAACGGATCGTGGAAGACAAGACAGGGTGAGAATTCTCCGAAATGGAATTTTGCACTTTGAACCTTTGAGCCAGGGCACAGGAGGTTCATGGGGAGGAAAGTCAGAATTGGTTGTGGCGCGGTGGACCGGGTGTTGCTATGGTTTTCCCGCCGGTTATTGAGCGCGAATTCCGCGCGGCGGGTTTTCCCGACGGCATCAAATGAAAGAAACTGGATTATGACACAAATTGCGCAATTGCTCGGCGACAAGGCCGATTTTCTCCTCAATTTCAAAAACGCGAAAATTTCGAAGGACCGCCTGCACCTGCCCGGGCCGGACTTCGTGGACCGGATTTTTTCCGTGTCCGACCGCAACAACCGCGTGCTCGGCAACCTGCAGCGCCTGTTCGGCCATGGCCGGCTCGGCGGCACCGGCTACGTTTCCATTCTGCCGGTGGACCAGGGCATTGAACATTCCGCCGGCGCGAGTTTTGCCAAGAACCCGGATTATTTTGACGCGGAGAACATCGTGAAGCTGGCCATCGAAGGCGGCTGCAATGCGGTGGCATCCACCTACGGCGTGCTGGGCGCGGTTGCCCGCAAATACGCGCATAAAATTCCGTTCCTGGTGAAGATCAACCACAACGAACTGCTCACGTATCCGAACAAGGCGGATCAAATCATGTTTGGCACCTTGAAAGAAGCAGCGGACATGGGTTGCGCGGCGGTCGGCGCCACGATTTATTTCGGCTCCGACAACAGCGGACGGCAGATTGTGGAAGTCGCGCAGGCGTTTGCGCACGCGCACGAGTTGGGAATGGCCACCGTGCTGTGGTGCTACCTCCGCAACAACGCGTTTAAGATCAAGGGTGCAGACGGCAAGACCACCGACTACCATGTCTCCGCCGACCTCACTGGCCAGGCCAATCATCTGGGCGTGACCATCCAGGCGGACATCATCAAGCAAAAGCTGCCCGAGAATAATGGCGGCTTCAAAGCGCTCAACACGGGCAGTTCCAGCTACGGCAAACTCGATGAACGGATTTACACCGAGTTGACCAGTGATCATCCAATTGACCTCTGCCGCTACCAGGTTGCGAATTGTTACATGGGCCGCGCCGGCCTGATCAACAGCGGTGGGGAATCCAAGGGCCAGGGCGATCTCGAACAGGCCGTTGCCACCGCAGTCATCAACAAGCGGGCCGGCGGCATGGGCTTGATTTCCGGTCGCAAGGCATTTCAGCGTCCGATGAATGAAGGCATTGGCCTGCTCAACGCCATCCAGGACGTTTATCTGAGCAAGGAAATCACCGTGGCGTGATCCATTTCCGGGTGTTTCCCGGTGATTCGTTCAGGAGCGCGGACAGCCTTGTCCGCGTGTTCACATCTTTATAACCGCGTGACCAAACTTTATGCGGTTTTGTGCGGACTAAGCTGTCCGCGCTCCGTGGCTATTGCACGCCGACGCGGTAGAAGAACGGGCCGGGGCCGGAGGCGGTGGTGTCGTTGTAAGTCGTCGTGCCCGCTTGACCGGCAATGTTGCTTTGGATGGTTGAAAATGGTGATGGGGCGGACAAATCACCGCTGCGCTGGATGAAATAAGTTTTACCGCTCACGCTTTGCCACGTCACAGCTGTGCCCGAAATGCTGTTTGATGGGGATACCATCTTCAGGACGGAAGTTGCGTCAATGGGAATCGTTCCCGCCTGCCATTCCTGCCAGTTGCTCATGCCGTCGCCATCGGAATCTGCGTTATCCGCCGTTCCATCCGTCGGCAAACCGTATTGCTGCGCCCAAGCATAGGACAGGAGCGATCCGGGCGATTGAAATTCATAGGCGCCCATGTCCACCGTGGCACCGACGATGCGCGGGTTGCCGGCGAAATCGGATGAACTGGTGACGGCGGCATTGTTGCCGGCATTGATGCAGGGAGAGCTGGACTGCAAATGAAAATCGCCGGTGGCCAGGTTTGCGAATGCCGGTTCGTTAGTGACGTTGCCAACGCCATTGGTTGGAAGTGGCGTCGTACAGCAGTAGTTTATGGTCATGTTGCCTGGAAAATAGAAATTCGAACCGTTATCGGCCGAATTGTAATATAAAATGCTATTGGTTGCGACGCCTCCATAAATTCCGCCGCCGGCGACAGCTCCTGGAGCAAACGCTGCCTTGTTGCTGATGACCGTGCAATTGTCCAGTGCGCTGTTGTAAGCGCCACCGCCATTGCCGTTCGCAAGATTATTTTTCAATACGCAGTTGTTCAACAGGTTCGAGTAGGCGCCGCCGCCGGAGTTGAATGTTCGGTTGCTGGAAATAAGGCAGTCATTGGCAATGCCCATGCACACACCCCCGCCGGCGGTGTTTCCGGTGTTGTTGCTGACCACGCAACTGGTCAAGGAACTGAAGGCCGCGCCGCCGCCGCCGCCGTCACATGAATTGGCGACGAGCAGGCAGTTGCTCAGAGACGAATAAATCGCGCCGCCACCGCTGTCCAGGTTTTGGAAAAGAGCAAAGTTTTTTGTCAGGACGCAATTGAACAGACTATTGGAACAGGCGCCTGCGCCTCGATTGCCAATATTGTTCGTGAGGAGGCAATTGAACAGGGTGCCTCGGAATGCCCCGCCACCGTTTTGATTCGCATAGTTGCCGGTGAAGACGCAATTGGAGACAATCACCCCGCCGGTTTCACACCAGACGCCGCCACCACTTTGCTCGTTGACGACATCTCCTGAAAAACGGGTGGTGCCGTTCGTCAGAGTAAATCCGATCAGCGCTGCGCCGTTGGTCAAATAAACACCACGAATGCCGGGAGTGCCGCGGTTGCCGGCACCCGCAATGATGGTCGCCGCCGCTCCGTTGACGCTTTGCACGGTGACCGCTTTGTCCACGGTCACGCGATTGGTGGCGACGCCATAAGCCGCGCGGCCGCCGGTTTTATAAACGCCGTTGCTCACCAGGATGAAATCCCCCGCGTTGGCGGCGTCAATCGCATCCTGAATATTGGTCGCTGCCATGGCCCAATTCGTGAACGGCGACACCGGCGCGGGATTGCTCACATTCACAAAACGCACCGTAGATTGGAATTCGTAAGCGCCCATGTCCACCGTACCGCCGGCGATGCGCGGGTTCCCGTCCAGGTCCGCGCTGTCGGTCACCAGGGAATTATTTCCGGCGTTGATGCAGGGCGACCAGGGCTGGAGATGGAAATTGCCGGTCGCTGGATCAACGAAGATAGGCGCATTGGTAAAGTTGTTGGCGGAACCGATGACCGGCACGGTGCAGCAATTATTCATTTTTATGAAAATATTATTGCTCCCGCTGGGGGCAGTGTTGCCATAGACAATGCAATTATTCATGGCCCCGGTGCTCGCACCATCGACCCCTCCGCCCTCCACCGCAGCCACGTTTCCCGCTATCGTGCAATTCTCCGGCAAGTTGCCATAAGTCCCGCCGCCGGTCTTAGCTGAATTTCCGGTGATGACACAGTTTTTAACCGCGCCGCCATTGATCCCACCGCCGTTATTGAACGACGCGTTGCCGCTAATTTTGCAATTGAGGTAGGTGCCCGAATAACCTCCACCTCCGTCGCTGGCAGCGCCATTCCCCGTGATGATACAATTGGAAACGACCGCGGAAACAGACTGGCAATACACCCCGCCCCCAAACGTTGTTCCGGAAGCTGCCGTCGCGCCATTCGTGAGGGTGAAACCGGACAAAACGGAACCACTCGCCAGATAGACGCATCGTACGGCAGCCGGCCCGTTGGTGGCCGGATCCCAACTGCCCTTGATCACCGTCACGGCCGGCCCATTCACACTCAGGATCGTCACCGTTTTGCTGTCCACCGCCACGCGATTCACTCCGGCAATCGTCCGGGTGCCGGTCTGATAAATTCCATTCGTTACCAGCACCACGTCGCCCGACAGGGCCGCCTCCACCGCTGGTTGGATGTTCGTTGCCGCCGTGGCCCAACTCGTGTAGGGCGGCAGCGGGGTTGCACTGTTCGGGGCCACATAGCGGATGGTGGCCGGCGCGGAGACGACGAAGAAACCGGATACGACCACTACCAGCCAAAGAGATTTCGATTTCATTTGATGATCGCTTTAATCAGCTGAATGTACCCACTTTCGCAGCAGATGAGACCCGGCACAATGTGCGTTTGGACGCACAGGCCGTCCAAAATAAAGGGATTTAACGTTTAAATTCCTATATCGCAGGCCAATTCCCGGCGACACCTTCGCCATAAATTTCTGAACGCTGGAAAATCCTGCAAGCAAGCCGCCTCTAGGATTGCAGCAGCTCTCTTTGCCAGATCATCAGCTCCGGCGCATGCCGGTCCCAATCCCGGGCCAGGTCCCCAAGCGTGGCGCGGCTGGCGATGAGCGTCGGGTCAATAACCAACTGATGTGCCTGCGCGTCGCGACGTTTTTCCAATTCGCGATAACGGCGCATTACGGCTTCATTGGGCCGGCTGAAATGATGCCGGATTCTTTCCGGATGCCGGTCGGCTGGGAGCGCCTGGCCCGTTTTGATGGCCGTCACCAGACTATCGCGACGGCGCGGCGACATGCGCGGCGGCAGGAGCGGTTCGACGGGTTGATGCCCGGCGGCAGTTTCGGCGAATTCAACCATCTTCTCGTGGCTCAGGATGAAAAACGGCGGCCGGTTCGCGGCAATGGCTTCGGTTTCGCGCCATTGCCAAAGCTCACGCAACACGGCAAGGGCTGCCCGGCCCAATCTATGACTGCCCTTGACACGCCAGACGGAATCCCCGTCCGGCACGGGGGGATGCGAACAATCCACGATCAGCCGGGCGCACGATTCCTGCTGCCAGCCCAGGCGGTTTTTTTGCTGCAGTTCCAGTTTCAACTTGTCGGAAAGCGCCTTGAGATGGTGCGTATCGTTGCGCGCGTAAATTTCCATCCGCTCGGTGAGCGGGCGCCGGGCCCAGTCGGCTTTTTGCGAGGCCTTGTCCAGTTTCACGCCCAGAAATTTTTCCACGAGCGAACTCAGGCCGAATTGTGTTTCGCCCAGCAACCGGGCCGCGAGCATCGTATCGAAAATCGCGCGGGGAACAAACTCGTGGTGCTTGCGCAGCAGCCGCAAATCATAGTCCGCGCCATGCATGATGAGTTCGTGCCCGGCCAGCGCGGCGAGCAGGGGTTCCAGGTTGATTTTCGCCAGCGGATCGATCAACTGGTCGCCGCTGGCGGTGCTGATTTGAATCAGGCAGACCTTTTCCGGGTAGGCGTGCAGGCTGTCGGCCTCGGTGTCGAGAGCCAGCCAGGCGGCCGAGGTGAGCGCGGGCAGAAACGCGGACAGCTTTGCGTCGGTGTTGATCACGACAGGAATATGATTGGCTGGATGGAAGTGGGGAAGCGAAAATACGGGGCGCGCCGGGGTTAAAACAATTGTTTTGCTCTGATTTAAATTGAATAATCGAGTGATGCCAGTGTAAAAACAGGAAATTACGTCCGGCAGGAGCAGGTGGCGCGGGTCAGGACCAGGCAAAACAACGGCGAGCGGTCATTGAAATGTGATTTTTTATGGCAACGATTTCCTCACTGACAATCGAAAAGGGACGCAGCCGGCTGCGGAAGGCAATACGGATTGTGGTCTGGCTTGGCCTGGCGGTGGTGCTTCTGCTGATCGCGGCCTATATGGTTGGGACCAGCCCTGCCTTCATCAAACGCGTCATTCTCCCCCGCGTTGGCGCTGCCCTTCATGCCGACATCACCGTCACTGAAATCTCCGTCCATCCCTTCAGCAAAATCATGGTCCGTGGCCTGAAAATACAGGCGAAAGGCCAGGAGCCGATCTTCTCCGCCCCGGAAATCCGTGCCAGTTACAGCCTTTGGAGCATCCTTCGCGGCAACCTGCGGGTGTCTGAAATCGCCCTCGTGTCGCCGACGGTCACGCTGGTTGAAAACCCGGACGGTACCAGCAACCTGGGCGGCCTGTTGCCGGCATCGGCAAAACCATCCGGCGAAGCCGCCCCGCCAGCGTCTCCCCATCCGGCGAAGCCGCCGCGCATTGATGTCGGGAAGTTCACCGTGAGCAACGCGACCTTCCGGAAGATAAGAAATTATGCCGGCAACCGGCGCGATTTTCTGGAAGTGGCGAACGCGAGCGTGGTGCTGGCCAACCTGAAGAACGGACAGGCCGGCACCCTGAAACTGGGCGCGTTCATCCAGATGGAGAACAATCCGCCGGCCGGCAACGCGGGACATTTGCAGGCCGCGTTTAACTGCGATTTCAGTTTTGCGTTGAGTGCCGACTTGAAACCCGCGCCGGTCAACGGCCAGGCCCGCTTTGATGTTTCACGCGCAGATGGAGGGTTTGGCGACTTCGACCGGTTCAGCGCCGTGCTGGATTGCGCCGTGACCCCGACGGAAATCAAACAAACGGCGCTCCATTTTCAAAAAGCCGGCGCGCCGCTGGGCCAGTTGGCGGTCAGCGGGCCGCTGGACATGCAAAAAATGGAAGGCCGGTTGAAGGTGGAATTGCAGGGGGTTGACCGGCGATTGTTGAATCTGGTGGCCGGCGCGGGCGGAACGGATTTCGGCACCACGACCATCGGTTCCAGCAACGAAATCGAACTGACCAAGGCGGGTTCGGTCATCAGCGTTACGGGCCGGTGCGACGCAGGCAAACTCCAACTGGTCCGGGCCGGACAAACCACCCCCACGCTCAATTTCAACGCCACTTACTCCGTCACCGTGGACAACGCGGCGCAGACATTGCTGGTGCGCGGGTTGAATATGACGGGCACGCAGAACGGCAACCCGCTGTTGACCGTGCGCCTGGCCCGGCCCCTGAACCTTGCCTGGGGCAATGGCACGAGTGGCGCGGCAGATTCCGTTCTCGATCTGACGATTGCGGGTTTGAACCTCGCAGATTGGCAGCCGCTGATCGGCAACGCCGCCGATTCAGGCAGCCTGGGTTTGACCTTGAAATTGTCGTCACTCAAGGGCGGCCAACAGCTCGCTTTTGACCTCGATTCGCAGATTCAAAATCTGAAGGCGCCCATCGGTGGCAAGCAAACGATCCAGGTTGGCGTGGGACTGCAGGCCCGGGGTGAGGCGGCCAATCTCAAGCAATTCAAGCTTGCCGATTACCAGGTGCAGGTCACCCGGCAAAACCAGTCGCTGGCCATCGTCACCGGCTCGGGCACCTACGACGTTGCGACCAGAGCTCTGGACTTGCAGGTGGCCCTGCAGGCTTCATTTGCCGCGCTGGGCCAGATCCTGCAATCGGATACCAGTTTCACCTCCGGCACCGCCGAGTTGAAAGGAACTGTGACGCAGAAAGAAAACACCCGGACCGTCACCGGCAAAATCGCGCTCGCCAACCTCACCGGTCATGCCGGCAAAAGCCAGTTTCGCAATTTCAGCAGTACGATGGCGCTCGACATCAGCCAGTCCGAGGACCGGGTGCAAATCAACCAGATCAACGGCCAGTTGATGGCCAATGGCGGGGCCGGCGGCCATTTTGAGGTTTCCGGCAAATTTAACACTGTGAGCCAGGTGATGCAGTTGACCGCCAATCTGTCGGACTTCAATCAAGACGGCTTGCGGCCGTTTCTGGAACCGCTGCTGACGGGCAAGCAACTCGTCTCCGTCGCCCTCAATGGCAAGGCTTCCGTGGACTATGATCCCAAGGGCAGTTCCGCCATTCAGGCCTCGATGCAGGTGGCCAATCTGATCGTGAATGACCCGCAACGGAAGCTCCCGCCCACCCCGCTGGAAGCCAAATTGCAAATGGACACCAGCGTGGAAAAGTCGGCGGCTGACATCCGCCAGTTCCAGATCAGCCTCACGCCCACCAAACGCGGAAAGAACCAGATTCAATTGCAAGGACAGGTGGATTATTCGCGGACGAACGCAATCCGCGGCAACCTCAAACTCAGCGCCGATTCGCTGGATCTGACCAGCTACTACGATTTGTTCGCCGGAAGTCAAAAGGGTGGGGAAAAAACGGCTGCCGGAGCAATGCCAGCCGAACCGGCTTCCACCCAAACTGACGAGGAACCGCCGGCAAAAAGTTTACCTTTTAAGAATTTTGCGGTGACAGCCGACATTGGCGGACTTTATCTGCACGAAGTGGAAGTCACCGGCTGGCAGACGAAGGTAAACGTGGATGGCGGACAGGTGACGGTGAAGCCCTTCAAGCTCACGCTCAATGGCGCGCCGGTGAATGCCGCGGTGGCTTTGAACCTGGGCGTGCCGGGTTACCGTTACGATGTGGCATTCAGTGCCGATCGGGTTCCGATGGCGCCATTGGTGAACACCTTCCTGCCCGATCGCAAAGGCCAGATGGGCGGAACCCTGACGGCGAATACCCAGATCAAAGGCGCGGGCGTGACCGGCATCAATCTGCAAAAAAACCTCACCGGCCAATTTGCCGGCGGTGTCACCAATTTCAACCTGTCCGTGGTCAACGTACACAATCCGATCCTTAAGACCCTGGTCAACGTGATTGCAACCATCCCGGAACTGTTGGGCCATCCCGAAAAGGCCGTCACCTCCCTGCTTGGCCAAGTGACCGGACAGGGCGGCGGGTTGATGGATGAACTTAAGAAGTCGCCCATCCAGGTGATCAACGCACAGATCAAGGCGGGCGCCGGACGGATTGATTTATCATCGGCTTCGGTGCAAAGCGCGGTCTTCAAAGCGGACGGCCAGGGTAGCATCACCCTCGCTCCGGTGCTGACCAACTCGCCCATCAACATTCCGGTGGTTGTTTCGGTGAGCCAGTCCATTGCCGGCCAGCTCAATCTCACTTCCAGCAAGGGTTCCGCCGCCGCCGCCTATGTGCCGTTGCCGCAGTTCTTGACAATGAATGGCACGCTCGGCAATCCGAAGGCGGACAAAAACATGGTGGCCCTGGGCAGCCTGGCGGTGAAATCCCTCGGCAACGGCATTCTCAGCACGACCACCAATACAGCATCGCAGGTGGGAGGGGTTCTGAATCAATTGATCAAAAGCATAAAACACTGACCTGGATGCGCCGTCGGGAAATGCAGCGACGGACCGCGCTTTGCCAGCATCACCGGGGCAACGGGTGAAAGGTGAAGCGGGCGGGTTGGCTGGCTTTGGGATCAATTTTCACCGTGTAATAACCGCCGTCGTTCAGCAGTTGGATCCCCGACAATGCCGGGCAGAGGCGCACGTGGAATGGCCACCAATGATGCGCCTTGTGCAAGGCCGACGAAAAGCGGTTGACGGAACGGCCCAGAAAACGAATGGGCGGGATTCCCGACAACACGCGGCTCTTCCACAGAATCAGCCGCGTATGGAGATGGCCGATGATCGTTTGTTCCACCTGCGGCAGGCGCCGTCTCACCGATTCCTCGTGCCACAAGTACGGCAGCGCCGTGGGATCGTGGCAAAACAAAATAACGCGCTGTTCCGGTAGGAGGGCTTCGAAGGCGCCGCGGATTTCAGCGAGGTGCGCCTCCCGCAAGGGCTGCCAGTCCGGCCATTCCAGCGGCGGGACGTCTGCCTGGTTTGACGGCAGGGCGATGAGAGGCGATGCAACCCCCATGAGCAGGTAGCGCCCAATGGCCAGCTTCCAGAACGGCTGCAGGTCAAGTTGCTGCGTGACCGCATGCCAGCTGGCCAGCCGCATGCCTCCTTTCCCGCCAAACAAGGTTAGTTTGCCAAACTCATGATCGCCCAGGGTGAAATGGGCGCGGTCGCCGAATTTTGTGCGGAGCTTGCCAAGACATTCCTGCACGCTCTGCAATGAGCCCGGGTCGCTTGCGCCTCCAAATGCCGTGTCGCACGCGTAATCGCCGTTGGCCACGACATAATCCACCGGCCCGATTCCGGCCAGAAACCGGTCGAGTTGCCGGCCCTGATCGAGCGGGTGGCGCATCCAGATCCAATGGCGGTAGATACGGGCGACGGCGCGCAGCAGAGGATTGGCAATGTTGCGAAATTCGTAATCTTCGCCCCGGGCACGCTCAATTGGCCCGGCGTGATGAATGTCGCTCAAAATGGCGATCGTCACATCGCCTGGCGGGCGGGTTTCCATGCGTGGCGTCAATTGTCGGCCGCCGCACCATTTTTGCGGCTGTTTTGGTCGAGGCAGTCGCGCACGGCTTTGGCCAGTTCGGCGTGGGTGTAGGGTTTGGAAAGGAAACTGGCGCCGGTCCGGACGAGCATTTCCTGGTTGACCTCGTTGGCGGTGTAGCCGCTCGTAAAGACAATTTTCAGTTCCGGCTGTCCGGCCAGCAATTTTTCGGCGAGGTCCACCCCGGATATGCCTTCGGGCATAACCATGTCGGTCAAAAGCAGATCAATTTTACCTGCCCGTTTCTTCCAGAGATCAAGCGCATCCTTGCCAGAGGACGCCTCCAGAATGCGATAGCCGCATTCTTCGAGGATGTCGCGGGCCATGCTGCGCAGGATGGGTTCATCTTCAACAATCAGCACGGTCTCCCTGCCGCTGGCGATCGTGGTGGTGGAAGTATTCTCCACCCGGTTTATCGTTGTGGGTACTTCGTCGCTGGCGGGAAAATACACGTCGAAAGTGCTGCCTTTGCGGAGCTCACTGCTTACATCCACCCAACCGTCGTGTTGTTTGACAATACCATAAACCGTGGCGAGACCCAGGCCAGTGCCCTGCCCGATGTCTTTGGTGGTGAAAAAGGGTTCGAAAATGCGGTTCATCGTCGCGGTATCCATGCCGCATCCGGTGTCGGTAACCCGCAACCGGACAAAAGGTCCCGGCCGCGCTTGTGGGTGGGTTTCGTTGAAAGCATCGTCCACATCCACCGTTTCGATGTTGAGGGTCAACCGGCCGCCGCGGGTCATGGCGTCGCGGGCGTTGACGGACAGGTTCATGACCACCTGCTCGATCATGCCGCAGTCGCCCATGACAAAGGCCTGTTCTGCGGCTGGTTCAAATTCAAGCGTGATGGTTTCTCCCAGGAGGCGCTGCAACATTTTGGTCATGTTGCCAACCACCTCCTGCAAATCGAGCGACCGGAGTTGCATGACGTTCTTGCGGCTGAACATGAGCAACTGGCGGGTGAGACCGGCGGCGCGCTCGGCGGCAAAGTAAACGGCCTGAATGGAATCCACTATCTCCGGCGGCAGGGTTGGCTTGGCCAGCAGCGAGCTGGTGTGTCCCTGGATGATGGTGAGCATGTTGTTGAAGTCATGCGCCACGCCGGCCGCGAGCTGGCCCACCGACTCCATCTTTTGCGACTGGCGCAACTGGGCCTCCAGGCTCAGCCGCTCAGTGATGTCTTCAATGTAACAATGCACCACATTGCTGGCGATGACGGGATGGAACGACCACGAAAAGGTGCGGCCTTCCACCTTGGTATCCATGTGCACCTTGCTTTCCCCGGTGGCAAGACATTCGCTGATGATGGGACCGATCTCCGGTGGCAACACTTCGCTGGGGTGAGTTCGTTTCACGGAAATGGCCAGTTGTTGTGCCGCCTCGTTGAAATAGGTGATGGTGCCGTTGGTGTTCAATTCCATCGCCGCATTCGGATTCAACTGGACGAAGGCGGCGAGTTTTTGCTGTTCGGCATCGGCGCGTTTGCGTTCGACCGCCAGACCGATGGCGGTGGCGGCGGCCTGCAGAAACTGGACTTCATCCGAGTTGAATTTCCGCGGGTGCGTGCTGTAAACTCCCAACAAGCCAAAAGGGCGGCCACGGGTGGGAATGGCGACGGTGACACTGCTGACCACGCCGTGTTCCGCCAGGAAGGGGGACACGGAGATGCGCGTTTCTGCTTTCAAGTCAGCGATAATCACCGGCTCACCGGAACTCAAGGCGCTGACAATCGGCGAATTTTCATTTCCGGGGAGGGCCGTCTGCCGGTTGTATGCCGGTTTCCAGCCCACGCCGGCCTGCAGCCGCAATTGGCCGCCGGGCAGTTGTTCAAACACGGCGGAATATTCCACGCCCAGGGTCTGCGCCACGAGCATGGCGGCCTGATTCAACAGGGCATCCAGGTCGCTGTTGGTCAGCGCAAATTGTCCCAGGGCCGCCACGACGGTCTGCTGGAAGGTGCGGTTCAGCAGATTTTTTTCCGCGCTTTCCAGGCTCTTGACATGCCGCTCCAATGACTCGGCCATCTGGTCGAAAAGTTTGGTGAGCTGGCCGAGTTCGTTTCCCGTGGCCTTCAACCCGGTGCGGGCGCTCAAATCACCATCGGCAATTTTCTTGGCGGTGGCGGACAGCGCGCGCACCTGATGCATGATGAAATGTTCGCCGCCAAACCACGCCGCCCCCAGGGCCAGCAATCCCACCACAAATCCGCTGAACTCCAGTCGAAAAATGTACATCAGCAATCCGGCCGGGGTGATGAGCAAAAACACGGTCCCGACCAATTGCATGCGCAATGTGGAGAACTTGAAGATCTTTTTTATCATTCGCCGATGCTGAAATTGCGCAGAAATCGTGCCATTGAAATGTTGATTCGCAAGGCCATTTTATTCATTTCGGTACGCCAAATGCCGATACCGGGACAGTGGCGGCGGATAATGGTGGAGAGGGAAGGGGACTTTGGCGGGAATGGCCGATCCGATGATTTTGGCGGATCATGGAGTGTTTGACAGCGCTCCGGCCCGGCCCCGGGGCAGGCGGCCGAGGTGAAAAATCAGGAAGCCGTGAAGAAATTGAGTCAGCTCTTCAGTTTGGGTCGGGGTCAGTCTGAGGCGCAGGACCGCCGGCCAATCGCCTTGCGCCAGCGAGCGGATGATTTGTTTTGCGCCGGGCGTCAGTTTTAGTTTGTACAGGTCCGGCTGGAGGCCGAGTTCGTGCAGGAGTTTGAGTTCAAAGGCGAAAACCATTTGTGGCCCCGGCGGGTGATGACAAAGGTAATCGAGAAATCCGGTCACCAATTCAAAGACGCCGGGCAGAGGCGTCTCCGTTTCCGTGGCCTGCTCGATGAAGGCGGCGGCATACGCGGCCTGGCGCAACCGGTGGATGTCCTGGCGCAGCGCGCTTTGCGGGTCGCGCAGGCTGACCTCCCGCAGCGCATGCAACCCGGACTGGCGGCTCCCGCTGAAGGAAAAATCCGCGAGGTAAAACAGGTCGAGCCGGCCGAGGAACGGCGATTTCGCGCGTCGCGCGCCCCTGGCCACCGTCGCCATCCGGCCGAAATGTGGCGTAAGCCAGTGAACGATCAGACTGGTCTCCGTCAGCGGTCGCGTGCGCAGGATGAGGCCGGTGGCGCTTTCGATCATAAACGCAAAGATGGAGAGAGGAGAAGGGAAGATGGCATATGTTTTGGCGCGTTGAGCTATGCTCAATTCTCCATCTGCTACCCTCGCTTTTCTTCCGGCGACGGCGGAGCGTATTCCTGGGAAATGGCACCCAGGCTGACAATGTACTTGATGGCATCAGTCACGGACATGTCGAGCTTGGTGAGTTTTTCTTCCGGCACCAGGATCAGGAAGCCGGAGGTGGGGTTGGGCGTGGTGGGGACAAAGACGCTGATGAGGTTTCGGCCGGCCTTTCCCTGGATTTCGCCCTGCTGTTCACTGGTGATGAAACCAACGGAATAATTTCCCGGCCCGGGAAATTCCACGAGGACGACGGTCTTGAACGAGTGCTTGCTTCCGGCAAACGCATCGTTGACCTGTTTGATGGCACCGTAAAACTTGTTCAACAGCGGCACCTGCATCAGCACGCGGTCGGTCCAATCGATCACTTTTTTGCCGATATAATAACGGGCCAGCACGCCGGCCGCCGAAATGAGGACCAAGGCCAGCACCAGTGCCACCAGGCTCCAATACCAGAACATGGGCCCCTTGCCGTCGTTGGCATTGACGAGGCTTTCGTGCGTGAGAGTGCGGGGCAGGAAAAAAAGCAGCAAATCGGTCACGCTGGAAATCGTACCCACGAGCCATTTGACCGCCGCCAGGGTGAGCAGGGCGGGAAAGGTGATTGCCAGTCCCGTCAAAAAACTCGAGCGCCAGCGCGCCAAAAGGGATTTCCTCATGCGGAAATTCTAGCCGGACGGGAAAGTTGTGCGAGTGAAAACCGGCGGGAAAGCCCGGCCAGCCGGCGTTCCTCCTCCGGTTTCATTTTGCGGCGGGCGCCGGCGCTCGCATCATCAAACCCCAGCAAATGCAAGGTTCCATGGACAAGGTAACGGACGATTTCCGACTGCCAGTTCGTGCCGAATTTGCGCGCCTGCAGAACCGCCTCATCCACGCAGACAAAAATTTCGCCATGAATTTCGGGATGGGGGTTTCGCGTCCGGGTTTTGGGGGCTGCATAATCAAACGTGATCACGTCCGTCGAGCCGGCATGCCGAAGGAAAGTTTCATTCAGCCGCGTCATCTCCGGCGCGGCAACCAGGCAGATTCCAATTTCGGCCTGTTCAACGCCCAGTTCCGCCAGCAAGGCGCCGGAAATTTTTTTCAGCAGCCGCAGGTTGATTTTTTTTGCGCGCTGACGGTTGGTGATGACCACGTTCATCGTTTCGGGGACGGAGTTCCACGGCGCCCGTTACGCTGACGGCCGGGCCGGGCCGGGCGCGCCGGGCTTTTTGCCGCGATGCTCTTCGTAGGCGGTGATGATGCGCTGGACGAGCGGGTGGCGGACAACGTCGCGTTTGCCAAATTCGACGATGGCGATTCCCTCGGTGTTTTTCAAGGCGTGATGCGCTTCGAGCAAACCGGAACTCTTGTGCGGCGGCAGGTCAATCTGGGTTTCGTCGCCGGTGATGACGGCCTTCGAGCCATGGCCCAGGCGGGTGAGAAACATCAGCATCTGCTCGGTGGTCGAGTTTTGCGCCTCGTCGAGAATGATAAAGGCGTTGTTCAGCGTGCGTCCGCGCATGTAGGCCAGCGGGGCGATTTCGATGGTGCCGCGCTCGGTGTGCTTCTGGATTTCCTCGACGGGCAGCATGTCGTGCAACGCGTCATGCAACGGCCGCAGATAAGGCGTGATCTTTTCGTAAAGGTCGCCGGGCAAAAAGCCGAGCGCCTCGCCGGCTTCGACGGCAGGCCGCGTCAGGATGATTCGTGAAACCTTCCCTTCGCGCAACGCCGCCAGCCCCAGTGCCACGGCCAGATAGGTTTTGCCCGTGCCGGCCGGACCGACGCCAAACGTGATGTCGTGCTTGCGGATGGCATCAACATATTTTTTCTGGCCGACCGTCTTGGCGGTGACGCCGGGCTTGCGTTCGTGCGTCGTGACCCGGTCGTTCATCAAATCCTTGAGTGTCGAAACCCCTTCGTGTTTCACGACGTTCAGCGCATGGGTAAACTCGCGGTTCCGCACCGGCGAACCTGCTTTCAACAGGCTTTCGAGCGATACAAAAAGCTGCTTGGCGCGCTCAACGGCGTCGGCGGCGCCTTCCAGTTTTATCCAGCCATCGCGCGCGGTGGCTTTGACGCCGAGTTGTTCCTCGAGTTGCTGCAGGTTGCGCGGTTCATGGTTGAAAAGCTGCTGGGCGGCGCGCGCGTTTTCGAAATGAAGGGTTTCCGTGGGCACAATCAACCTTTGTAAATGTCGTGCGTGCCGATATCCACCGTTATGATACAATCACCCTCAATAAGAAAAACCGCGCGCAGGTTGTTTTCGATGTCCACGGCGTAAATGGTGCGTCCGTATCGCGCGGAAAGTCGATGGATTTTATGCGTTCGCAAGCGCGGATCGAACGGGTTCTCTTTGAATATTTTCCAGACCCGACGTGTGGAATCCTTTTGCCCGGGACTTAAATCGTAAAAGCTTTCCCAAAAATTGTCGGTTGGTTTGAAGCGATATTTCATTTCCGCCGGCGTGACGGCGGTGGCGCGTCGTTTAAAACCGTTTCGATGTCGGCAAATCGCCCGGCTGCGACGTCGACCATGCCTTTCTTGAACGATTCTGGGATCCACGAATCGTCGTGCTCCACGACATATTTCGTCACTTGCGCCCGTTCGTTCGGAGGCAACGCTTTGATTTGCTCGATGATTTCGGTTGCGCTCATGGTTTACCTGATTATCCGGCAAATTTCAATTTTGGCAAGCTTGTGAACGGAATCCGCGGGAGAAGCACGTCATTTCTTGAGCAGTTCATTGAAGACGTCGGCGGCGTCATTACTCCACGTTTTCAGCAGAGCCGTCTCGGAAAGTTTGAGCCAGTTTTCGCGTTCGGTGTCGCCGGATTCGATGGTAACGCGGACACGGGTTTTCTCGGGTAAAGACAACGGCTCCGGTAGAATCAATTTGCCGTGTTCGTAAATCGCGTCAACGGTCGTTGTCATGATCAAAAATTAAACGGTTCCAGTTTGTTTGCAAGCGGGATAAAACCGGGCACATATTCAAAATACAGGATTTCAGTGGGCATTTTCAGGAGCGGAAAGCTTCATTGCACCAGTACCGCCCGCAATTTGGCGGCAACCTCGTCCAACGCCTGCGGCACAACACTGGTGTTGGCCAGCACCGGCATGAAATTCGTGTCGCCGTTCCAGCGCGGGACTACGTGGATGTGTAAATGCCCGGCAATGCCGGCGCCGGCAACCTTGCCGAGGTTGATGCCCACGTTGAAACCATCGGGCTTCATCACCTGCGTCAGCGCATTGATGCAGCGGCGGGTGAGCTTCCATAAATCCGCCAGTTCCTCCTCGGTCAGGCCGTTCAGGTCGGGGACCTCCTTGTAAGGCACGATCAGCAGGTGTCCACCGTTGTAGGGATAGGTATTGAGCAGGGCAAAACAGGTGCGGTCGCGCACGATGACACGGTTCGCCACGTCATCATTGGATTGGGCGATGCGCGTGAACAGGCTGTCGTCGAGTTGTGGTTTCGGCGCCAGGATGTATTCGATGCGCCACGGCGCGTGCAGCGATTCCATGGCAGGAGGGTAATCGTTGCGTCAGCGAAAGTCAAAGTCGCCGCCGGAGGAGATAACGCAAACAGGAAATCAACCCGGAAAACCGGTAGTTCGGGTTCACATAGTGCTGGATAACGTAGAAAGCAAAATAATAGAACCGGCAAAAACTCCAGATGGCCAGCAGGAGCAGCAGGATGGTTTTCCAGGACGGATTATCGAGGATCAAGAGAACTGAGGCCGCAATTCCCAGCACAAAAAATAACAGGCCCTTTATTTTTATCGAGGTTGGGCTGGTCAGATCTTTCATGGCAAAAGCCTCCTCGCTTCTCGTCCTCGCAATCGAGAGCAAGAAATCGCGGACGCGGAGGAGAACGAGGGCGATAAAGTCATGGGAACAAGCTCAAAATGGCCGTTGCCGCGCGCTCGCTGGCGCCGGTTTCGCCCAGGGTCGAGACAATCGCCTTGAGCCATATTTTGATTTGGGCACGGCGCGGTTCGTTTTGCAGCAGGTCCAACGCCGCTCCGGCGATGTTCCCGGGCGTGGCGGCGCCCTGGACGAATTCGGGGAAGATCTCCTCGTTCGCCAGGAGGTTCGGCATCGTCAGTGACTTCACCGTGACGATGCGTTTGGCGATCTGGTAGGTGAGCCACGATGTTTTGTAGAGCGTCACGGTTGGCACGCCGAAGAACGCGCATTCCATTGTCACCGTGCCCGTGGACGCGATGGCCACGTCCGCCTGCGTGAGTGCCTGTGGCAGGTTGCCCGTCTGGATTTCCACCCGGGACTGAGGCGCGCCCAGCTGGTCGGCAAGTTGTTTCAAGCCGTTATTGGGCAAAACCATTTTAACCTGTAACTCCGGCAGTTTTTCCCGGACCAATCTGATCACGTCGAGCATCACCGGCAAATGGCGTCGCAGTTCGGTTTCCCGACTGCCCGGCAGCAGGAGAATTCTTTTTTGGGGAATGGGGGCTGGTGGCACCCGCTCTTCCGAACCAAAACGTTCCACCATCGGATGTCCGACGAATTCGACGCGCAATTGGGGCACGCGCTTGGCGTACCAGTCCTTCTCAAACGGGAAAATGCTCAGGAGCAGATCGTAATCGCGGGCCAGCCGTTTGGCCCGGCCCGGGCGCGAAGCCCAGACCTGCGGTGAAACGAACTGGATGATTTTTGGGTTCCACGGCGTGGATGCCGATCGATGTTTACGCGCATAACGCTTGATCGCATGGCCGAAACGCAGGTTGAATCCGCCATAGTCAACGCCGATGACGGCATCCGGCTTTTGTTCAATTGCCAGTGCCAGCAATTGGTTGAACAGCCGGCGATATTTGGAAAGATTCTTCAGCACGTCGGAAATTCCGATGACCGAGTGCTGGGTCAGATCAAACGCCAGGCGGGTTCCGGCGGCCTTCATTTTTGGTCCACCGGCGCCGATGAACTTCGCATCCGGCATCTGGCTGCGCAGGGCGACCACCAGTTCCGCCGCGAGCAAATCGCCGCTTGCCTCACCGGCAATGAGCATGAAGGTTTTTGGAGTCATTCCTTAGTTCTGTAGGAGACGACGTGAGGAGTCTCTGATTTCATTTGGAACAATGGCCTGACGTTTTGTGTTTCCTGCATCTGTGTGTCGCAGTTTGCCATAGATTCGCCAGAAAGTCGGCCAAAAATCCTCCTCCATCGGATTCAATCTTGGATAACCGGGAACCACGCAGCCCGTGAATGGCCAGAGTTCTTTCTCGCCTGTCAGACCCGCCCGCACTGGATTGGCGGCAATGTAAAAGCAGACTTTGGCAAAAGCGTCCCGTTTCCTTTGTTCCTCACGCAACACCTCGTCCTGTGCCTGTGGTTGGAATTTGTCAGGTTTGAGTTCCGGTTCAAGATACGTTCGCAGAAACGCCATGCCGGTAAATTGGTCTGAGTCTGGCCGCAAGCCCATCCAGATCAGATGCAGATGATCCGGCATGAGGCAGTAGATTGGACAAAGCAACCCTTCACGGGCCGCACTGTGGAACATCAATTCCCGGAAGCAGTGGTGAAAAGCCGGTGTCAACCAGCCCCGGGCTTTGTCAAAAATGGTAAGCGTCCAAAAAACCACGGCGTCGGCTTGATAATGCTTGCGCGGCGGGCGCGGCAAATAAAAGGCACGGTTGAGCTGGTCGCGGGGCGGTTTGACGGGGCGTTGAAAATTCATGGCGGAGAAATTAGAGACTCGTTACCTCGTCTCCTACAGAGCAATCACCGCTCGTCTCACCGGCGATGCGTATGAAGGGTTTTGGGGTCACAGTTTTTTTAACGCAGAGACGCAGAGGGCGCAGAGGAATTCATAAGCCTGCAATTACACATCGCCAGTCAATGTTCAATTCACGGCTGACATCCAGCAAACAATCAATATTCCATTCATTCAGTACTTTGGCGGGATTTGTCAGACAATCTTCGACTCGCCAGCCAACAATGTCCTCAAATTCATTGATGGGAATCTTCTTTTCGACACCGTGCTTTTGAATGTTCTTAACCACATCCGAAATGGAAATTACAGCGGGTTTTTCATCACAAAACAAATCGCGGGGATGAACATTCAGCAACTTGCTAATCCGTGAAATCTCATTCAAAGAGCAGCAACTCGTCAGATCGCCTTCACATTGTTCAATGTCGTAATAATTCGCTCTGCTCGTAATGGAATTTTCTGCAACTTGTGTTGCAGCCTCATGAATTGACCAACCCTTTCTTTCGCGAGCTTGTCTCAACTTCTCTTTGTAATCTGACGCGTCCATTTTCTCTGTGTCTTCGCGCCTTTGCGTTAAGTTTTTTGATTTTGAATCTGCCGGGTGATTTCAAAGGCCAGGTCCAGGGCCAGCTTGGCCGATTCGCCGCTGACCATGGGCGTCTGTTTTTCGCGGACACAATTCACGAAATGTTGCAGCTCCAGCTTGAGCGGTTCGTCCTTCGCAATCGGCACCGGCTCGCGCACGATCTTCTTGCCGGCAAATTCGCTGACGATGGCGGAGTCTTTGCCGAGGCCGAGCTTGGTGGCGAGAACCTTTTTCAGCAACGAACTTTCCGGTTCGTCGTCGCGGGCGACGCGATAGATGAATCCTTCCTGCACGTCGTAATGAAGCGAGATGTAACAGGGATTGGTTGGGCCGCTGAAGACGCGTATTTTCCGCATCCGTTCGGGGCTGATGCGGCTGGCGGTGAGGTTGGCGACACAGCCGTTGGCGAAGCGCAGCCGCACGTTGGCGATGTCCTCGGATTTGCTCAAAACCGGAATCCCCACGGCGTCCATGCTGGCAACCGGTGATTTAACGAACGCGAGCACGACGTCGAGGTCATGGATCATCAAATCGAGCACAACGCCGATGTCGGTTGAGCGGGCGGGGTAGGGTGAGAGCCGGTGGCACTCGATGAACCGCGGCTGGGTGGCGACTGATTCGAGATATTTGAACACGGGATTGAACCGCTCGACGTGGCCGACCTGCAAAACACAATTCATTCGCCTGGCCAGTTGGACAAGTTCGGCGGCCTGGGCCGTGTCGTCAGTCATTGGCTTCTCGACAAGGACGTGCTTGCCAGCCGCCAGCAATGTTTTTGCAAGTTCAAAATGCGTGGTGGTGGGGGTGACGATGTTCAACGCGTCGCTGGCGGTGACGGCCTCGGCGACGGAATTGAAAATGCGGGCATTGTGCCTGGTGGCGATTTTACGGGCGGTGTCGGGGTGGGTGTCAAAGAGGCCGGTGAATTCCACCTGGCCGGCGGCGGCGAGTTCCGAGTAAATGCGGACATGATTCTGACCCAGCGAGCCGGTGCCGAGGACGGCGACTTTGACCTTTGATGCCATGCGGGCAGTGTGCCAGCAAGCGTGCTTTTCTAAAAGCTGAAATCAGCAGCGCGTTGGAGTACACGCTTCAGCGTGCAGGCCTGACAAGCCAAAGCTTGAACTCCAACTCCAACTCCAATTTTGGACTTTGAACTTTGGACCCTGGCCCCATAAACTCAGTTCGTGCTCGCTTACATCATCACCGTCGTGGCGGCGTATTTGCTGGGCTCGATTCCCACGGGTTATCTTGCCGCCCGGGCAAAGGGCATTGATATTCGCACCGTGGGCAGCGGCAATATCGGCGCCACCAATGCCATGCGGGTGCTGGGCAAGCCGGCGGGAATCACCGTATTGCTGGTGGACGCGCTCAAGGGTTATGCCGCAGTTGAGTGGATTGTCCCCTTGCTGATGAAAATATCAAACCCGGATGCGGATATTGAAACGCTTCGAATTGTTGCGGGCATTGCCGTGGTGCTCGGCCACAATTTCACCTGCTGGCTGAGATTCAAGGGTGGCAAAGGCATCGCCACCAGCGGGGGAGCTTATCTGGCGCTGGCACCGCTGGCGGTGGGCATCGCGTTGGCGGCCTTTATTCTGGCCTTGTGTTTGACGCGTTATGTTTCCATTGGTTCCATCGCTGCGGCGATTGCCTTGGCGGCGGCGGTCTGGTGCCTGCCGGACCACAACGTGTTCCTCGGCCTGGTGACCACCGCGCTGGGAGCCATGGCAATTTACAAACATAAATCAAACATCAAACGTCTTATGGCTGGAACCGAAAGTCGGATTGGCAAAAAGCCTGCAATCCAGGAGGCAACGAAATGAAAATCACCGTGTTGGGCACCGGTGCGTGGGGCACGGCGCTGGCCAAGGTGTTGCATGAAAATGGCAATGCCGTGACGCTTTGGGACATTGACGCCGAAACCCTGGAGGAATTGCGCCACGGCCGCAGCGAGCGTTATCTGCCCGGCGTGGAGTTGCCGACAGCCTGGAAGGCGGTGGCGGACTTTAAGAAAGCGGTGGCCGGGGCCGAAGGCCTTGTGCTGGCCATTCCTTCGCAATTCTTCCGGTCGGTGGCGGCCAAATTGAAGGGGCATCCAGCCATCATGGTGAGTGTGACCAAGGGCATCGAGTTTGAGACCGGCGACACCATGAGCCGGATTTTGCGCGAACAGGCTCCGGCGGAACGCGTGGTGGCGCTCTCGGGCCCGAGCTTTGCCCGCGAAGTCGCACTGGGTATTCCCACCACGGTGGTCTGCGCCTCCGAGAGCGACGACACGGCGCGCACCGTGCAGGGACTTTTGCATCGCCCGGAATTCCGCATCTATCGAAGTACGGATGTGCTGGGGGTGGAATACGGCGGCGCGTTGAAAAACATCATTGCCATTGCCGCGGGCGTGAGCGACGGATTGGGTTATGGTGACAATACCAAGGCAGGCCTGGTCACGCGGGCGCTGGCCGAGATGCGCCGGCTGGGCGTGGCGTGCGGCGCCCAGGCGGAGACGTTCGCGGGCTTGAGCGGCCTGGGCGACCTCATGCTGACGTGCTTCTCGAAGCAGAGCCGCAATCGCGACCTGGGCGAGAGGCTTGGCCGTGGCGAAACCATGAAGGACATCCAGGCTTCGCACCCCAAACTGGCGGAAGGCCATCCGACCGCGCGTTCCGCGCACCGTCTGGCAAAGCAAAATAAAGTGGCCACCCCGATCATTGAGGAGGTTTACAAACTGCTTTACGAGGGGAAAAAACCGAAGCAGGCGGTGCGCGATCTGATTTCCCGCACGTTCAAGGCGGAAGACTAGGGGCATTTACGATTTACGATTGCCGATTTACGCAACTTGCCCTCGGCCCTCGACTGTCGACGTTCGACCGTGCTTAGGCCATCGCCGCCTTGATCCGTTTCATCAAATCCGTGTAGGTTTCGACGGCGGGGAATTCCGGGAATTGCTGCTTCACGTTGTCGGGTGCGCGAAAAAGGATGCCATCGTGCGCCTCGGAGAGCATGGCAATATCGTTGAACGAATCGCCGCCGGAGATGACGTGATAATTCATCCGCTTGAAGGCGGCCACGGCTTCGCGCTTCTGCTCCCGGAGGCGCAACTGGTAATCCACGATGCGATCGTTCTCCACCACGAGCCGGTGGCAGAGCAGCGTCGGCCAGTTGAGCAGGCGGAGCAGGGGAGCGGCGAATTGTTCGAACGTGTCGGACAGGATGACGACCTGAACCAGCGAACGGAGTTCATCCAGAAATTCCCGGCCGCCGGGCAGCGGACTCAACGTGCCGATGACTTTCTGGATTTCGGACAACTTCAAGCCATGTTGATCCAGAATGGCCAGGCGTCCACGCATCAGCTTGTCATAGTCCGGTTCATCGCGCGTGGTGCGGCGCAATTCCGGGATCCCGGTTTTCTCGGCCACAGCGATCCAGATTTCCGGCGTCAACACGCCTTCCATGTCCAGGGTGACAATTGATTGTTTCACGCTCGCGGAGTTTTGCAAAAGGCCGCTGGCATGTCCAGCCGGAGACAAAAAGGGTTATTTCAAGTTCGGGGAAGCTGTGGTCGGGTTTCCGTCGTGAACTGCGCCCGTCTTTTGCGCCAGGAGGATTTCGGCGCCGGCCAACATCACCAGGCCGGGGCCATGACGGTCGTCGGTGGTCGGCGGCAGGCTGATTTTATTGGTGTAATAGGCGATGTTGGTGTTGAGGCTGGTGCCGGGACAGATGTTGCTGACGACCCCGGTGGGGCTGACCTCCATCTGCGCAATGGCGGCAAAGGCCTTGCGCGCCACGGCCATGTTGGTGGCGTCAATCCAGCCGTGGTTGACCGCCCGGGCGATGCTGTAAGCGTACATGGCGGTGCAGGAGGTTTCCTCCCAGACTTCAGGATGATCGAGGACCTGATGCCACATGCCGTCGGACGCCTGCACTGTTTCCACCCCGGCAATGTGGCGGCGGAGGATGTCCAGCAGTTTTGAACGGGCGGGATGATTGGCGGGCAGGACGGAAAGGACGTCGGTCGTGGCGATCATCTCCCAGCCGTTGGCCCGGCCCCACTTGATGCCGTTGACCGAATGCGTGCGCTGGTAATAGCCGTGGAACCAGAGGCCGTTGGTATCCTGCAGATAGCCGGCCATGTTGATCACCTGTTGTGCGGCATCGTTGAGCAAGTTTGTGTCGCCGGTATGTTGATACCAGCGAACCAGAAACGGACAACTCATGTAAAGATCATCGCCCCAAATTGTGCCGCCCTGCGCGGTGGATCGCCAGAGCGTGCCGTCCGGCAGCCGGGATTGGACCTTGCAGATGTGGTCGGCGGTGGTTTTGGCCATTTGCAATTCTTCACTCGACAAACCCTTGGCATGATGCAACGCGCCTTCCAGCATCTGCGCGGCCATCGCACCGCAATAATCCAGCCGGTCGAGGATGAAAAAAGTCCCCAGCACGTTGCTCTTTCTTTGAAAATTGCGGAGTCCGGACGTGTCGGCCAGGGTGTTGGTCAGGTCCTTCAGCCAGACAAAATAGCGGGCGCAAATCAGGTTGTGATTCAGCACAAAATTTTCAAAGGTCTGGTTGCCCGTTGCGTCGGTCACGTGCAACTGGCCGGCCAGATTCACACCCCAGGCATATTCCCAGTTGATCCCGACCGGTTCTGCCGCCGCTTGGGCCTCCGGGAGGTGGGTTGCCACCGGATAGCTCCCGTCAGCGAGTGGGTGCTGCCAATGATTCGCAACGGAGTTGATGACATTGCTGATGGCGCTGTCCGAGATGTCGGGACTTAGAGCGGAGGCCCGGTGGACCCAGCCCACCAACAAAATTCCGGCCAGCACCTTTGGAAGGATCCGGCATGTAGCAGTTCGTATCATAAAATTTCCGGCAGGCCAGTTCGCAGGCTGCACCAACGAAGCTTTACAAAAGGTCGGTGAGGTTGTCCAGTTCTGTCGGATTTAACGCAACTCCGGATGGGTGGCCAGGATTTCATCCAGTTCCGTTTTGGCCTCGGAAAATCTCGGCGTCAGGCGCAAAGCCTCGCGGTAATGTTGGACGGCGTCGGCCGGCTGGTTCTGTTGTTGCCGCGCCTGGGCCAGGCGGTAATGGGCCTTGGTTTCATTGGGCGTCAGACGGAGCTCCGCGACGAATTCCCCGGCGGCTTCGGTGGGTTGATGATTCTCCAGCAATGCGAGCCCAAGATTGAAATGGGCATCGGGATTGTCGGGCTGCAACCGGACCACCGTCGCAAACTGGACGTTGGCTTCCGCGAGCTTGCCTCGTTTGACCAGGGCAAGAGCCAGTTGGGTGTGGGCTTCGGCAAAATCGGGGTTGATGTGTACGGCTTCGGTGAATTGTGCAATGGCGTCATCCCACCTTCCGCTGTTAATCAATGCCGTGCCGAGGTAATATCGTGCCCCGGCATTGTCGGGTACAAGTCTTACCGCGGTGTCGAGATGCCTGGTGGCTTCCTCCGGGCGGCCCCGATTGAGCCACGCCATTCCCAGGTTGAATTGTGCCTCCGCATAGTTAGGTTCCAGCCGCACCGATTCCGTGTAGAGCGGCAACGATTCGTCATTCTTGCCGGCGTCCTCCAGGGCGCGGCCCAGGAAATTATCGACAATATAATTGTCCGTCGTAGCCGCGATGGCGTGTCGGAACAGGGTAATGCTGTCCTGCCAATAGCTTGATTGAATCCGGGTGCAAACCAGGCAACCGATCAGCGCCGCGCCTCCGACTGTGATAACAGCCTGCCGCCAGGGTGGATGAGAAGTCACAAACTCGTTCAGGCCCCAGGCAATAAGAATGAACAACCCAATGCCCGGGACATAGGTGAAACGGTCCGCCATGGATTGTGGGCCGACCTGCACCAGGCCGATGACCGGAACGAGCGTCCCGATAAACCAAAGCCAGCCGACCAGCAAATATGGATTCCGCGGCGCCCGCCAAAGAAACAGTCCGGTCCAGAATATCAGCACCAGTACCGCGGCAATCAGCAGGGGGGCGGGCCAATGGTGGGGATATGGGTAAACGACGGCCAGGTCCACCGGCCAGAAAGTTTTGGAGATGTAACGTAAATACGACACCAAAGCATTTGCCAGCCGGGTTTGAAGCGGAAGTCCCGCCGACCACACGGCCCCGCCACCTTTCTGGGCAAAATACGTCACGACACTCCCCATCAGGGCCAGGGCGAAGAACGGGAGCTTTTCCAGCAGCAGCGCGTTGAGTTCTGAAAGTTGAGGGGCAGGAATGCCAAATCTCGTCACCCGCCACTTGTCACTCGCCACCCTTCGCAGAGGCCAGTAATCCAGCAACAGCAATACAAATGGCAGAGTCACCACCATGGGCTTGGACATGAGTCCACAGGCGAAGAAAAAAAGCGCGAGCCAGTAATGAGGTGACTTGTGACACGTGACATGTGACAGGAAGGAGACGTTTCGTGTCACCTGCCATTTGCCACTTGTCACGAACCGCGTATAGGCGATGAGCGCGAGCATCCAAAAAAAGGTGCTCAGCACGTCCTTGCGCTCACAAGCCCAGGCCACTGATTCCACATGCAAAGGATGCCATGCGAACAGGGCGGCCACGAATGCACTTCGCCACAGAGCGCCCGTGAGTTGATTCAACCAGAGAAACAACAACAGGGCGTTGACGATGTGAAAAAGCAGGTTGGTGAGGTGGTGGCCGGCGGGATTCAAGCCGTAGAGCTGGCAATCCAGCATGTGAGAAATCCATGTCAACGGGTGCCAATAGGCAGCGTAACCGATTTGAAATGCCCACACAAATCCCCGGCCGGTCAATCCCGATTGGACATGAGGATTTGCAGTGATGTACGCCTCATCATCAAGACTGACGAAGCCATGGTGCAGCAGCGGCCAATACAACACCGCCGTCACGAGGGCGAGCGTGAGACAGATAACACCTCGCAACTGGTTTCGAGTAAGCCTGGCCGTGAACATGGCTGGAAAATGCGTTTAAAATCAATGTGCTTCGCGATAAGGATTGCCAGCCTGGTATAATTTCAGCAATTCCTCATCTTGCGCGACTATGTTTTTTTGGCCCTTGGCGTTGGCGAGGTCGCGGGCCCTCCGGACAGCGGCCATGGCTTCGGGGAATTGGCCGGTTTCAGCCCAGGCAGCGGACAGCGTCGTGAGAATGGCGGCCTGTTGGTTTTGGGTCAGTTCGCAGGCCTGCAAGGCCAGCCGGACGGCCTCGGTTCCCGACCGAAGTTTCGGGTCTGGGTCCGTGGAAAGGATCCACGCGAGATCGTTGAGCGCCCCGGGAAAGTCCGGCTTGTCCGCAAGTGCGGATCGGAAATGGCTGGCGGCATCAAGCGGTTTGCCGTGCGCCCGGAGGAACAGGCCGAGATCATACTGCACCTCCGGGCTGTGGGGCATCAATTGCGCGGCGATTGCAAGGTGATTCGAAGCCTCCTCCGGTTTGCCGTCAGCCAGCAAAATCATTCCCAGCTTGAATTGTCCCAGCGGGTAATCCGGTTCGATTCTCACGGCGTCGGAGTAAAAGGCAAAGGCCGCTTTGGGTTGCCCGGCTTGTTCCAAAGCTTCGCCGAGACAAACTTCAGCCGCGTAATTGTCCGTGGTGGCTGCGACGGCATGGGAGAACAGGTCCAAACTGTTTTCCCAATATTGTAATTGCCGTGAGGTGCAAATAAGGCAAACCACCAACGCAACCGTTCCAAGCGTGGCGGCAATTTTTCCCTTTTGCGGCCACACCCCCAAAAAATCATCGATCCCCCACGCCACCACCATGAACAGGCCAATGCTCGGAATATACATGTAACGATCGGCGATGGATTGCACGCCGACCTGCACGATCCCGATGGTTGGTACGAGGGTTCCCAAAAACCAGAGCCACCCCACGATCAGATACGGCTGTGATTTTGCGCGCCAGAGGAACAGGCCCGACCACACAAACAACATCAGCGCGGCGCCGGCAACCAGGAGCACCGGCCAGTGATGCGGATGCGGATAGATGAGCGCAAGATTTGTCGGGTACACGGTTTTCGAGATGTAGCGCAAATAGGCGACCAGCGCATTCGCCACCCGGTCCAATGGCAGCAGGTTTTCCGATGACCAAAAGGCTCCGCTGGTTTTTTGCGCCACAAACGTGATGGCGCTGCCGGCAATCGACAGCGCGAAGAAAGGCAGTTTTTCGACCATTAACCAGGGGAAAGATCGGGGCGGGGGTTGAGCGTTGAGCGTTGAGCTTTCCTCAGAATGTGAAACGTGAAACGCGAAACGTGAGCCTCTCCCCAGTGGCCAGTAATCCAGCAACAACAGCACAAATGGCAGGGTCACCACCATCGCCTTGCTCATCAGTCCGCAGGCAAAGAAAAATAACGCGAGAAAGTAGTAAAATGAAACGTGAAGCGTAAAACGTGACGCCGGAGGGCCGGTTCGAGTCACTTGCCGGCCATCGGACACATATCGCGTGTAGGCAATCAGGGCCAGCAGCCAGAAAAAAGTGCTCAAGACATCCTTGCGTTCCGCCGCCCACGCGACCGATTCGACGTGCAGCGGATGCCAGGCAAACAAGGCGGCGACAAATGCACTCCGCCAAACCGCACCGGTGATCCGGTGGAGCAGAAGAAACAGCAGCAAGACATTGCCGACGTGAAAAAGCACGTTCATCAGGTGGTGGCCGGCGGGATTCAGACCGAACCACTGGCAATCCACCATGTGCGAAATCCACGTCAACGGATGCCAGTTGCCGGCATACTTGTTTTCAAACGCCCAGACAATTCCTGGCCAGGTCACGCCGGTGTTAACCTGGGCATTTTCCGTGATGTATTCGTGGTCGTCATAATTAATAAACGCATGATGAAAGACGGGCGAGTACAAGACAAACGTCACCAAGGCGAGCACGGCGTAAATTGCGGCCAGCCGTTGTGTTTTTGTCAAATTGGCCGGCGGCATGTCAAATTTTTACCATTTCACTTTTGCGGCGCGCGAAACGCCGCGTTTCCTCGTAGCCGACGTCGCGCGCCAGTTGGATGGCTTCGGCGAAATTCAAGCCCACCTCCCCGGGTGCATGGGCATCCGAACCAAACGTTATGGCCACGCCTTTTTCAAATGCCGCTTCCAGTATCCGCCGGGTGGGATAGATTTCCCGGCAATCCTTGCGCAACCCGGCAGTGTTGAGTTCGATGGCGCAATCCTGCCTTTTTGCCGCGTTGAGGAATTTTTCATAAAGCGGCGCGCAATCCACCGGCGGGCGATGCCCGAACTTTTTCGGCAGGTCCGCATGCCCGATGATTTCAAACAAACCGGATTCCGCCGCCAGGGTCAACCGGTCGAAGTAGGCGGTCCAGACCTCTTCGGAATTGCGCTGCTTCCATTCTGACAATTTCTGCGGGTCGTCAATCGCCCAGGAATCGGAGACGTAATGCACCGATCCGATGAAGTAATCCCACGGATGCCGCGCGGCCAGGCTGCGGATCCAATCTTCGTGCCCGGGCAGATAGTCCACTTCCAGGGCGAGGCGGATGGTCAGCCGGGGGAAATCCTTTTGCGTTTGTTGGATCTTGGCCACGTACTCGTCGAGCTGGCGGGCGTACATCCGCCAGTTGTCGAAATTGTCGCGCGACATCGGGGAATGGTCAGAGAAACCGATTTCCGTGAAGCCGAGGGCCAGCGCCTGTTTCGCATATTCACCCGGCTCCCCGGTGGCATGCCGGCAAAGCGGCGTGTGCATGTGATAATCAGCGGGCCATTTCATGGGGTTGAGTGTTGAGAGTTGAGCGTTGAGTGTCGAATAAAAAACGGGCCGCCGATTCGGGATCGGTTGTTCGCCTTTCCCAGTGGCAGGCCAAATTTTCAGCTTTCGTCGGCGATCATTTCCATTACTCTTTGGCTGTTGTATGCAAAGTTCCTCTTCGGAAACTGGTTGTCGTATCCTCGTGATTGATGACACTCCGGAAATCCACGATGATTTCAGAAAAATCCTCTGTGGAGGGGCGCAGACGGATCCCAAACTGGAGGCGGCGGAAGCGGTCATGTTTGGACAAGGTGACACTGCCGTACCGCAGATCCGATTCGAAGTGGATTCGGCCTTTCAAGGCCATCACGGTCTGGCCAAGGTGTTTCACGCGTTGGATGCGGGATCTCCGTATGCCATGGTGTTTTTGGATGTGCGCATGCCACCCGGCTGGGATGGAATAGAACTTGCCCCAAGGCTTTGGCTGGCGGATCCAAACCTGTTTGTCGTGATTTGTACGGCGTTTGCTGATTATTCCTGGGAAAAGATATTCGAAAAAATCGGCGCTTCGGACCAGATGTTCTTTCTGAAAAAGCCTTTTGACCGGACGGAAGTCATGCAATTGGCCTATAACCTTACCCGGAAATGGGTATCCCGCCGGGCCGCCCGGCTTCGGCATAAACATTTGGAGAAATCCCTGGCCGGGCGGGACGCCCTGTCCCGGGAGGTGAGTGATAAAATTCACGCGGAAATCATGCGGCTGCTGCCGGATGGAAAAAAGGCCGATTGACCGTCGTGGGGTCCGCTCCTAAGAGCCAAAAACGAAATTCCGCGCCATCGCCTGAATGCTCCGGAAATTTTGCCCTGGACGGGTGGAGCGCGCCCGGCGGCCAATGTTCAGTTTGGCGTTCCGGCCCTGGGAGGCGCAGTGCTTTTGCGCTCGATGAGTTCGGCGGACAGGCGTTTGGTTTCCACGCGCTGGCCGCGCAGCAAATTCATCATGGTTTCCACCGCTGCAACACCGAGGCGGAACTTCGGCTGGCGGATGGTCGTCAGCGGCACGCGAAAATATTCCGCCGTGGTGATGTTACCATAACCCACGAGCGAAATATCCTCGGGGATCCGCAACCCCTGTGTGAACAAGGCCTGGGCGCAGCCGATGGCCACCGGGTCGCTCACGGCTTGCACGGCGGTGGCGTGGCAGGACTCATTCAACATTTGCAGGCCGGCCTTGGTGCCGTCTTCAATCGTGTTGCCGGCGGCAAAAACCAGTTTGTCGTCCACCTCGATCCCGGCCTCGCGTAGCGCGCGGCGGTAGCCCTCAAACCGGTCATGGGCCCATGGCGCCACGGGCGGTCCGGTGAGATAGGCGATGCGTTTGTGGCCGAGCTTCAGCAGATGTTGCGTCGCGG
>CAZKTW010000001.1:0-57772 GCA_964555775.1 uncultured Bifidobacteriaceae bacterium | reverse complement strand
CGTCCGTTCGTCATTGCAGCGCAAGGCGGGATGTCGCCGGAGGAAATCTCCTCCCGGATGCGGGCCGCCGCCGGGTCGCCGGACGGCGCCACACCGACCGCGGGCGCTTCCACGTCGCCGCTGCCGCAAGCGGATCATCCGGCAGCGCCGCCCGTCATTTCCTGAATTCGAAGCGCGTCGAACCATGCAAAATCTGGCCCAGCAACGTTGTTTCAACCATGCCGTGCGCGAGGCCGTGGCGCGCTGCCCGGAGTGCGGACAATACTTCTGCCGCGAGTGCATCACCGAACATGACGACCGCGTGGTCTGCGCTCTTTGTCTGAAAAAATTGACGCGCCCGCCGTTCACCCGGGGTACCGCATTTGTGCGACTCCTGCGCCTTGCCCAATGCGCCTGCGGAATCTTGATCGCCTGGTTTTTCTTCTTTCTCGTTGGTGAAGGTCTGTTGAAGCTGCCGGCGTCGTTCCATGAAGGAACCCTCTGGCAGGTTCCTTGGGCGGACAAAGAATGAATGCCCACACCGAACATTCAATGGCAGACCTGCGCGCTGACAGGATCAGGAGGTTCGAGGTTGGCCGTTGGTTGCCGAATGTTTTCCGGATTTTTGGATGAAACCCGCGCGACGACAACAGGGCAAAGGCAGCTTCGATCTGATCGAAGAAGCCGCGCACCAGCTGCGCACCGCGCCGGTCGCGACCCTGGCCGTCTATTATCTGGGCGTGATTCCGTTTGTGCTGGGGCTGCTCTATTTTTGGGCGGACATGAGCCGCAGCCCGTTTGCCGGGCAGCATCTGGTTGACTTCGCGTTGAGCCTGGCCGTTTTGTTTTTCTGGATGAAATTCTGGCAGGCCATTTTTGCCCGCCGGCTGCGGGCACACGTCGCCGCCGAACCGGTGCCACGCTGGACCCTCCGCCGCTGGGGGCGGGTTCTCCTCACCCAAACCATCGTGCAGCCGTCCGGTTTGTTCGTGGTCCCACTGTCGCTCATTCCCATGTTGCCTGCCGCCTGGGTTTATGCTTTTTACCAAAATGTTACTGCGTTGGACGATGGCAATCCCGCCGGGACTTTGCCGTTGCTCAAACGGTCATGGAAACAGGCAGTCCTCTGGCCCAGACAAAACCACCTCGTTTTGGCCATCATGACCGGGTTCGGTTTTTACGTGTTCCTGAACTGGGCGATCACGGGCCTGGTGTTGCCTCACTTGATCAAAATGTTGTTCGGCATCGAATCCGTTTTCACCCGAAGCACGTTCAGCCTGTTGAACACAACCTTTTTTGCCGGAATGCTGGGTCTGACCTATCTGTGCGTGGACCCGATTTTGAAAACGGTCTATGTCTTGCGCTGTTTTTACGGCGAGTCGCTGGAATCGGGCGAAGACCTGCGGACCGCACTGCATTCAGCGACGGCGGCCGCGCAATCGCTGGCCACCTTCATGGTGCTGGGGCTGGGGCTCCTTTGCGCGTCACCGGCTCCGGCGGCGGACGCACCGGCGCCCGCCATTCCGCCGGCCGCGGTCGCGGCGCCGTC
Organism: uncultured Bifidobacteriaceae bacterium; assembly: GCA_964555775.1. Classification (GTDB taxonomy): domain Bacteria; phylum Verrucomicrobiota; class Verrucomicrobiia; order Limisphaerales; family UBA11358; genus UBA11358. Next base: position 56,244 of record CAZKTW010000001.1, on the reverse strand, counting down.
ACCGTCACCGGTTTCACCCGCGGATCTGGATCAGGCAATCAACCGGACAATCCATGAAAATAAATACACCTGGCGCATGCCGCGGGAAGAAATCGTGGAACCGGACGCGCAGGCGGGCGTAATGGCGCGGTTCTTCGACAAGGTTGGCGCCATGCTGCGGAAGTGGGCCCGCGCCGTCATTGATTGGTTGGACGAATGGCTGCGGAAACTGTTCCGGCCCCCACGAACCCACTCCGGTTCCGGATCCTCCGGTTATGGCTGGATCGAAACCCTGCAAATTTTGCTTTATGGGTTGGTGGCCGCGGTTTTGGCCACGGTGGCAGTCCTGCTTTATCGCGTCTGGCGTCACCGGCGGTCACCCGTCGTCGCCGCCAGCGAACCCATCCAGCCGGTGCCGGACATTAATGATGAAAATGTGGGGGCGGACGAATTGCCGGAGGACAGTTGGATCAAGCTCGCCCGCGAACTTCTCGATCGCGGTGAGCTTCGTCTGGCACTGCGGGCATTTTATCTCGCCAGCCTTTCCCGTCTGGCCGCGCGCAACCTGATCAGCATCGCGCGCTTCAAATCCAACCGGGAGTACGAGCGCGAGTTGCGCCGGCGCGGCCATTCGTTTCCCGAACTGCTGGCGGTGTTTGGCGACAACCTCGGGTTGTTCGAACGCAGTTGGTATGGCCGGCACGAGGTCAACCCCGAGCTGGTGGACCGGTTCGCCGCCAATCTGGAGAGGATGAAGGCCGCCGGATGAAAAATTGTTTTCCGCTCCTCTTCCTCCTGGGTTGCGCCGCGGCCCTCACCTTCGGCCTGGTCCGGCTTTTCCAACTCCGGTTCGAGGCGGGGGATGTTTACCCGGCGTATTCGACGCTGCGTTCCGATCCAGTCGGCGCCATGGCATTTTATGAAAGTCTCGGCAAGATCCCCGGCCTTTCCACGCACCGCGATTTCACAACGCAGAACCTTCTGCCGGAGGAGCCGCACACGGTCTATCTGCAACTGGCGGCCCCGGATTATGACTGGGACTGGGTGCCGGCGGATTTGGCCAGCGAACTGGACGCTTATCTGGTTCGCGGCAACCGGCTGGTCATCACGTTCTTTCCGCGGACCTCAACGTACGCATTCCACCCTGATGCCGACGAAACCAATTCGGTGAAATCGGCCGCACCCCGGGCGAAGGACGAAAAAATGACACCCCCAAAACCGGTGAAGAAAAAGAAGCTTGCCGACGATGAAGACCGGGGGGTGGATCTGGCCGAACGTTGGGGCTTTGGAACGGGGTTTAAGAAACTCGACCAGGGGGCCGATGCTTACGAACCGGCGCGGGTGACGAACCAAACCGATCTGCTGTTGCCGCACATCCTCAACTGGCACAGCGGCACGGTTTTCACCAACCTGGACAGCGCCTGGCGCGTAATTTACGCGCGCGGCACCCAGGCGGTGCTCATCGAACGAAAGTTTGGCAAAGGCTCGGTCGTGATGGCCACCGATTCTTATCTGGTCAGCAACGAGGCGATGGAAAAGGACCGGCACGCGGACTTGCTGGCGTGGCTCGTCGGCACAAGTAAAAACGTTGTCTTTGACGAGGCCCATTTCGGCGTCGTCGAGACTTCCGGGGTGGCGACGTTGATGCGCAAATACCGCTTGCATGGGCTGGCGGCAGGGTTGCTGCTGCTGGCCGGGTTGTTTATCTGGAAAAATGCCAGCAGCCTAGTCCCGCCACACGCGGATCAGGATCGACAGGGTTACATTGCCGGCAAGGATGCGGCGGCCGGTTTTGTCAACCTGCTCCGGCGTGGCATCGCCCCGCGCGACCTGCTGCCGGTCTGTTTCGCCGAATGGAAGAAATCGGCCGGGCCGGCCGGCCAATACTCCGCCTCACGGCGGCAACTGGCCGAGGCCGTTTTGCAGGCGGAAAATGCCCTGCCCCCCAAGGATCGCCATCCACTCGTCGCCTACCAGAAAATCTGCTTCATCCTGAAACCCCGCAACGCACCACCCAAATCATGAATATTGAAAGACTCAAGGAAGTCCTCGCCCAGGCGCGGGCCGAGGCAGGCAAAGTCATCATCGGCCAGCACGACGTCATTGAAAAAGCGCTCATCGCCATCTTCACCGGCAATCACGCCCTGATCGAGGGCGTACCCGGCGTCGCCAAAACCCTGCTCGTGCGAACGCTCGCGCGCGTGCTCGGCGCCGACTTTGCGCGGATCCAGTTCACCCCGGACCTGATGCCCGCCGACATCACCGGCACAAACGTTTTCAACCTGCAGCGCAATGAATTCTCGCTGATTAAAGGCCCGATCTTTACCTCGTTTTTGCTGGCGGACGAAATCAATCGCGCGCCCGCCAAGACCCAGTCCGCATTACTGCAGGCGATGCAGGAACGCGCCGTGACCATCGACCGCGAAACGCATTCGCTGCCGCCGAATTTCACCGTGTTCGCCACGCAAAACCCGATTGAATACGAGGGCACGTACCCGCTGCCCGAGGCGCAGAAGGACCGGTTCATGCTGAAAATCACGATGAAAGCCCCGGACCGGGCCGAAGAGCTGGCGCTCGCACAGCGCACACTCACGAAGGACGCGCCGGAAACGGTGCTGGCGCAGGGGGCGGTGCAGCCGGTCATCAAGACGGAAGACCTGGCGGCGTTGCGTGAAGTCCTCGCCGCGATCGTCATGCGCGATGAACTGGTCGGTTATCTTGTGGACATTGTCCGTGCCTCACGCCAGCAGGAAAGCATTCTGGTCGGTGGTGGACCGCGAGCCACGCAATCACTGATCATGGCCGCCCGTGCCCGGGCCGCCCTTTCGGGCCGCGATTTCGTCACTCCCGACGACATCAAGGAGATGACCTCACCAGTGTTGGAGCATCGTTTGATCCTCCGGCCGGAATTTGAAATCGAGGGCCTGACGGTGGCGGAAGTGATCCAGCAAATCCTTCAGCAGATTGCCGTGCCGCGATGATCGTACCTCGTTTTAGACTGTTGTTCTGGGTGACGGCCGTGGTGCTGCCTTTCGCCCTGATTGGCGCGGTGTCGCCACCGGCGGCCGGTCTTTCCCTGCTGTGCATCGGCGGACTGCTCGTGGTGGTGCTGGCGGACGCCCTCGGCGCCGGCAAAAGCCTGGCGGGCATTGGCGTGGAACTGCCCCTCGTCGCACGCATGTCCAAGGACCGCGAGGCCAGACTGGAATTGCGCATCCGCAATCAACGCCAACGGCCGCGCTTTCTGCGGGTCGGCCTGGCCTGGCCGCGCGAGATCCAGACCGAATCCGAAACCCTGGACACGCTTTTGCCGGATCATGGTGTATGGTCACGGCTGGCCTGGTCGTGCACTCCGCGCAAGCGGGGTAATTACCGGTTTGACGCCGCTTATGTGGAAGGCCGTTCTCCCTTCGGCTTTTGGAGCGTGCGCAAAACCCTTCCGGTGCAGTCAGAAATCCGCGTTTATCCCAACCTGCTCAGTGAGCGGAAAAGCGTTGCGGCGCTGTTCCTCAACCGGGGCGCGTTCGGCGTGCATGCGCAACGACAGGTGGGCAAGGGCCGCGACTTTGAAAAGTTGCGCGAATATGTTCCGGGCGACGACTACACTGAAATCCACTGGAAAGCGACGGCGCGGCGCGGCAGGCCGATAACGAAGGTTTTTCAAATCGAACGAACGCAGGAGGTTTACGTGATCGTGGATGCGTCGCGATTGAGCGCCCGCGTGACCGGTCCAGAGCCGCGAGTCGAGGGGCGAGGGCCGGATGAGCAACCCCCGACCTTCGACCTTCGCCCCTCGACGACCGTCCTGGAACGTTTCGTGACCGCCGCGCTGGTGCTGGGGCTGGCGGCAGAGCGGCAGGGGGATTTGTTTGGTTTGCTGACATTCACGGACCAGGTGGAAAAATTCGTGCGCGCCAAAAACGGCAAGAACCATTACGGCACCTGCCGCGATGCGCTTTACACCTTGCAACCGAAAATCACCACGCCGGATTTCGATGAATTGTGCACTTTCATCCGGTTGCGGCTGCGCCGGCGCGCGCTGCTGGTGTTCCTCACCGCGCTGGATGACCCGGCGCTGGCGGAAAATTTCGTCCGCAACCTGGATTTGATCCGGCGGCAGCATCTGGTGCTGGTGAACATGCTGCCCATGCCGGGCGTGAAGCCACTCTTCACCGACCCGGATGTTTCCGGCCTGGACGATTTGTATGGTCAACTTGGCGGTCATTTGCGGTGGCAGAAACTGCGCGAGCTGCAAAAGATCCTGCAGCGGCGCGGGGTCCGGTTTTCACTGCTCAACCACGAACGGTTGAGTGCCGAACTGGTCTCGCAATACCTGGGCATAAAACAAAGGCAGCTCATATGAAAATGGATTGTTGGATGGATGGTTGGGCGGATTATTGCCGGGCACCATCACCTCAATCCCTCAATCCTTGGACTTTCGATGATTGTTGATTTGCAGCGTTTCATCACCGTCGGACAGCCTTGCTGGGCCGAACTTGAGCGGATGCTTGACCGGCTGGAAGCGGAGCCGGACCTGAAGATGACACTGCCGCAACTGCAGCTTTTTCATCATCTGTACGAACGCACGGCGGCTGATCTCGCCAAAATGACCACGCTTTCCTCGGAACCGGAGACCCGGCGGTACCTGGAAAATTTGGTCGCCCGCGCCTATGGAGAAATCCACGAAACCCGCGATAAACAGCGCCGGTTCTTTCCCTGGCAATGGTTTTCCCAGACACTCCCCCAGACATTCCGCCGCCATGTCCGGGCCTTTTACCTGTCGGTGGCGATCACCCTCGCGGGTTGCGCCTTCGGTGGATTGGCGCTTGCCTTTGACCCGGATGCCAAGCCGGTGCTGATGCCGTTTTCCCATCTGCTTCAGGACCCGGCCAAGCGCGTTGCCGAGGAGGAAAAAGCCACGCATGACCGGTTGCAAGGGCGCAAAGCAAGTTTCTCGGTCGAATTGATGACTCATAACACCAAGGTTTCCATCTTCACCCTGGCGCTCGGTATGACGTGGGGCGTCGGTAGCATCATCATGCTGTTTTACAATGGAGTGATTCTTGGCGCCGTCGCGGTGGATTACATTCGCGCCGGGCAGACGAAATTTCTCCTCGGCTGGCTCATGCCGCATGGCGTGGTGGAAATCCCGGCCATCCTCATTGCCGGTCAGGCCGGCCTGCTGCTGGCGGTGGCCCTCATCGGTCGGGGCAGCCGCGCCTCGCTCAAAACCCGGCTGCGCGAAATCTCGGGTGATATTGTCACGTTGATTTTCGGTGTCGGCGTCCTGCTGGTCTGGGCAGGCTTCGTCGAGGCCTTTCTGTCGCAATATCATGAACCGGTCATCCCCTACGAAGCCAAGATCGCCTTCGGCCTCGTTGAATTGGTCTTGCTGGCCTTGTTTCTCGCAAAATCGGGAGCAAAGCCCGGAAGCCCCGGAACCCCGCCGGCCCGTTTTCCCCCACCCCGCCCGCGAGACGCCGCCGGCGCCGCGTTATGAAAACCAGCAGGCTGCTCATCCGCACGTCCGAAGGGATTGTGTTTTCGCAATTGCTGGCGGGCCCGGTGACCCGGTTCTTTGCGTGGTTCATCGATCAACTATGCATCAGCGCGGTGATGTTTAGCCTGGGAATCATCTTGAATTTGCTGGAGTTGATCAGTTCGAACTTTGCCTTAGCATTGTCGGTGATCAGCTATTTTGTCATCAGCATTGGTTACGGAATCTTTTTGGAATGGAACTGGCGCGGCCAGACGGTCGGCAAAAAATTGCTTCGTCTGCGCGTGGTGGACGTGGAAGGGATGCGGTTGCAATTCAACCAGATTGTCGTGCGCAACCTCCTCCGGTTTGTGGATTCGCTGCCGGCGGTCTATTTTGTCGGTGGTCTGACCTGCTGGCTCAACCCCCGATGCCAGCGGCTGGGCGATATCGCGGCCAACACCGTGGTCAGCCGGAACCCGCGCGTGGCCGAGCCGGACCTCGACCAGTTGCTTGCGGGCAAATACAACTCGCTCCGGCAATATCCGCATCTGGCGGCCCGCTTGCGCCAGCGGATTTCACCGATGGAAGCGGACGTCGCCCTGCAGGCATTGCTGCGGCGCGAGGAATTTGACCCCGTGGCGCGGGTGGAATTGTTCGGGGATCTGGCCGCGCATTTCCGGGCCAAGGTGGATTTTCCCGCCGAGGCGCTGGAGGGGGTTGCCGATGAACAATATTTGCGCAACGTGGTGGACGTCCTGTACCGGATGCGGGTGGATTCCCGGGCCGAAAAGCGGATGGATGAAACCCGCGCCGCTTAACGGGTGGCGGGCGATGACTCGGGCGGTGGCAACGGCAACAATTGCAGCTTCCCTTCCGGTGACAATTGCATGGACGAAAGCGCCGCGAGGCGGTGTTGAATAAACTCCCGGGTTCGCGCATCCTGATTGGCGGCGGTGCTCAAATCAATGTATTGCCGCCGGGCTGCGGCGAAATTCTGGTTTTGGTAGCTGGCCTCCGCCGCCGCGACCTTTTCACCCAGAGGCCCGGTGCGGGCGGCAACTTCAAGCGGCATGAACGAGAGGTCCGCGCCCCAATTGCGCAAAGTTTCAGGCACCGGTTTCCAGTCCAGCGCCTCCAGTTGTTCCCGGGTCACGTCATATTTCCCCGCGAAATAAGCCACCACCGCATACGCGGTGCGCCAGCCGGCGCGATCGGACGACTGCGCCGGTTCGGCGATATAACCCCGATACAGCCGCTGAAATTCCGGCCAGATGTCCTCTCGCCCGTAAATATGCCGGCCGGCCGGCTGGTCCAGCTCCGCTTCCACATCGGCAACGCAGTCGAAAAATTTGCGCGGAACATCGGTGTCAAAGCGTCCGGTGTTGACGGCCGTTTTGCCCAGGTCCAGGAGGGCGGCTTGGTTGCCATACCAGCGCGGGCGAAGTCCCCAACGCAATTCCGACCACGCCTCCGGATAATCCAACTGGGCCGCCAAGGTCCGGTCAAACCAAAGACGCATGTCGTCGATGCCTGAATTGCCCAGCGACACCGCCATCATGCGGCACGGTGCCAGGGGAAAGCCGGGTTCCAGTGTCCAGGCGGCGGTGAGCGATTTCTCGGCGGCAGCGAGATGGCTGTGAAAAGCTTGCCAGGCCGGTTTCGTCACCGTGTCGGCATAACCTTTCCCGCGCGCTTTCCAGGCCTCTGTGATCTGATATTCCCCATCCAGCATGAGCGCGAGCCATTGGTACGTCGGGCCGGCTTCATTCGCGATGCGGCAAACCGCGGCGCCGTTTCTTTCAAAAAAGCCGTCCCCCCAGCCATTCACGAATATTTCCGCAATTTCCGGCTGGTCCACCGGCATGAAACTGCCGTCCACAAAACATTTCCGCAACCCGTCCAGCGCCGCATGGTCGAGATCGCCGATCCGGGCCGGCTGCTGTTTCGGATTCAGACAGCCCGCGAGGACAACGTCGGCGTAAAAACCGGGATAGGCCCGGTGCTGAGATTGGGAAAAACCATTGAGGGCGAGTTCAAACCGGTGAATTTTGTTCGAGGCATCCCGGCTGTTGTTGGCCATGACCGCCAGCACCAGTGGGTCGGTGCAATGGGTGTCGGCCGCCAGTTGTTCGGTCAGCCGGGCGATGGAAACCGGATTGGTTGCATCCGGCCCGCCGTAGTTACGGGCAATCCACGTCTGAAGATACTGCACCACGGTGGCGTCGCAGGCGGAGTTGCGCCGCCCGCGTTGTTTGTACCCTTCCAGCCATTGACGGACCCGAAACTCCCGGCCGCGTTTCCGGGCATCGGCCTCGGTCAAGGCGTTGGCGCCCAACAAAATGGGTTTGCTCGCGGCCGCTTCCGCCTCCGGTCGCGGGGTGTCCGGACTCCCCGAGGAACGGGAGGATCTGATGGCGGACTGGTACCCGCGTTGAAAGTTGATTCCCAAATAAGCGAAAAAGGCTGCGAAGAGAATGAAGAAAATCACCCCGCCGGCCACGATCAGCCAGATGACGCCCTGGCCCTGACCGCGTTTTGAAACTGACGCCGGCAATGGGGGAGGCACAACGCGATAACCCTGCTGCAATACCAGATCCAACGGTTGCCAGTCCAACATCCCTTCGCCTTGAACATACTCGCTGCCGGTCAATTCGCCGGAATCACGACGACGACGCAATTCTTCCAGGGAAAAGGCTCCCAAATCCTCTCCCTGACGTCGCAATCGATAGTTCATAAGAGTGATTCCATTCAAGTTTGACGAAATCTGAACCCACCGGCAAGGCCATTGCTGGGGAGCGTCACGCCCACAATTGCCGGTCGAGAGAGCGGTATTGAATCGCTTCCGAAATATGGTCGCTCTGGATTTTTTCCGAGCCAGCCAGGTCGGCAATCGTCCGGGCCACCTTCAAAATCCGGTCGTACGCCCGGGCGCTCAGATTCAAATCGGCCATCGCAATTTGCAGCAGCTCCTTGGTCGCTTCATCCAGTTCGCAGAATTGCTTCAATTCGCGCGGGCCCATCCGGGCGTTGCAGGTGATCTTGGGTTTGGCTTTGAACCGATCGTGCTGGCGTCGGCGCGCGGCCACGACCCGGTCGCGGATTTGCGCCGAGGTTTCACCCGTGCGGTCACCGGCGATTTCCCGGAACTTCACCGCGGGCACTTCCACGTGCAAATCCACCCGGTCGAGCAGCGGCCCGGAGATCCGGCCCAGATAGTTCTGAATTTCGCGCGGCGAACTTCTCGATTCGTGCGGCATTTTGCCATCCGGCGTCGGGTTCATCGCCGCGATGAGCATGAATTGCGACGGAAAGGTCATCGTGCCCGCCGCGCGTGAAATGGTCACGCGCCCGTCTTCGAGCGGCTGGCGCATGGTCTCCAGCACGCTGCGCTTGAACTCCGGCAGTTCGTCCAGAAACAAAACGCCGTTGTGGGCGAGGGAAATTTCGCCGGGAGTGGGATTGACGTTGCCACCGAGCAGGCCGGCGTCGCTCGCCGTGTGGTGTGGCGTGCGAAACGGCCGGCGGGTGACCAGCGCCTGACCCGGCGCGAGCAAACCCACGATGCTGTGGATCTTCGTGGTCTCGAGCGCTTCATCCAGGGTGAGCGGAGGTAGAATTGTCGGCAGCCGTTTGGCCAGCATGGATTTGCCGGTGCCCGGCGGGCCAATAAGCAGTGCGTTATGTCCGCCGGCGGCGGCGATTTCCAGGGCGCGCTTCACGTTTTCCTGGCCCTTGACCTCGGCAAAATCCAGGTCGTCCTCCTGCGGCCGTTCGAAGATTTTGGCGGTATCCACCCGGGTGGGAGCAATTTTAATTTCGCCTTCGAGAAAGCCCGCGGCTTCGCGCAGATTTTGGACGGGAATCACCTGCAAACCATCGACGACGGCGGCTTCGGCGGCATTTTCGGCCGGTACCAGCACGCCGGTTTTGCCGTCGGCCCGGGCCCGCAAGGCGACCGGCAAAACGCCTTTGCACGGACGCACCGCGCCGGTCAGTGCGAGTTCACCCACGATGATGAAATTGTCGAGCTGGTCGGTCTCGATTTGTTCGCCGGCAGCCAGCATGCCCAGCGCAATGGGCAGGTCGAAACTCGGTCCCTCCTTTTTCACGTCGGCCGGCGCGAGGTTGATGGTGGTGCGCCCCATCGGGAATTTAAACCCGGAATTGGTGAGCGCGGTGGAGACGCGGTCGCGCGATTCCTTCACGGCGGCGTCCGGCAGGCCGACGATGACGACGAGGGTGTCGCCCCAACCGGCATTGACCTCGACTTCGACCGGATACGCTTCAATACCATTAAGCGCCGCGGAACAGACCATCGCTAACATGAACTGTTCTTATCCGACAGTAGGTTTCAATGCAATCCGGTTTTTTGGACCGGAAAATCGAACCATATATGAACTCACGGAAGCGGGATGATTTCGAATGGAATAAGTTAGCGGGCAAAGTGGTGTCACCGGCCTTCAAAGCCGCGCGGATGAAACGCTCCAGAGGCGGCTCATAAAGGTGGTTGTATCACGTTGCTGGATTGACTGCAACACACCGGCATTCAACAGTAAGGAGCATTGCCGTTTTGATTGCGCGGCGGCTTTCTCAGTCATTCCCGCGCAAATCGCGGTTAAAGGCCAGCCTTCGCCCTCTTGCCTGAGGCCTGATTCATGCTGGCGTAGATTGTTGCTAAGGCAGAAGATCATCTCCGATATTATCCAAATTTGTAATTCCGGCTTGGGCCGCTTCTTCTAAAGAAATTTTGGCAGAATTACAGGCCACGCTTAAAAACCAAAGCAGTTTCCAGGCATTATCAATTGCCTTTTGGCGATCCTCGGGAGAAAGATTCTCTGCTGATAGATTCGCCTCTAAAACCTTATTAAACTTTCCGGCCGCCTCAACAAGGCCGGTCAAAGCGTATTCGCGCGGGTTAACGCCACTATGCGGATGCGCATCTACTTGCTGAGCTTTGGACTCGAACTCTTTGAACGTGATGGCCATTTGATTCCCTAAATTGGCGTTCTATTTCGTGCAACAGTTGCGGTTCTGGCGGACTCCAAGTAGGAGGCTTAACCACCTTTCCATCTTCCGCATAGTGAACTTTCCCATCTGGCCACAGTTTTTTCATGTTTGCGCCGTGAACGATGTCAAATAACGGTCCCGGCTTAACGCCCATTTCAACCAGCGTTCCCAAGGCAAAATACATTAAATCAATTACCGCATCGGCTTGATCGTGGGTGGTTTTGGCATTACGCAGTTCTTCCAGTTCCTCCAGCATCCAATTGTAACGCTTCTCAACCCGTTCTTCTGGCAGCATCGTGGGCTTGCCGGCAGACCTATGTCCGAAGGCGACATGGAATTCTCTAACTTTTTCAAATGAATCGTTCAGGTTCATGGCTTTCAGTTCCTTTGTTTTACCAGAAATTATTGTGTGTAAAAGATTAAGTTCTTGGACTTACCAACCGTTTTATTTTTCATTTTATGGTCGCCCATTTATTGACCATCTCTTAGCCAGTTTGCTAACGACTTATTCGTTGCCGGAAAGAGTCATCTGGCGCTTTGTTTTTGCGGCATCCAAGAACTTATTCACACAACTTTCATTTTTTTAGACTTCTTGGCCACTTTGCTGCGCAGGATTTCACTGATAAGGCCATCGGAATTAAGCCCTTTCCTAATCATTTCTTCGGCCACAGCCGCTTCTGTTCTGGCGGTGAATCCGCTTTTTGAGAGCTCTGTGAGCAAATCATAAATTTGTGGGCTTACCGAAACCGTCACCTGCTTCGATTTAAGTGCGTTTTCGGAGCGTGCCATAACATTTCCATAATAATGGCATTCTTGTTTTTATTCAATCGGAAAATTATTCTTTAGCGGCTCACGAAGGCGGGATGATTTCGAATGGAATGGCGGGCAGGGTACCCAAGGACACTCGTTGATTGTTGTTTCCTTTCGGCTTGGGCGTTCCCGGTTCAGCTGGCCGGGGCGCGTAACCGTTGATGATCAGGTTTCCCTTGAACCCGGGTTTGACCTTGGCGGCATCGGTTTGCAGCACAATTTCCAGGCCGTCGCGGACCGGCGACACACTTTGGATCACAATCCCCTCCGGAGGATTACTCAACTCAAACTGCGCTCGCTCCGCGATCCGCGGCGCCAGCAGGCCGACTTGAATACGCGTGGTCCCGCCGGCGGGAATTTTCACCGGGGTCGCACTGAGAAGTTTCACCGTCGCCCGGGTATTTGCGCGTCCCAACACGACGACGTCCAGTTCCTTGGACGGAACCAGATGACGATAGGCGAACGCTTGCATCATGTCCTCGGCGGGCACGGCCTTTCGCAGTTGCGTCTGTCCTTGATTCATCGCGCTGCCCTCGATGTTCAGGCTGACAGGGTCAGGCAACGCCATTGGCGGAGTGGTCAACGTGATTTGGATTTTATCCTGACTTGCCGGGATGGAATTACCCGTCAATTTGAACCCGGCCGGCGCGCCATCCAAAACCAGCGTGATCTGGTTGGTGAATCCGTCCTTGCGCAAGGCGTAAACGGTGAGCGGAAAGCTCCCGCCGGCGCGAACACTGAGGCTGGACGGAACAACTCTCAACGCGAAATCCGGCTGCGGCGGACTGATGCGCAGACGATAACTATATTCCGGACCACCCTTGTGCTGGGCGTCGCCGAGCCAGAGATAAAAGGTTCCATTCGTCGGCAGAACCGTGCTGATATAGGAGTCGGCATGGTGCGTGTTCAGCCCTGAACCTTTGTCTTCGTGATCGTCATTGAACGCCAGTTGTTTGCCGGCGGCGTCGGTCAGCTTGAGCACCGAATCCAGCGGGGAATCGAGCCGGCGCGCATAAATTTCCGCCACCACCGGGTCGCCGGTCCTGCCCCCAAACCGGAACACGTCCCAGTCACCGGGATGATCAATGCGCCCGTTGACGATGACGGGCAGCGTGACGGCCTGGGCAGTTTCCCGCGAATCGTTCGGTTCCTGCTCCAGGCATTCCGGCAACGTGTCCAGAGCAAATGGCTGGTGGTTGCAAATTTGTTCGTCGGCGGGCGTGGACAGCGGATAAATGCCCGGCTTCCTGCCCGCGGCATCCTCCGTAAGATTGGTCACCGGCAGGTTCCAGCCGGTCAGTTCAACCGGGGTTGGGGCGCCCACCGGGCCGCCCAGCGGAAAGATGCCGGTCACCAGTGGCAGTTCGCCCAGCGCAATTCGATAAACAAAATCTTCACGACCGCGATAAAGGGAATCCCGCACCTGAACCAGATAGATCCCGTCCTTGGGGATTTCACAGCTGAGAACCGGGTCCGGATGAAACCAGAAATGGTCGGCGTAATTCAATTCCTTGCCCTGCGCATCGTGCAGTGAAACGGCGGCCTGAAACCAGCCCGGCACGGCGTCGGCCAGGTACGGAATCAATTCCCGCGCGCTGACGGCAACGACCAACCGTTGTCCCTTGCGCGCCTGAAACCGATACCAATCCACACCGCCGGGCATGATCTGGCCGTTCACCACCGCCGGTAGCGTGATGCTCGTCTCGGATGCCGTGTTCGTGGCAGGTTTTTTGCCCAGTCTTTCCAGAAGATTGTTCAGGTCCGGGTTGATGGCCTTTGCCGCCGGTCGGGAAAATTCCGGCAGTTGCCCGACACGAAAGATGAGCGGGTTCGACAACCCGCCCGGTGTTTCCAGCCTTAAATCCCGGTCGCCCGGGTCGGCGTTCGTGGCCAGTGTGACCTGGACGATGACTGTTTCGGCGATGGCCGGATTGCCCTGCCGGTTTGGCGGGTTCTTGATGATCCTGGCCCTGATTTCGGCGAACTCCCTTTCGTCCACGGTCGTCCAAACATTTGTGGAGTTCGGGGCCCGCCGCGCGTCCTGCTTCTTTTCCTGCAACGCCTTCAACCGGTCCCTCAAATCGTTGAATTCCTTCTGATTCAGAGGCCGGTTATATTCGATGACCTTCGTCTGGACGCTCGCGCCGGAGACGAACGCGTTGGTGACATTGACCAGAAACTGTCCGCCCACCGTTACCTGAAACGTCGTGCCCTGCCGTCCGCCGGCGGGGTAAACATAGCCAAGATGCGGCGCGTTTTGCGCGCCGGCAGACGAAACAATGGCCAGGACAATAACGAGCGTTGAACCCGTCGTTCCTGGGAGCCGGCGTAAGCGGGCTCTAACTGTCAAAACCGCAAAAATAATGAGTCTCCTCACGTCGGCGACTGCAAGTTTGAAGGGAAATCTCATAAGCAAATCGGCGCTCACATGATTTCCTTCAGGAGTCCGCCGGATTTCACGCCATCCGCCGTCACGGGCAGCACCCGCAGGTCGAGACCCTCGGGGTTGGGAAGCTTCGCGTTGCCATCAATGCCGAGCAATTCATACATGCTGCCGATGAGGTCCGCTGGATACACCGGCCGTTCCTTTACTTCTTCACCGTGCTCATCCGAGGCTCCGACCACGTGACCACCCTTGAACCCGCCGCCGGCAACCAGCGCCGAAAATACCTTGCCATAATGTCCGCGCCCGCCGTTCCACGGCGCTTCCCACTGGACCTTCGGCGTGCGGCCAAATTCGCCGCCGCACCAGATGATGGTGCTGTCGAGCAGTTTGCGGTCGGATAAATCCTGGAGCAATGTCGCCAAACCCTTGTCCAGTTCCGGCAGCAACCGGCGCATCTCTTGAAAATTCTGTTTATGCGTGTCCCAGCCTTTGAAATTGATGGTCACGTAGGGAACTCCCTTTTCAACCAGACGCCGCGCCGCCAGACAGGACTGTCCAAACGTGTTTTTTCCATACTGGGTCCGAAGTTCATCCTTTTCCTGCGACAGATCAAAAACCTTCCCGGCGTCGCCCAGAATCATTTCGTACGCCTGTTGTTCGGCCCGGTTGGACGCCGCCAGTTGTGCGTCGCCCGGCAGGGCGTGCTCGAGCGTGTTCAATTTTTGCAACAGCTCGCGCCGGTCTTTTTGGCGCTGATCGGAAATGCCCGGGGCGATAACACCTTCCACCGCGAATGGCTTCTTCGCCGGATCGCCGCCCGTGGCGAACGGTTTGTAACGCGACTCCAGAAATCCCGCCTCGGAAAACCGCCCCTGGGGTTCGGTCAACACGATGTAAGGCGGGATCAATCCCTGGTATCCCGCGCCGTAACCCTTGAACAGCGATACCACCGCGCCGACCGAGGGAAAGACCTCACGTCCGCCGGGTGGCCGTCCGGTCTGGACCATGTAAGCCGCGGTTTCGTGGCCGTTGTTGCCGTGAGTCATGCTGCGGATGAGGGAATATTTGTCCGCCTGTTTTGCCAGCAGCGGCAGCAGTTCGCAGATTTTGATTCCGGGCACGTTGGTCTCAACCGGCGTTTTGAACGGCCCGCAGTAATCATTGCCCGCTTCCGGTTTGGGATCGAAGGTGTCCAGGTGTGATGGCCCGCCCCACAGCCAGATTTGGATGACGGCTTTGGCTTTGGCCGGCCCCGGCTCGGCGGCAAAGGCCGGAAAATCCAGCCCGCTAGCCAGCCACAATCCCGCCGTGCCCAACAAACCCCGGCGCATCGCTTCGCGACGGGAGATGCCGGCCAAATAATGTTTCGTTTTCATATCTTCACTCTTCGCCGCTTTCAGTGCCGGTAAAGAAATTCCGCGCTGTTGATCAGGGCCCAGGCGACGTCCAGCGCCGCCGGGCGGAGGTCCTTACCGCTGTTTGGGAAATACGCCACCGCAATCTGGAGTTCATTCTCCGTCGGAAAACGTGAAAGAATAGCCAGGTAAAGACCGATAACCACGTCACGCGGATTATCCCGGGTCTTGAGCAGATACTTGAACTTCTCGCTTTGTTCGATCTTGCGCTGGATGTGGCTCGAATTCAGCAGGTGCAGCCGCTGCTCGGCCGTGGGATGGCCGTTGCGCTCCGACTCCAGGCCGGTGTCGCGTGGCGGACGACCGAACATTTCCAGGAATGAACTGGTGATGCTTCCGTCCGGCAGCGCAATGGAGCGTTCTTTTTCCGGAATGAACGTGAATGGCTCCGGTATGGCGCTGGTATATTTCTCCGTTGTGCCGGTGATCTCGCACAAGGCGTCCGCCAGCACTTCTGCCTCGAGCTGGCGCACCGGGTAAAAAGCAAAATTGGCTGCCGCCGCCGGATTGGCGCTCCGGGGAAGGGAAGCTAACTGGTACGTTTTCGAGTTCAGAATCAGCCGGTAGAGATGTTTCAAATCGTAGTGCGACGCGACGAATTCATTTTCCAGGTACGCCAGCAGTTCGGGATTGACCGATGGATTGTCGGGCCGGATATCATCCGGTTCCTGGATGATGCCGCGGCCCAGCAGCCAGGCCCAGGCGCGGTTCACGATGTTGCGCGCAAACCAGGGATTCTTCGCGTCAATCAGCCACCCGGCGAAAACCTCGCGCGGATCGCGGTCGGGGGAAAGCTCGACGGTGGTGCCGCCGGGAAACATTGCCGTGGTTTGCGCATTCGTCGAGGCGGAATTCCAGAAGACGATCTCCTCCTTCCATTCCGCCGTGGTTTTGATGCCGATCTGCGAAAAAAACGCCGCCAGGCCGGCCAGTTTTTCCGCCGGCCATTTGTCAGCACGTTCGCCCATGAACGTCAGCGCCACCGTCTGCGCGGTGCCCTGCGGATCGCGGTTCTGCATGGCGCGGTAAAAGTTGGCCGGGGGAACCTGGAAATTGCTGCCGCTGGCCGTGAGCAGTTCGCGTACGAACTGGTCATAGGGTTGATTCTGCTCGATGGCCGTGCGGATCCAGCGATGATACTCCTGCGCCGCGTTGGGCCATAAATTGATGGGGAACTCCGCCTTGACGCGCAGCAGATCGCTCCACTTCATTGCCCAGTAATCCGCAAATTCATCGCGCGCCAGAAGCCGGTCAATGAGTTTGGTGCGCTTGGCCGGGTCGTGATCCAAGATGAAGCTGCTGGCTTCGCGCGCGGTGGGTTGCGTGCCAATCACGTCCAGATAGGCGCGCCGGACAAACACCGCGTCGGAACAGAGATTGGCCGGCTGGATGTCCAATTGTTTCAGTCTGCCGAAGACGAGTTCATCAATTTTGCCGTCCGACGTCAGTTTGGCCGGGCTTTCATACGGGCCGGTTTGCGCCCACGCAACAACGGTCCCGGTGAGAATAGCCGTCAGGACCAGCGCGGAAATCAACGAGGTTTTCATGGCGTGATACGACGTGGTGAATTTTCTGCCCCCAGTATTGGCGGAACAGGAATCACAACAATGTATTAGACAGACCTTTCAACCGGCTGGTTACCAAAACATTAGTAATTTTGTTGTAACGCAACCGTCGAATTTTTCGTCATTATAACCAGCAACTGCTGTAAAGACGTAAGACGTATATGCCTGCCGAAACCGCGCTCTCCCGAAATTCAACCTTGTCTTGTGCCGCGCCCACGCGCATTCACCGCCAGCACAGCGACGGACTGGCCCTCATCACGATTGAATCCGCACCCATTTCCGAACTGCAATTGACCGTGACACCGAGGAAAGGTGAATCCATCGACGCCCTGGCCGGGCGTCTTGCCGAAGCGTTGAACCCGCAAGCAGCCACGGTGGTGCGGCAGATTATTTTTGGTTCGGCGTCGGCATACCCGGCGATGCTTAAAGCCTTGCGCCAGGCGTTGGGCGACCCCGAGTTGCCGGTGACCTGGGTGGAGGGAGCCGGTTGCGCCGGTCATGCCATCGCTGGAATGCAAATCCACGCCGTCACCGGCGCGCGCGTCCGGACCCTCGGCGATCATGGCGTTGTGGCCCGAATTTGGGACGATGCCCTGGCCACCCGTTGTGTGGTCAACCCGATTTTGCCGACGCGGACACGGGCCACGCCGCCGAAACAGGCCCATGAAGTTTTTGAAAGACTTCAAACCGGCCTGGCCGCGGCGGGCATGACCATGAAGGACATCGTGCGGACCTGGTTTTATCTCGATGATCTTCTGTCGTGGTATGGCGAATTCAACCATGTGCGGAATGACGTTTTCGCGTGCAACGAACTGCTGCCACCCCATCTTCCCGCCAGCACGGGTGTGAGTGGCCGCAATCCGATGGGTACCGCGCTGTCCGCCGCCGCTTGGGCGGTTCGTCCGCATGATCCGGCTGCCACGGTGACATATTTTGCCCCGTCGCCGGAACAATGCCCGGCATCGGCCTACGGGAGCGCCTTCAGCCGCGCGGTGGAAATCGGGTGTGCCGGATATCGCCGGCTGTTGGTTTCCGGCACCGCCAGCATTGCGCGCGACGGAAAAACGGAACACCTCGGTGACACGCGGGCGCAAATCGAGCGCTCGATGCAGGTCATGGAAGCCATTCTCGAATCGCGAGGCATGTCGTTCGCGGACACCGCGTTCGCAACGGCCTTTTTCAAGCACTCCGCCGAAGCGCCGCTGTTCGCCGACTGGCTGGCGCGGCATGGACGGCCATCCATGCCGGTGGTCAAAACAGGCTGTGCCATTTGTCGGGATAATTTGCTGTTTGAGATCGAGCTGGAAGCCGTTCAGGCGGTCAGTTGAACTTGTTGACCGGAACCGAAATGCCCGGCGGAGCGCCGATCTCCGACCGCCGACCGCTAAAGATATTGCTCCCAACGCTTGGGATCGCGGCGCAAATCCATGACCGACACGATCAAAATTTCATCCGACCGCACCTGATAGAACAAACCAAACGGAAATCTGTGCAACCGGCAGCGCCGGGTTCTGGGCGACATCGGCGTCCATGCCATCGGATGGGATTCTATCAACCGGGTCACCGTCTCCACTTCCGTGAGAAAATCTGTCCCCAATCCTTCCTGGGCCGATTCGTAGAACTCCACTGCTTCCTTGAGTTCACGTTCCGCAGGCGAGGTGAACCGCACCATCACTTCCGCAGTCCCTTTTTCAATTCCTCAAATACCGCCTGGGCATCCCGCGCTTTCAGCAGGCCGGACTCGTAAGCATCAATCCGCCGCTCCGACTCCGCCGCCCAGGCCGTTTCGCGCAACTTCAATTCCGGCTCGGAAAGCGAGTCCCACAAAAAATCAATCAACCGGGCGCGCTCGGTTGCTGGCAAATTCAACAACTCATTCTGGATGGTCGCCACGCTCATGGAGGCAAGCTACGCCAACCCGAAACCAGCTTCAAGCCAAACATAAATGTTTGACTGGTCATGGCCCCGGCGCATCATGCCATTGAATTCAGGACGGTGCGGGAAGGGACAAGGCATTCGGACTTTGGCTCTTCCCGGCAAAAGACAGAAAATGACAAAATGAGTTTGTTTGAAAAACTTTTTTCCAAATCGAGGAAAGTAAATGGATTTGCGTGACTGGTATCCAGTTCGTTTGAGCGACGTTGCTATCCGGTTGGAGGTATCACCGCCTGGACGAACAGCATGGCAGGCTGAGATACTTTGGGCTGATATCATTCGTGTTTGTTTCAAGGCTGGGGGCGGCTTGGAATCCGACGGCTGGTACATTTTTACGAAACACCGTCCCGAGAGTTATGCCGTGCCTGTGGAGGCTGATGGAGGTGGGGCGTTGCTCGGTGAGTTTATGAAGCGGAATCTCTTCAGTGCCGAATTGGCGATTCGCGCCGCAAGTACCGTGGATGGGATGTTCTGTTGGCCTCCCGCTGGAGAACGCTGTGCTTGAATTATTAGCGGCCAAACACATTTATGAAGCGAAAGCTTATTGTTTTGTGTTTAATGTTCATCGGAACAGTTCTGATTGTCTTGGGTTGGACAGGGGTTGTCGGGAAGACAATTCAGACGTGCGGTTACGCAATTTTCGCCATCGGCGGCGTTATTTCATGGGGAATCCCGTCGCAGAGCCAACAACCGCCGAAGGTTCAAAAGAAAGTTGTGCTTCATCGAGACACTGCGGGAGCCGCCATTTCCGTCTCAGCGGCTCTGGAGCAACTGGCAAATGCAGGAATGCGTATGCGACCAGGCATCTCCAACGACGATCTGCTTCATTCTCTCGGCGGAACCATGGAATCGCCCGCTGATTGGGTTCAGTTGCTCTGCGTTTTGGGGTCGGAAGTTGAGCGGGGAGAGTTTGAACGCGTTTCGGACGATATTTGGCATTTCGATACCGAGTGCATTGTAGATCACGGCGACTATGTCACGCTCTTGAACCGGTTCGCAATTCTGGCAAAAGGTGCCCTCACCATCACGAACCTGCGTGACTTTGTCGATATTGAGCACGGAAAGGTTTGGGTGGAGTTTACGCTGGATGGTTCAAAAGTTCATTGGGACCTGGAAGCAAGCGACGACTGGGCTGATCCCGGGTTGTAGGCCCGATTACAGCAGTTGGTGATTCCGCTGGGAGCAGGGAAACAGTTTTTCATTGTCGCTCTTGGGCAAGATTCCCTGGTGTCTTTTGGTGATGACCAAATGAAACTGGCCCTGTCCCAGCTCAGCGGACTGACATTTCAGTGGGAATGAAAACAATATCCAACCGGATGTAGCGAACCGTCGCTATTTTTCCCGCTCGTTGCGGGCAGTAATTTCGAGGCTACTTCCCCGCCGCCAGCAATTCATTCACTTTTCCCATCACGGCGAAGGCGTCAGCCACGTAAAGCACGTCGGCTTTGCCGCGGGCCCAGCCGCAGTTCGGGTCCAGGCTGATGGCGCGGCGCTCGGCGATGAAACGCCAGCCGACGGTGTGCGGCTCTTCGCCGTGGCAACAGGTGCTCAGCCCCTTCGGATGCCGCGGCGTTGCGCCGGTCTGGCCAATCTGGTTCAAGTGCGACAAAAACGGCAGCACCGCCTGTCCCTCGCCGCTTTGGTCCACCAAAGATTTGCTGCTGCCCAGCGACGCGCGGCTGAGCTGGAGAAAACCCCGGATGTGCTTTTCCGCCTCGGGCACGTGCGTCTGGCCGTCGGCTTGTTTCTTCGTCCAGCCCGCGCCGGTGACAAAAAGTAATTGCGCATCAGGCCGGATGGTTTGGGCGTCGGCGGCCGGAGAGTGGAAGCCGGTGACGGTGGTGCGTTTTGCCGAATCCGGCAAAGCAACTGTGACGCCCTCGACATTGGCGGTGCCGGGCGCCCCTTGCCAGGCAGGCTGGCTGCCGGGATCAACGATAATGAACCAGGGCCGTTGCACGCGTTGCTGCACAGCCTCCATACGCTGGCGGTAATACCAGCGACTGATGCTGGGCAATTTGCCACCGGGCGCACTCACGCCCGTGACATGCGTGTCCGCCCGCCCACCCAACCGTTGCGCCACGCCCGCCAGACAACGGGCAAACCGCGACGTGCCCGGGGCAATCACGATGGTTGCACCAGCGGCCTTGCACAAGGCTTCAGCCGCCACGACATCGCTGGCATATCGTGATGAGGCAAAGTCTTCGCCGGCGACGCCGAGAAATTTCACCGCGCCGCAACCGGCGATCTGATTTGCCGCGGTTTGAACGTTCTGGCCGACCAGTCCGGCCGCGAGCATTGAACCGGTCAACGCAGCCTGTAAATTTGCGGCGGCACCGAGGGCTTCGAGCGCCGCCTTGCCGAGCGAACCGTCGGTTTCCGTGTGAGCAAGAAAAAGAATGGTTTCCATAGATTTAATTTTGTGGCTGGGCTCGTGAGAGCACGGCAAAGATTGGCCGCGTTCTCACGAACGCCGCCACAGATTTATTTTTTTATCCACTCGACGATTTCCCTGGCGATGTCGTCCGGTGATTTGTCTTTGACGATTTTGGTTTCGCGCAACTGTTTCGGCAGCGAGACACTGGTGAACAACAATCCTTCACCCGCGAGTTTCCCGGGCGTGGCCTTTTGCAGGGCCGGCATGACGGTGCGCATGTTGACCATGCCGATCTGCGGATTGTTTTTCGGCTCCGGCAGATTGCCCGTGGCCCAGCCAAGCAGAGCCGGGGCGCCAGCACACTTCGATATCTGGTGCTGGCCGCCCTCCACCCGCTCCAAAATCTCCAACGAGCCGTCAGCGTTGACCTTTAGTTCATCCACCCCTTGGAACTGATCGATGATGCCCAAAAGTTCACCGACAATTTGCATCGTCGCGCCCGCGCCGCGCGAGGCCGACTCCCAACCGCCAAAGACGAGCAGCCGGGATTGGTCGAGTCCGGGAATGGTTTGAATGGCCTGGGCCAGGGCGCCGGCGGTTTCGGTGGGATCAGTGAATCCGCCGGCCGGTCCGTCGAGCGCGATCAATTCGAAGGGTACTTTTTGCGCAACGATCATCATCACCTGCTGAAGCTTGGCTTTGGGGCCGAGGCTGACGAGCCAGACTTTGCTGCCGGGCGCATTCTTGGCCAGATTCGCCGCCTCATAAAGCGCGTGGCTGGCCCACGGATCGAGGACGGCGGGTAGCATCATTTCATTTTTCAACGCCGGCCCGCTCGGACCGGTCACCGGCTCCAGGGTCTGGAGCGGATCCGGCACGACGCTGCCGCAAACGACGATTTGGTAGGCAATGCTCATAATTCAGGATGGCCATGAAAAGGCGCAAAAGAATTTGTGCACGGCCACAATCTCAATGTGATCCATTCCTGGTGTGAACAAAGCTTAAACTGGCTGGAGGGCAAGCCTTGGAAAGACTTTGCCAAAATAGGGCGCGTGACCGCTGGAGGGGCGGAAGGTGGAGGGGTTATCACGCTTGCGGGAGGGGCTGGGTGGCCGGCGGAAAACAGCGGACGACATCCTCCCGCACCTCGGCCAACCATTGAACGCGCTGTTGCAATTTGCTGGTGACCACCACGGTAAACGTTCGGCGGTGGACATTTTTCACGCCGCACAGGTTGAAAACGCAATTTTTCCAGAGCGTTTCCAGCGGGTTGCAGAATTCTGTTTGCTCTCGCGCGTCGGGCGTGTTGGAGGTATTGAACACCATCGCCGCCTTCGCCTTGAGCAAGCCGACGGGCACTCCTTCGCCTTTGTCGTTCGCCACAAACCGGTAAGCCACATCCATCCGCAACACGCGATCGATCCAGCCTTTCAGAATGGCCGGCGGCATCCCCCACCAGTTTGGATGCACAATGATGATGCCATCCGCCACCACAATCTCGTGGCAATGCTGGCGGACGACCGAACCCAGCTTTGCATCTTTGGCGAGTTCCGCTGCGGGCAGGAGCGGATTGAATTGTTCTTCGCACAGGTCGTGAAGGCAGACCTTGTGACCCAGTTGCCGAAGTTCCGCCGCCGCCGTTTCGGCGATGGCGTGATTGAAACTGCCGGGATTCGGATGGGCGAGGATGATGGAAATATTCATGAGCCGCATCAATTCCCGGACTTCAGCCGGAAGAATTGCTGGTCGCCAGAGACGGGATTGGTGTAGGGACTGGTCGCATCGGGGATGTTAGTGAACGTGCCTGTGCAGGCTGGCGCGGATTGCAGGGCATAGGCCGGGTCAGCCCAGGTCAAGACGACCTGGTTTCCCACGGATTGAATCTCCAGGGAAATGGATGACGGGGGCAAGGTCAATTTGAAGACCGTCCCTTGTCCCGCCGGTCCGCCTTTCCAGGTAATCCCATAAAAACCGCCGTCGCCGCCCCGCACCAATCCACCAGTTGGATTCGCTCCGTTGGCGTTGGTGTAGGTCCCATATTGATTGCTGGCGGTTGCGGGGAACGAATACAGGGCGGTCGCCAAGCCGTTGGTCGTCAATCGGAAGAACGCCCCGTTGCCGTTTATGCCACCGTTGCGGGTCACGCCATACAAGTAACCATCGCCCCCGTCCAGCAAATCGGCGGAGCATCCGGCTCCCATGTCGTTGGTGAAGACGCCCTTGCCGTTGCTGACGGTGGCAGGAAAGGAATACACCCATTCCAATTTCCAAGCGGCGGATGGTGGATTGTTGCTCATGCAAAACACGGTTCCGCTGCCGTTGGCGCCGGCATAATAATTGGCACCATAGAATCTGCCGCCAACCAGAATCAAAGTTGAAGAAGGATAGTATCCATTACTGTTGTTATTGAAGGAAACCAAGGTTGTTTCCGCCCCGCCGGGAGTCATCCCGAAAAACGACCCATAATAGTTGTAGACACCACCATAGGTCGTCGTGCCGTAAAAGTTGCCGTCAGTATTTAGGACGACACCACTATCCGGGTAGCCCCCGTTCGGTCCTTGCATCGTGAACAGCGTCGTCACCAAGCCGTTGGTGTCCACTTTGAACACCGTGCCAAAATCATAACCAAACCTGCCGCCCTGCTCCGTAGTTCCATAGAAACAGCCATTGGATCCCCAAGTCAGGCCCGCCGCCGGAAACGACCCGTTGGTTTTGCCGAACGAGGCCATGGTCGTCAACACGCCATTGGTCGTCACCGTGAACACTGTGCCAAAATTGAGGCTGCCGGCGCCGCCATTATAAGTTGTGCCCCACAAAACCCCGTTGGTGTCCGACGTCAGGGCACCCCAAGGATTGGCGCCGTTGGTCTTGGCGAAGGTCGCCAGCGTGGTCAGCGCGCCGTCGGGCGTGAGTTGAAAGATCGTGCCGTAGCCGTTGGTGCCACCGCTGCTGGTCGAGCCGTAGAAATTGCCGTCCGAGCCGGCCGTCAAATGCGCCACGGGAATCGCGCCGCTGGCGTTGGTCATCAGGCCGGTGACGCGGTTGGTGGCCAGCGCAGGAAACGCATACAAAGTGGTCAGCGTCTGTGCCCGCACAGTTGGCTCGATCAAGTCGCCGATCAGTGCCAGTGCGACCGCGATTGCGCTAAATAGAATCCTGTTGAAGTTCATGTTTGTTGAATCAAAATCTCACTGGTCTTGTTCGTGGATGGTAGGTGGTTGGTCACGGAAAAGCGCGGTCTTCACCGGTTTTGCGATAACCAACGGATTGGCCCAGCACAATCAACTGGTCCGGACGCAGTTTCAATTTTTCGCCGAGCGCCTTGCGGTCCACGGAACCGCGAGCACCGGTGGCAAGTCCTTCGGAGGCGCAGAACAAATAAACGTTTTGGGAAATGTAGCCGACGCCAATGTTCGCCGTATTGCGAGCACCTTCGCTATCGCCACCACGTTTGGCGAGATCGGCGACGAACACCAGCGTCACCGGCGCGTCCTTTACAAACGCCTGGGTTCCGCCCAACGCACGAATGTCTTCGGCAAGGATCTGATCCAGCTTGTTTGAAACAGCCGAATAAACATAAGCGCCGGATTTCAGGAGAATGTAGATGTCGGTTTCCTGCTTGTTATTTGCGGACGGCGCGGTGCGCTTGCCGTCAGGACGGTTGACGCCGAAGGCCGACCAGAGCAGGCTGGAAATCTGCTGCGGCGACAGATCGTTGGTGGCAAACGAACGACCGGTGGCGCGTTTGGACAGCGCCTCCATCAACGGCATGCCTCCGGTCTTTTGCGGAGCGGGAAGATCAATGGATTGGGCCAGAAGGTTTCCGGCTAGTGTGGCCGCCAGTAGGATGGTCAATTTCAATTTCATAATCAATTCTCCGCCGAGTGCAGTCCGCCGGTGCCGGCGCGGAAGGCAACGTTCGTCCGTTCCGGGTCGTAGGATAACGGCTGGCTGCAGTTCCACAGGCAGGCGCCGCAATGGACGCATTTCTCTCGGTCGAAATGAGGCACGCCGTTTTCTCCGGGCGTGATGGCCTGGCCGGAACAGGCCTCGATGCAAATCTGCGTGCCGCATTTCTCGCAAATTTCCGGATAGAGAAACACGACGTGGTCGGCGTAACCGGGCGGCGCCTGCACTTTGCCCCCCATCAGCAATGCATCCTGGTGCGACACGAGCAACCGTCCGTCGTGCGGGATCACCGGCCAGCCGGCTTTCTCCATCAGCGCGCCGTGAAGCGGAGTACCTTTGGCTTTGCACTCCTCGCAGAGCCGGGCGATGTCTTCCGGAGCAATGCGGTGGCGATAATATTCCTCGATGGACGGGAGGCGCTTCCACGGCGGCACGGGATCGCCGGCCAGGGAAAATTTTCCATTTGTCAAACCAGCCAGGGCCATGCCCAGCATGCCGCGCACAACCCCTTTCTGGAAACCGTCACGGGATTTTTCGGCCGCCACGGCCTCCGGCTCCACCCAACTGGCCCGGCGGCGCTTGACGTAGGTTTCTTCAAGATTCTGTTTCGTGAAAGGTTTCCTGGCCTTGAGCAGTTCGAGCACCGCCTCGGCGAGTTGCGTGCCGGTGGCCCAGGCTTCATCCACGCCGGAACCGGTGAGGACGTTTGTGCTGCCGCTGCCTTCGCCGATGCGCGCATAGCCGTCTCCGGCCAGATGGGGTTCGCCGCGACGGCCGGATTCACCCAGGGTTTTGGCGCCCCAGGAGCGAAGTTTGCCGCCTTGGAGGAATTGCCACAGATACGGATGCAACATCCAATGCTGGAGTTGGCGGTAGGCAGTGCGCACCGGACTGTCGAACCACGACGGCACAAAAACGCCCAGCGACGCCACGTTTCCGGGATGCACGTAGAGGAACCCGAAAATCTCCGGTTCAGGATAGCCGAACGTGTGCAGCACGGTGCCCGGCTTGAGCGGCGTGTTTTCGGGCAAATCCACGACAAATTTCATGCCCACAGCCCAATCTCGTGTGTGATGGCCGTGCGGCACATCGAAGTGCGCATCGAGTTGTTGGCCGATGGAACCGACCGGACCATCTCCGATGATGGTAAGCGCGGCACGAATTTCCATGCCCGGCGTGAAGCCGTCGGCCGGCCGGCCATCTTTGTTCACACCCTGGTCGGTCAACCGCACGCCGACAACCTTGTTCTCCTCGATGAGCACCTGCGACACCGGCGTGCCGGGCCAGATCTGGACCGTCCCGGTGCTTTGCACCTGGGCGCCGACCCATTGCATGAACTGGCCCAGCGAGAGGATCAGGCCGCCGCGCTTGTGCAGAAAGGCGGGTGTCCATGGCAGGTTCAGCGCGTTTCGTTCAACGGGCAACATCCACCTGAAGGCACGAATCAACACATCCGCCGCGCGCAAGGTGAAGGAACGCCGGCTCGCACCGATCGGATCAAGCAAATATACAACCTTTTC
The DNA here is from genome assembly GCA_964555775.1 of uncultured Bifidobacteriaceae bacterium. Taxonomy (GTDB): domain Bacteria; phylum Verrucomicrobiota; class Verrucomicrobiia; order Limisphaerales; family UBA11358; genus UBA11358. The sequence continues at coordinate 29,862 of CAZKTW010000001.1, read as the reverse complement.
CCCGCCGACGGATGCCGCCATGGGAATTTGCGCCGGATCCAGGTCCGGAAAGGTTGCCCGCAACGCGCGGGCCTTGGTCACGATCCCGGATACACCAAAGCCGATGTCGTCCGCGCGTTCGTAGCAGATCACCTGCGGCGGCATTCCGGGCGCAGTGGCGCTTTCAACGGACGGTGTGCCGTCGGCATTGACGAGTTGTTTGGACAATGTGGCCAGGAATCCCGCCGTGGCCGGACCGAACCCGACGCAGACGATGTCCACGTCCATGCGTTGGCGGTCAATGGCTGAAGTTTCTGACGCGGATTCTGGCATCTTCAACTCCGTTGCTGTTGAACTCCGGCCACGGACTTGCGCACGCATGATTTTCCCGAGACTTCGTCGCGAACATGAAATCCGATTTCGCGGCGCTTGGGTTCCGGTCTCGGGGGAAGCGGTTCCATGAGTTTTTTGATTTCGTCGAGGATATGAACGATGGCCTTTTCGTGAACGTCCAAGCGGTCCGTCAGCCGCCGTTCCAATTCCGTCAGTTTCTCCGCCAATTGCCGGTTCGCCCCCAGCGTCTCCCTCATCGTTACGAAGGCGCGGACCACGAATACGCTCATCTGCACCGCACGTGGACTGTTCAAAACATTCGCCGCCATGATCGCGCCGTGTTCGGTAAAGGCAATGGGAACATGCCGCCGTCCACCACGGCCTTTTGAGGTCACAATTTGTGACCTCAAATATGCAACCTCTTGAGGCTTAAGTTGAAACGCAAAATCATTGGGAAAGCGATCCGGGTTTCTTTTGACGGCTTGGTTAATTTGTTTTGTCGGCACGCCATATATACGGGCCAAGTCCGCATCCAAAATGACGCGTTGTCCTCGAAACAGGCGGATCAAACCTTTCACCGGCTCTGACGGGCTCATGGATTTGGCTTTCCTCATCGCGGAATCGGTCACACCGGATAATCCAGCGCCTCGCGGGTCATTACCCTGGTCAAAGCTTCGGCGGCGCGGTCCTTGGCCAGACGGCAACCGGTGAGGCAACCGTCGAGTTTGGCGCGCAGGCGCACAAAGTCTTCGAGCCCGGCGAACTTCACACACGGACCGGCTTTGCACGGATGCACCTCATCGTTTTCGGAGACGTCCGCATAGGCACGGGCGGAACCATCAATTCCCGGGATGATGCCCTCGAGCGATTCAAGTTCGGCGGCGCAGTAGCAGGCGTGACAACTGGTTTCGTCCCAGGCGGGATGACGGTTGTAGCCGTGAACGAGTTCGGCACAAATTCGGTTGATTTCACCAGCCGCACGGGCGCTCTGAACGTGGCAGAGGTCGGTGTAGAAGCCGACAAGTCCGGGCAAGCCAGCGGCGAGCGCAGGATTTTCCGGACCTTTGGTTTCCAATTCGACGACATCCAGGATGAATTGCCGGGCCGCCAGCAGCCAGCACAGCGCGTCGGCCAGCGGGAAGGTCACACCCTGGCGCGTCTTGTGATAGAGCTTCGTGCCGTCGGCGTCGGTGGCGGACTGGACATGATGAAGGGTCCAGACCCAGAGTTGCATGGCGCTGGCCAGCGTGCAGGCGCCGGTGCCGGGCCGGTCGGAGGCCAGGCGGCGCATGTCGGCAATCCATTGCCGGAATTGCGCCAGGAACAACTCGTTGGTCATCGTCATCGAAAGCTGGAGCCGCTGCACCGCTTCGGGCCCTTCGTAGGTGGCTTCGAGCTGCGCATCCATCCACTTCTGGCCAAGAAACCCGGGACAATCCTCGGTGACGCCGTACCCGCCCATCAGGCTGACCGCCTCGCGCATCATTGTCGCGCCGTGGCCGGTGTTCCAAAGTTTGCAGGCCGGGCAAAGGACATTGGCCAGCGAATCAAGCTTGACGAATTGAATCAGCGGGTCGGCTTCCAGTTCCTCCACGCGCTCCAGATCACGCTCGCCAACCGGCAGCGAGGCCGCTCGCAACAAGTCCAGCGCCTCCTTTTGTTTCAACGTCAGCTCCTTGAACGCCGCGCGACCGGTCAATTTTTTCTCCGCGAGCCACCGGTCCTTTTGCTTCTCCAGCGGATCCAGCGTGTCGAACAGCCGCGCGGCCTCAAACCCGAGCGACGCGCTCGCTTCGCCGGTGGCCCAGATATCCACGAGCCGATGGAGGGCGTCCTCCTTTTGCTGGATGCCCAGTTCATAGCGCGGCGTGCCGGGCGCGCCCTCGCCGCCACGGAAACGGCGGCGCTGGTAAAGAATCACCGGCTCAACGGCCGAAAGCAGTTTCGCTGCCGTCATCAAACCCACGGTCACGCGCGTGCGGCGAAACACGGCTTCGATGATTTCACCGTGCGAATAATTCGGAACGATGACGCCATCCTTGATGGTGTAACCGCCAACGATGCGGCTCGCGGGTACTTTCAAATTGAAAACCGGATCGTTGGTGGAGGAAAGCTGGTGGACGAGTTTTTTCGTCGGCGTGCCGCGGTCCCAAATCCCCGGGTCGCCTTCCTCCAGAATCACCATGCAACTGCCCTTGAGGCGCGGATCATCCGAGTCCACGGCGGCGGTGACGACGTTGGCGAAGCCCATGTTGGTGATGAAGCGGCCGCGTTTTTCCACCTGCAACAGCGGTTCCTGGCCATCATTCCATTCGGTGACGCGCACCTTGCCGGCGAGCATGCCGGTTTCGACGCCGACGAAGGGAATGGGCTCGGTCAGCGCGAACGCGGCGCGGACCTGCTTGCGGTTTTCGCCGGGCTTCAACGGGGCGGCGTTGCCGACATATCTGGCGCGCTGCTCCGGCGTGCCGCGCTCGTGGATCGGCGCCAGCCCCAGATTGCCCGCGAGACTGCACGTGGCCGCGCCCGCATCCACCCACGCCAGCTCAAACGCCAGCAGCGCCAGCGCGAGATTCTTTGGCCCGGCAATGAAGCCGCCCTCCTCCGGATCCAGTGCCGCGGCAGTAATGCCGCTCTCGTCGAAATGTCGGAGCAGGCCGGCTTTGGCCGGCGTCCATTCGTGCGAGTTGCGTCCGCCGTCGGCGACGACACGGGCGACCGGTCCCCGCGCCACACCTCGCGCAGATTGCACGAGCATGTGCAATTCATAACGATCGGCAAAGCGCCACAGGATTTGACGGACATCGTCTCCGGGGAGGGTTTGCAATCCAGGTGATACTTTCGGTTCAACAATCGTTTCCATAACATTTCCTTCCGTAAGGGCTGATTTTTGCGATTTCAGAAAATTTTCAAAACTTGGGCAACCCAAACAGATGCCGAAGCTTACATAAGAATCGTTTGTCCATCCAGAACAAAAAACGCGAGTTTCTAAAGTTGAAATTATACCAATTAGCGGGTCGGCTTATCCGTCTCTTGGAGGATTATTTCCGGCAGGCGCGGGAGCGGGTTAGAAATGTTGTTGCAGCCAGAGCAGGGCTTTTTTCAGCCAGTCAAAATTGAACCAACCGCGGTGGAAGGCGTATTGAACCAGCAACAGTCCCGTAAACACAGCCGCCCATTCCCAGCACAGCTTCCGTTCCTTGCGGCCCTTGAGCAGCCCGAGTGCGGCGGCCAGGTTGCCGGCGACCGCGAGCACCAGGCCCCAGAGCATCAACACCTGCGATTGCACGGCCGGGGAAATCTGCCAGCTTCCCCACTGCGCCCGGGTGGCCGCCGGCAGACCGATAAAAACCATGACCAGCCAGGCGAAATTCAGGGATTGGATCAAGAATCGCTGCATGGCCAGAACCCGCAAATGCTGGGCGGTTAATTGACCCGCTCCTCGATCTTGTATTTGAACATGCGCTTTTTCATCCAGCGCACGGCGAGCAGATCATGAAACGAAACAAACACCCGGTTCCACACGCCGTAGTTGCTCCGGCCCGCGTGGCGGGGCTTGGCTGCAATGGGAATCTCGGTGACGGTGAAGCCCTCGATCTTGAACAAGGTGGGCATGAAACGGTGCATCCCCTTGAAAAATTTCAGGTTGGCGATGCACTCGCGTTTGAACGCCCGGTAACAGCAGCCGGCATCACTGATATTCTCGCTCGACAACACGTTGCGGACCCAGTTGGCGATTCGCGACGACGCCACCCGGATGAATTTGTCGCTCTGGCGGCGCGCCTCCACGCGCGAGCCGCAGACACAATCGAATTTTTCGAGCGCCGACAGCAATTTCGGCAGGTCGTTCGGATCGTTCTGCAAATCGGCATCAAGGGTGACGATGGCCCGGCCGCGGGCCGCTTGCATGCCCGCCCAAAGTGCCGCCGACTGTCCGCAATTGAAGGCGAACCGCTGGGCGCGGATGCGCGGGTCGCCCGCCGCGAGCTGCTTGAGGATTTCCCACGTGCGATCCTTGCTGCAATCGTCGGTAAAAACGATTTCATAAGGCAGCTTGAGCGGTTCCACCGCCACGCGGACGGCCGTGATGAGCGCGAGCAGGTTGCCTTCCTCGTTGTAACAGGGAATGACGAAGCTGAGTTCGGGCGTTTCAGGCATTATAATTTCCGTAAAAGTCTGCCATTACATCGCAAACTTTGCCTGCCGCGTCGAGGCTCATTTCACCACGAATAATGCACCGTGTAAGTCACCGTGCGTTCCTCGTCGGGCTTGACCGGCACGCGGAACTCGATGGTCTGGGCGTCGGTCTTCTTGAAATCGTCAGACTTGGCCGTGATGTCCCAGTTGTTCCAGCGGTAAAGGTGTTCCACCACGCGAATTTCCACCGGCTCCTTTTTGCGGTTGCGGAGTTTGATCTCGAACGATTCGTCCAGCCATTTGTCGCTGGTGTCCACTTTGAAATTCGCCTGCTTGCGTTCCCCCACTAGGTCAAAGGAATTGCCGGTGGTCACGCGGATGGTCTCGTTGTGGGGCGTGTGATCAATCATGTCCTCGCCCACGAATTCCATCTGGCCGTCGGCATCCCGGCGGTAAAACCGCAGCTTGCCCTTGGGCAGCGCGATGCCGAGATGGTTGGTTTCCGCGTTCACGAACTCGCGCATCACCCGGATTTTCTTGTTGCCGTCTCGGCCGTAGTCCTGGCTGTAATTCAGCCCGCCGTAAAACCGGTAGTCTGACGCGCCGTCGTAAACGTAAATCACCGGGGCTTTCACCTCCGTGGCCCGGACGAATTCGACCTGCTTGGTCTCGCGGTCGAGCAACGTCGTGGGCCGGGCCAGGGTGTAGAGATGAAATTCATCGAAGGCTTTTTCGGTTACGGCCGGGGCGGCTTCGTCCATCATGGCCAATTTTCTCATTCCGCCGAAAGCGACTCCCCTGGGCATGGCCGGTTGGATTTTGTTCACGTCGCCGGCCATCAATTTGATTTTGGCGTCGCGGAAGGCCTTGCCACTCTGGTTGTTCATCGTCACCCAGCCAATCAAATCCACCGTGTCACCCTTTTCCGGCGAGACCAGATTGTAATCCGCCTCCCAGGTGAACCCGCCGGTGATGTAGCTGACCTCGGCGTCAAACTTGCCCGGTTTGTCCGATTGCAGGAGCCAGTTCAGGGTCGGCTTGAGCACGGTGTCATCGCCCAAATCGGGAAACAGCGGGGTCCCGGGCAGGGTGAATTGCAGTTTGCCGTTTACCTCAATGATGGGCTGCTCTGAACCACCACCCGGCACATAGCCACTGCGGACGACTTTGCCGGAAATCAATTCTCGCGCCTGGGTATTGTCCTTCAACCGGATGGTTTCAAAATCCAGCGTCCTGCCCTCGAACAACGACAAAAGCAATTCCTGGGTGACCGGGTCGTTGCGATAATTTTGCTCCCAGATCTGGAGTGAATGTTTGCCGGCCGGATCGCGCAAAATCACCGAGTCCGGCTCGACGCGCGCCGTGGCTTCGGCATAGCGCACGTTGTTGACGCCGGACTGGAGATCGAGCGGGACCGTGTCACGCACGACGGCGAAGTCCTGGTTATAGATGGTAAGGGCCGGTTGGGCGGAGACGGCCAGCGTGATCGCCGCGCCGAGGAAAAGAATGGAAACGAGTGTTTTCATAACGGTTTTAGTTGGTGATATGGCATAACTGATTCATTGGACGGCGTCCCGTAAAAAATGCTCCTGCAAAAAAACCAGGCCGTATCAAGACTGTAGAAAAATCTATTAACTACGGAGGACTCAGATGAAAACGGATAGGAAAATGCCTGTGTCAGGCAAACGAATTCACCAATGAATCTCGCCTTCCCGGGTGATACGAGCAAGATTGTTTTTGGAAAGGTTTTATTTAGCCGGCCCAGAAGGAACTCCCTTCGTGGTTGGCGAATTGGAATCCGGCAGATCGGGCTGGTCTGGGTCTTGAGATTCCACAACTTCCCGCAAACAGGGCAGTTTGGAATTGGACGTATATCGAATGGTTGCGGATAAAGCGTGAACACCAAGCTAATTCACCAACTGGTACCAGTTGTCGCGCTGATGTGGTTCGTAACCGAGATCCTTGATCAGACGTTGCATATCGGCGACGGTCATGCGGAAGGTGGTGCCGGCCTGGCTGACGACATTTTCCTCGATCATGATGCTGCCCAGGTCGTTCGCGCCATATTTCAATGCAACCTGGCCGATTTCCTGGCCTTGCGTGACCCAGGAACTTTGCACGTTCGTGAAATTATCCAGGTAAATCCGGCCCAACGCCTGCGTTCGCAAATACTCGTGCGCACCGACGGTGGGCGCTTTCAGGTTCGTGTGCTCCGCCTGGAACGTCCAGCAGATGAACGCGGTGAAGCCCTTTGATTTGTCCTGCTGCGCGCGCAACCGCTCCAGATGTTCGATGCGGTCTTCAATCGTCTCGACGTGGCCGAACATCATCGTCGCGCTCGAGTTCAACCCGAGCCGGTGGGCCACGTCCATGACTTCGAGCCAGTCGCTGCTCATCGCCTTGAGCGGCGAGATGCGCTGGCGCACCCGGTCCACGAGAATCTCCCCGCCGCCGCCGGGAATCGAACCCAGGCCGGCCTTCACAAAATCGCCGATGATTTTGTCCAGCGGCTCGTTGAATACCTCGCGGAAATGGATGAATTCGCTGGGGCTGAAGCCGTGAACGTTCACCTGCGGCCATTTCGCTTTGATGTGCGAGAGCAGATCCAGATACCACTGCTTGGTCAGCTTCGGGTGATGCCCGCCCTGCATCAAAATCTGCGTGCCGCCCAGCGCCACCGTCTCCTCGATTTTTTTGTCCATCTCGTCGAGGGTGATGACATAGGCATCGTCATCTTTTTCCACCCGGTAAAACGCGCAGAATTTGCAATAGACGTTGCAGATGTTGGTGTAATTGACGTTGCGGTCAACGATGTAGGTGACGATGTCGTTGCCGCGCCCGCCGAAATCCTTTGCCTTGGCCAGTTGCCGGCGATGGTCGGCGAGGGCGCCGAGTTCTTCCAGCGGCAGATGATAAAGCCGCAGCGCCTCGGCCTGGCTGATGCGCTTGCCATCCCAGACCTTTTGCAGCAACTCGTCCAATGACGCGTCATAAATCACGTCTTGAGGTTAGCGGATGACCGGCGATGAAACAAGCCGCCGGGTTCAGCGCGCACGGCGGAAGTTTTCCGGCTCGATGGCCGCCAGGGCCTGGCAAATCTCCCTCACCACTTCCATTTTCCCGAGCGCCCGCGCCGCGTTGGCCTTGTGCAGGTAGGCCTCCACCAGTTTGGGATCCAGGGCAATGGCCCGGTCGGCGTAGTCCAGCGCCTGATGATGACGCCCCATCCGGCCGACCATGGTGGCCAGGTTTGCCCAGCCGATTTTATGGTCGGGATTGATCTTCATGGCCCGTTCCAGGCAACGAACCCCCTCAGCCGGGCGTTGTAATTTCTCGTAGAGCAATCCCGCCAGGTTGTTCCACACCTTGACGTCGGTGGGATTGATCGTCAGCGCATGCCGATAGGCTGCTTCTGCCTGGGAAAATTGTCCCAGGCCGTTCAACCCCAGGCCGATGTAATAAAGGGCGCGATGATCGGACGGGTCTTCCTCGCGCCATTGTTGGGCATAGGCCAGTACTTTGGGCCATAATCCCTTTTCACACAGCTCGCGGGCCTTGCCTGCCTTTTCTTCCGTGTTCCAATCCATATCTGAGTACCGAGTAATCTGGTCAAAATAACAACTGGCATCCGGTCCGACGATAAAAAAATGGGGCTGGTAGCCCGCCGGATGCAGGATCCTTTAACCGCATGTGCCGGATTGCTTTTTTCACCGGTTTGGTCAAATTATCAGCGTGGCGGGAGGCAAAAAGTTTCAGGTGGTGGTGCTCGGCGCGGGCTTTGGCGGCCTGACGTTCTGCAAACATTTTCATCATCCCGACGCGCAAGTGACCGTGGTGGACCGCACCAACCACCATTTGTTTCAGCCCTTGCTGTATCAGGTCGCCACCGCCGGATTGTCCGCCCCGGAAATCGCGCAGCCCATCCGCTCCATCCTGTCCGACCGGCCCGACATCACCGTGCTGCTCGACTGCGCCATCGGCTTTGACCTCGCCCAGAAAAAGGTGTTCTTCGAAAAGAACGCGCTGGACTATGATTACCTTGTGCTGGCAATGGGTGGCCAGACCGGCTATTTCGGCCACCCGGAATGGGAACCGTTTGCGCCCGGCCTGAAAACACTCGATGACGCGTTGCGCATCCGCAGCCGGGTGCTTCTGGCGTTTGAACAGGCGGAGAACGAAGCGAACACCGCCGAACATGACCGGCTCATGACCATTGTCATCGTGGGTGGCGGCCCGACCGGCTTGGAACTGGCCGGTGCCTTCGCCGAACTGGCGCAGACGGTCCTGAAACGTGATTTTCGCCGGATTGATCCCACACAGGCCCGGATCATCTTGATCGAGGGCGCGCCGCGGGTGCTGTTGAATTATCCACCGGAACTGTCCGCCAGCGCCCAGCGCCAGCTCGAAGCCCTCGGCGTGCAGGTCCGCACCTCGACCCCGGTTAAAAACATCCGCGCCGGCGAGGTGGAACTGGCCAACGGTGAAATTCTTCGGGCTGGAAACATCATCTGGGCCGCGGGCGTCTCCGCCACCCCGCTGACGAAAAAGCTCGGCGTGGAACTGGACCGCGCCGGACGCGTGAAGGTGAATCCCGATTTAAGCGTACCCGGTCATCCGGAAATCTTTGCCATCGGCGACCTGGCGCTCGTGATGGAAAAAGACGGCCAGCCCGTTCCCGGCATTTGCCCGGCGGCCATGCAAATGGGACGGCACGTGTCACGTCGCCTCCAAAACGAATTGAATTCCGGCACCGATCCGGCGACTCGACCGCCGTTCAAGTATTGGAACAAAGGAACCATGGCGACGATCGGTCGCTCTGCCGCCGTGGCGTGGATCGGCCGGTTGAAATTCTCCGGCTTCCTGGCCTGGCTGTCGTGGCTGTTCATCCACTTGATTTTCCTCATCGGCTTTCGCAACCGGCTGGCCGTGCTGCTGCAATGGACTTATTCCTATTTCAGCTACAAACGCGGCTCCCGCATCATCACCTACCCGCCGCCGGAACCGGAAAACAAAAATTAGACCGCCAGCCGGCACTGGAGGCATTATTTTGCCGGGAGGTTAAAGGCATTTTCAAAGCATACTGGGTTTGGCGATGCCCCAATTTGACGGAGTGCGACTTGTCTCAGAGCCCGTCTGAAAATGTAGCGTCAGCCATCCTGGCTGACGTAGAGCCGGGCTTCCAGCCGGCGGAAAAAACCATCCGCCAGCTTTAACGCCTTTAAAATCCCAAGCAGCGCGTCATGGCGGCTATTCTTCCGGGCGGCAGGATGCCGCCCTTTACGGCAGGCCGGGAGGCCCGCCGCTACTTTTTCAAACCAGCTCTCAAACCTCAGCACGTCCTTTTCGAGTTGCGGAAACCGGGAGATGGAAATAGATATGCTGCATGAAAAGACCGGGTGAGCTCTCCCAAACCGTGAACCAGAATGTCAACCGCCGGGAATTCGTAAGAATGGCGGTGGCGGCCGGCGCAACGTTGGCCGTCGGGCCGGAACTTTGGGGGGCAGAAACGAAAAATGAGTTGCCCCTCCGCCCGCTGGGCCGCACCGGCGAGAAGGTTTCCGCCATCGGCCTGGGCGGCTATCACATCGGCACGCAACGAGATGAAGAATTAAGCCTGCGCATCATCCGCAGCGCCATTGATCGCGGGATAACCTTCATGGATAATTGCTGGGATTACAATGACGGCGGGAGCGAAGTGCGCATGGGCAAGGCCCTGCGTGACGGATACCGCGAGAAGGTTTTCCTGATGACGAAGATTGACGGCCGCACCAAGGCGCTGGCCGCCAGGCAAATTGATGAGTCGCTCAAACGGCTGCAAACGGACCGGGTGGACCTGTTGCAGTTTCATGAAATTGTCCGCCGGACGGACCCCGATCCCATTTTTGCATCCGGGGGCGCGCTGGAAGCGGTGTTGGAGGCAAAGCAGGCCGGCAAGGTCCGCTTCATCGGTTTCACCGGCCACAAGGATCCGGCCATCCACCTGCGCATGCTTGAAGTGGCGGCCGAACACAAATTCCGCTTCGACGCCGTGCAAATGCCGTTGAACGTCATGGACGCACATTTCCGCAGTTTCGAACACCAGGTCGTGCCCGGCCTAGTCAAGGAAGGCATCGGCGTACTGGGCATGAAGTCCCTGGGCTTTGGGGCAATCCTGCGCAGCAAAACGGTCAGCGCCATCGATTGCCTGCACTACGCCTTGAACCTGCCGACCTCGACGGTGATCACCGGCATGGACAGCCTGGAAATTCTCGACCAGGCGGTCGAAGCAGCGCGCACGTTCAAGCCGATGAGCCAGGAGCAGGTTTCGGCCCTGCTCGCCCGGACCGCCGACGCCGCGGCCTCGGGCAGCTACGAACAGTTCAAAACCTCCACCGGGTTTGACGCCACCACGCGCAATCCGCAATGGACGGGTTAACCGTTCGCAATCATTAACGCCATTGAAATCCCGGGCAGCGGCGTCATGGCGGCGATTCTTCCGGGCGGCAGGATGCCTCCCTCTAAGGCAGGCCGGGAGGCCCGCCGCTACATGTTCAGACAAGCTCTCCGAGCTGAAATCAATCCGAAGCGCGACGGAAAAAGGTTGAACAAATTAGCAACCGGTGGAAAATGCCCTGCGGAAGAGAGGATTCACCAACCATGAACCTGAAAGGAGCGTCACCATGCCTTACCTCACTGTCGGCAAAGAAAACTCCGGCGATATCAATCTCTACTACGAAGACCACGGCGCCGGCAAACCGGTCGTGCTCATCCACGGCTGGCCGTTGAGCGGCCAATCGTGGGAGAAACAGACCACCGCCCTGGTCGCGGCCGGTCATCGGGTCATTACCTATGATCGCCGGGGATTTGGCATGTCCGACAAGCCAACGTTCGGTTACGACTACGACACGTTCGCCGCGGACCTGCACCAGCTCATCACCAAACTCGATCTGCATGATGTCACGCTGGCCGGCTTTTCGATGGGCGGCGGCGAAGTGGCCCGTTACCTGGGCAAATACGGTTCGGACCGCGTGAAAAAGGCGGTGTTCATCGCCGCCATCCCGCCATTCCTGTTGAAGACGCCCGACAACCGGCTCGGCGTGGACGCCGAGGTCTTCGAAGGCATCAAACAGGCAATCGTCGCCGACCGCCCCGGGTTCCTGGCCAAGTTCCTTGCCTTGTTTTATAACGTGGACGTTTTGGGCGGCAAACTCATCAGCGACCAGGCCGTGCATGCCAGTTGGAACATCGCTTCAGGGGCCTCACCCAAAGGCTCGTTGGATTGCGTGTCGGCATGGCTGACGGATTTCCGGAAGGACCTCGCCACCTTCACCGTGCCCACGCTGGTGGTGCACGGCGATGCGGACCGGATTGTGCCGCTCGCCGCCTCGGCCAGTCGCGTGCATGAATTGGTAAAAGACAGCCAACTGGTGGTGCTCGAAGGCGCGCCGCACGGTCTGAACTGGACCCACGCCGACCAGCTCAACCGCGCGTTGTTGGACTTTCTGGGGAAAGGAAAATGATTATCCCAGCCCCGTCAGGAGCAGCATGGCAGTCCGTAAAGAAACACCGTCTTTTAGTAGCAGCCGAGGTAGCGAGCCTCAAATTGCTTTGGCAACAATCATTGGTTTAGAGCCTCCTCACGTCGGCTGCCACTTCTTTAATGGGCTGATAGGGAAGATGTCGTTCCTATGGCGCTTTATTTGCCGTTGCTCGTCCAGAAATCTTTTTCCCGCGTGTGTGGGCGCACACAAAGGCAGCAGGGTTCACCGCCAAAATCAATCGTGGTATTCCCGAAAAACAACCGCCGTTGCGGTGGCCGGATCAAACGCCGCATAAACATGTCCACGCTCGTGTTCTTCGTGTTCATTGAAAACCCGCCGGAAGCAAATGAGCTGGTCGGAGCGCAGAATTCTTTGCGACGCACTGATCTCCTTGAGCATGGAATGCCCCAGCGTCGCCCGGAAGTCGTAATCCGGCACCGGCTCCAGTTTTGCCCGGACGACCAGTTTCTGGAAACCGTCCCGGTCTACGTTGAACGCGGCCAGCCATTCTTCGTGAAGAAAGGTGGAATAGCCGGCAACCTGGACCTGGCTGGCCGACGCGGGCGCGTTCCCAAGACAAATGTAAGCCAGCCGGTGACCGGGCGATTTGCCTGCGCCCAACAGCACGAGTAGCAACGTCGAAACCAATGCCGGACCAATCAGCAACGCGAGCGAGGTGAAATAATTCAAGGATCTTTTCTCAATCAGGACCTTGGTCAGGGCAAATGCAGTGCTGCCGGCTCCCCCGACCAGCACCATGATCGGGATGAACGGCAGCAAGGCCATCGCGCAGGCCCTTCCGAAGAATTCGTAGGTGCCGTATTGGGTGGCCAGAAAAAAAAGCACACCGGCGCTCACCAGCACGGCATCGAAGATCCACAGTCGCCAATAATTGATCCGGCGCTGGTTCTCGCCTTCCTGGTTGGCCGTTGCTTCCACGTCGGCATCAGGTAAGCCGGCCGGCTTGCAAACGCAAGGTTTTATGGCAGCGGGCGAAGGTGTGTCAAATGGGCGGAATCAATTTTTCGATTTGCCGTTCAACCGGGCGTAGCCCAGGGCCGTCAGCAAATCCACCACGCGGGTCTTCTGCCCGGTGGGCAAAACGATTTCCTTTTCCCAAATTGGCTGAACCAGCCGGAATCTTTCGCGCTCCGTTTCTGCGAAACGCTCCGCCGAAGAGTTAAATTTATCCGACCTGGGTTTTGAAGCAATTCCCAGCAGCGCGTCGATTTTGAACCGGTTCGTCTCAAGCAATTCAACGAGCCAGACCAGATTGGTCGGCGGGATTTTGTATCCGTCCGACCAATTGGCCACAATGGGCATTTTGATCGGCTTGGAGTCGCCCAAAGGGAGTCGCGTGGAACCGAATCCCGGGCTGTCGTCATTCACGAAAATGGAAGCGTAGGCCTCGTCCGGCAGCCCGTGAACGGTGGTCAGGCCGCGGGGCATCACGTTAAAGCCGATAATGTGACTGATGAAGTTGGTTCCCCAACCGAGCCAGGCCAGGACGGGGTCGCCGCGCTGCGGACGTGTTCCCAACAACAACCAACTGCCATCCTGTTGCTGTTGAAATTGAATGCGGTTGGTCCCGGGCGCAGTGAGTTTTAAATGCCGGGCGGAATCCGACGGCACGGTGACTTCCGCGCGCCCGAGCAGGTGGATGGTTTCCCAGCTGAACTCCTGGATATCGATCGGCTGCAACCGGCCTTTCCACCCTTCCGCCACGACGATGTAATTCCCCGCCGGAAGGTTGGTGAACTGGAAACGGCCGGCGGAATCCGGAACAGCCTGCAGCCAGTCCATGATAAAATTTTCATTGGTCGTACCGATGGCCAAAGTGAACGGCTGGGCGGTTTGCCGGCAAAGAGGTTCACCGGATGGCCGGTCGCACAGCACGACGACCGCCTGCGTACAGCCATCGTCCGGCCAGGTGAGGGTGCCTTCGATCTGAAACGACGCATTGGTCTGGGCCGGCGAATGGATTTCACCAAGCAAGATCGCCAGCAGGAAAAGGGTTTGGGTCATCCGCCGGACAGCTGTTTCTTTCGTGGATGGCTTTGATCGAAGACCACAATCCCGAAGCGCAGGATACATGGCCCCATTCTCAGGCAAAGACACGGCGACGCAATTCTTTTTAAACGGACCCGGCGTCACCTGAGGTCAGATGGGGAAATGAACTCCTGTGGTTGCTTCCCCGTTCGTGTCAACCGGGCACCCAGAATAACCAAGCCATAGCCCATCCAGAGGGCCAATACCACGTACGATGCCGAAAAGTACGTCTTGCTGAGTTCCCAAGTCTGCCTGTCAGGGCTCGGATTCAAGATGGCCAGCATCAGAAAGGCCACGCTGACGTAAGCGGCCAGCAATCCCAATATCCACCGGCATAAAGATGCGGCGACCCGGTGTAAGAAACAAAATGGAATCAGGCACAACAGCAGATATGGCCAGCCAAATTCCTTGCCCGCCGTTGCAAAATACCACCGAATCTGTTCAAGAAACGGCCACAGGTTGGAAGTTGGAATTGCTTTCTCGTACTGACCACGGGTAACCGTATGAAAAAAGCCTTCCACTGTACGTGGATATGCCCAGTTTATCGGCGGATTTGTCATCGAGGCAATCGGCAGATAGAAATAAAGTGACAGTCCGAGCAAAAAACAGCCGCTGCAAATCAGAATAGTCTTCCACTCCGAGAAGGCTCCTCGGGTTCGCGCCATCAGCCCAAGGCCCACCAAACACGTGATTACACCCAGAAATATGAAAATAAAAAATTGTCCGCCTCCGCCTCTAAGCGATAGAGAATAACCCGTCCAGATTCCGGCCAGCCCGATCAAAAACATAATTCCCGCCGTCAGGAACATATCCCGGCCAATTCTTGGGTTTCCGGTCGCAACCAGGAACGGGATGGCTGGCGCTAAAGCGAATTCAATCTGGCTGTTCGTCAGTAACAATCCGAAAACCAGGGCCGCAGCATAAAGATATCGTCTGCATTCGGGCTGGAGACCCCATCGCATAAGCAGACAAAGCACAACGCATAGCAATAAAATGCTTAATGGCCAAACGGCCACAACGACCACTTCCGGCCAGAAAGTGCCATTCAATCCAAAAACCATTCCCGCCGCATAGCCGCAAATCGCGCGGAGCCATTTCTCTTCCTTTGGCTTCAATCTCTGCTTGTCGGGCAT
This sequence comes from uncultured Bifidobacteriaceae bacterium, assembly GCA_964555775.1. Classification (GTDB taxonomy): domain Bacteria; phylum Verrucomicrobiota; class Verrucomicrobiia; order Limisphaerales; family UBA11358; genus UBA11358. The sequence goes on along the minus strand of CAZKTW010000001.1, from coordinate 14,711 downwards.
CTGGTCCAAAATGGTTGTGCCACCCCGCGATACCATCAAGGCAATCAGGCCACTCGCTAGGGCGCCCGCCACGGCCGAGGAAACGGCCACTCGCCAAGCAATGTTCGAAAACGGCAGCAATTTGGTGAATCCCCATGTCCATAAAGTCCAAAGCGGATATCCCGGTGGAGACGACACACCGCCATACGCAGCCGCAGTGGACCAAACTCCGGAATTATCCAACCCCACAGATGGGGTGAGCGTGAAAAGATAAACCGGCAACGCCACCAATGTCGTTGCGACAAAACTCAACCAGTCGGTTCGTTGAAAGAATGGCTCACTCCGCAGCATCCCGGGCATCATGCCGAATGAGCCGGAAAGATCATCCGTCCTCAGGGAATCTGCATCTACATTCATTTTGCCGGCGCGAAATCCGCGACACGAAACCGCCATCTGATAGACACCACCGAATGCAAATTTGTATAATGCCTCGTAAATAAGCGCCACCGAAGCGCAACCGGGCATTCATACTGCCTTGTCCAAGGCGACGGAGACGCGCAGGCCCAAGGGTTTCAAAACTTCCTGCAATGTGGCCAGCGTAGGATTGCCTTTTTTGGAAAGAATCTTGTAAAGGCTCGGCCGTTTGAGATCCACACACCCGGCCAGATGGCCCATGCCGCCACCAGCTTCCACCACGTCCTTGAGCGCAATCAGAAACGCGGCGCTGTCCTTTTCCACCAGCACCTGAGCGAGATAGGCGGCGGCGTAATGCGGGTTCTCCAGCCGCCTGAGCAGGTCATCCTTATAATTTTTCAGACGCATGGTTTTCGATTCTCGATATATGATTTACGCAATATGCCCGGATAGTAGCAAGACCCGTCAATCGTAAATCCAATATCGTAAATGTATCAGAGCCTCCTCACCAGTCTTCGCACCAAGTGCTGCGACCCGGCGGGCGTCGGCTGCTAGAATCTTAAGAATAGAAATATCCCAACTCGCGCAGGGACGTGTAGTCCTTCGGGCGCTCCTGCGTCGCGCGACCCAGGATGACATGGTCGAGCACCTCAATCTTCAACAGCTGGCCAGCCCGGATCAAATCGCGCGTCACCTTGATGTCGGCCTCGCTCGGCGTTGGATCCCCGCTCGGATGGTTGTGCGCGAGGATGATCGCCGCGGCGCCGGCGGCAATGGCGGGCCGGAACACCTCTCGCGGATGCACCAGGATCGTGTCGAGCGTGCCCTGCGAAATCGGTTCGATGCGAATGAGCCGTCGCCGCGTGTTCAACAAAATTACCTGGAACGTTTCCACCTGCCGGACGCGATTGTCCTCGCGCAGCAGATTCACGATGGCCTCCGGCGTTTCGAGCACGGGCGATTCGCGCTGCAAATCCGCGGCCATCTTGCGCGCCAGCGCAAATGCCGCCACCAGCGTCACGGCCTTGTCACGCCCGATCCCTTTGACGCTCCGCAGATCATCCACCGACGTCCGCGCCAGCGCCTGAAGGGTGCCGAATTTGTTCAGCAACTGGCCGCCGACTTCGACCGCATTTGCCCCTTTCAAGCCGGTGCGCAGCAGAATCCCAATCAATTCGGCATGGCTCAAGGCGTCCGGGCCAAGTTCGGCCAATCGCTCGCGTGGACGTTCACTGGCGGGTTGGTCTTTGAGCCGCAGGCTGGAGGTCATGAGCTACATTTATCCTGCCTGCATTTCAAAATCACGAAATAAATTTCAAATGAGCGTCAGGCAAATCGCTATTTTCGATTTGCGATATACGATTTACGCGGATTACAGGCATCGTGGATGGATTCGTAAATCGCGTATCGCAAATTGCCGGCGGTCCCGCGTCCGTGTTAGCCTGCGGCACAGCATGAAACCGCCGCGCGCTGAAACCGGAGACCACCTGACGCCGACGCAACGGCAGGCCGTCACCGCGCGCGGCAACGTGCTGGTCATGGCTGGCGCCGGCACAGGCAAAACGCATACGCTCGTTGAACGCTGCCTGCACTGCCTCTGCTCGGAACAGCCGCAGGCTTCGCTGGGGGAAATTCTCATCGTCACCTTCACCGAGGCCGCGGCCGCCGAAATGCGCCGGCGACTCCGCGAACAACTGGAGGAAAAATTTCGTGTCGAACCGGAGGTCCCGCGCTGGGCGGAGCAACTCGCGCTTTTTGATACCGCGCATATCGGCACCCTCCACAGCTTTTGCCTCCAGCTGGTGCGCGAACACTTCCACGAACTCGGCCTCGACCCGCAACTGGCCGTGCTCGACGAAGGCGAGGCCCGCCTGCTCGCCGACGAAACGCTCGGGGAGGAATTGCAGGACCATTACGCCGGACAAAACCGGCTGGCGGACGCGGTCCGAAATTTGATCCGGATTTACGGCAACGGCCGCGACCAGACGATCCGACAGCTTGTGTTGCGCCTGCACCATTACGCCCAAACCCGGCCCGATGCCGACGGCTGGCTGACGCGCCAGATGGAAAAATTCACGGCCTCCGAGCCGGACGAATGGCGCCAATGGCTGCTCGATGCCATCCGCGACTGGCGTGATGAATGGCTGGCGCAGCTGGAAGAACTCGGGTCTCCGGCCTCCGGCCCTCCGTCAGCAAACGAGAAAGCCGTTGAGTTGGCGGGCCTTCTCCGGCGTTTGCCGGAAAACTATTCACGCACCGACGCAGCCGAAATTCTGGGGCAAATCCTTTCCGCCGATGGCAACTGGCCGGCAAGACGCAAAACCCTGTTTCGCAAGCCGCTCGAAACGATTTTCGCCGATGCGGCATTCCTGCATTCGCTCGCCGCCCTTGAAAATGGCCGCGATCCATTGGCCGAGGATTGGGGCTGGCTGCGCGGTCACATGGACGCATTGCTGCAATTGACGAAGAATTTTTCCGCCCGGTATGCCGCGCGCAAGCGCGATGACGGCGTCCTGGATTTTCACGATCTGGAACAATTTGCGTTGCAGCTGCTCTGGGATTCAGGCGCGGACCTACCCACGCCCATTGCCGGACGCTGGCGCCAGAAAATCCGGTTCGTTTTTGTGGACGAATACCAGGACATCAACGCTGCGCAGGACAAAATCATTACCGCACTTTCGCGCGACAGTTCTTCTCCCTCTCCCCGCCAAAGCGGGGAGAGGGTTGGGGAGAGGGGTTTTGAACTCGCGAACAATCTGCCTCCTCACCCCGTCCCTCTCCTCCTTCGGGGAGGAGGGGGGGATAAGGCGCAAAACGAACCCGGCAGCAACCGGTTCCTCGTCGGCGACGTGAAGCAGAGCATCTACCGTTTCCGGCTGGCCGATCCGAAAATTTTCCGCGATTACGCCCAAAACTGGCGCGGGAAAAACGGGCAAACGATTTCGCTCGCCGAAAATTTCCGCAGTCGCGAGGCCCTGCTCAACTTTGTCAATTCCGTCTTTGAGCCGCTCATGCGCGAAGAAATTGGCGGCGTGCGCTACGGTGTCGAGGCCCGGCTGCAATTCGGCGCCGCCCGGCAACGCGCGGAGCTGGGGGTAGCCCAGGACGCCGCCCCACGCGCGGAATTGATTTTGCGATTCAAAAAGGGCCGCTCCGACGCCGAACCCGGCGATGCCGCCAGCGCGGATGATCCGGCGGACTTGCCGGAGACGGAGCGGGAGGCGCGATCGCTCGCCCAGCGACTGAAACAGTTGGAATCCGGAAAACATGAGGTCTGGGATGCGGCGGAAAAGAAGTTCCGCCCCGTCGAATGGCGCGACATGGCGGTTTTGCTGCGGGCGCCGTCGGGCAAGGCGGAAATTTACGCGAAGGAATTTGAGCGCGCCGGGGTGCCGCTGGTTGTCGAGCGCGGCCGGTTTTACGACGGCAGCGAAATCATGGATTTGCTCAGCCTGTTGCAACTGCTGGACAATCCATTGCAGGACGTGCCGGCTATCGCTGTCCTGCGTTCCCCGCTCGTTGGTTTGTCCCTTGATGAACTGGCGCAGGTGCGGCTGGCCGCCAGCGGCCACTTTTGGACGGCACTGAATCGAACTCAGCGGGCGGAATGCGGGATGGTGGTTGAGACGGTTCAAAAAATTGCCAGATTTCTGAAACGATTTGCCCATTGGCGGCAGTTGGCCCGCCAGGTTTCGCTGTCGCAATGCCTGGAAAGCGTGCTGGTGGAAACGCACTACGCCGACTGGCTGCTGACGCGTCCGCGCGGCGCCCAGCGGCAGGCCAATGTCGGACGATTTTTGGGGCTCGCGCAAAAGTTCGACCAGTTCCAACGGCAGGGGCTGTTCCGGTTTCTGAAATTTATCGAGGCCCAACGCGAAGCCGGGGTGGAACCGGACGTCGCGGCGGTGGCGGATGAAAACGCCGTGCGACTCATGAGCATTCACCAAAGCAAGGGCCTGGAATTTCCCATTGTGGCGGTGACCGACCTGGCGAAGCCCTTCAACACGCAAGACGTGCGCGGTGAAATCATTTTTGACGAAACCTTTGGCTTGTGTCCTCGGATCAAGCCGCCGCACACCGGCCGGCGGTATCCGAGCCTGCCGCACTGGCTCGCGCAACAGCATCAACGCCGCGAACAATGGGGCGAAGAACTGCGACTGCTGTACGTTGCGCTCACCCGCGCTCGCGACACGTTGATTTTGACCGCAGCCGTTTCGGAATCAAAATGGGAATCACTTTGGAACGGACCGGCGGCCATTTCCACCCGATCCATCATCGCGTCGAAAAGTTATGCCGACTGGCTGGGGTTGTGGTTCGCGCAGACTCAGGTCCAAAGTCCAAAGTCCAAAATCCAAAGCGCGACCGAAGGTGAACTGCCGCATCTGCGCTGGCGCCTCGTGGATGAGGCGGAACTGGCGGACGAACCCGTGGACCACCGGGTGCAAAAGGAATTACCGCCGCTGGACTACAAAACCGGCCGCAAACTCCACGAAACTCTGGCGTGGAAATATCCATTTGGCGCGGCGACAACACGGACGGCCAAGTCATCCGTCACCGCGCTGCGGCGCCGGGCGGCGGATGAAGGGGATGATGAAGCGGAGCGCCTTTTTCCGGCTTCTGATTTTGTGCCGGCGGCGCGGCGGAAACCACGCCCCGGACTTTCCGCCGCGGACGCCGGGCGGGCCCACCACAAATTTCTGCAATTCGTCGCCCTGGAAAAGACCGGCAGCTCCGAAACCCTCGCCGCGGAAGCCAATCGCTTGGAGCGGGAAAATGTCTTGTCGGCAAATGAAACCGCGGCTTTGAACCTCGAGGACATCGCGGCCTTCTGGGGATCGGCGACCGGCCAGAAAATCCGCGGCCTGGCCACCAATGTCCGGCGGGAACTGGCCTTCACCGCGCGTTTCAGCCCGGCCGAACTGGAAGCCATTACAGGCGTAAAATCCGCGCCAGGATTGGAAAACGAATTTGTGGTCGTGCAGGGCGTGGCGGACCTGATGGTGTTGTTGCCAAAGGAAATCTGGCTGGTGGATTTCAAGACCGACGAAATCCGCCCGGGCGTCTTGCCGGGCAAGATCAAAGCCTACACGCCGCAATTGAAGCTCTACGCGCAGGCGCTGGAAAAAATCTATGCGCGGCCGGTCAGTGCCCGCTGGCTGCATTTTCTCGCGGCCCGGCGGACGGAACCAACTTAATCTTCGGGTTCGAGCAAAAACGGGTCTTCGGCCTTCTCTTTCGCCGGAGCGGCGGAAACAGGCGGGGTGGCCGTTTTTTCGGCTGGTTTTTTTGCCGGGGCGGGGGTTGCGACAGTCGCAATTTTTGCAGTTTGGGGTTGCGCGGGCGGGTTCGCGTCACGAAGCCGCACCAGCGCCGGGCGCAACAGCTTCCCTTGAAATGTGTATCCCGGACCAACCGTCTCCGCGACGGCCGCTCCAGCCGGCGGATTTTCCTTGCCCTCGGCGACCTGATGGCGTTCGGCATTGAACGGTTCATTTGGCCCGGCGGCAAACGACGTGAGCCCGACCCGGCGGGCAATATCCCGGCTGGCATTCTGGAAAGTCGTGATGGGGCCGGCAAATTTCACGTCGCCGGAACGCATGGCGGCGGCGTGGAGCGCAAATACGTGGTCGAGGATGTTCACGAGCACTTGGAGCCATTCCGCTTCACCGCGCCGCAATTTGTCCACCTCCAGCTTGAGCGTGGCCTTCTCGGTGTCGTTCATCTTTTTCATGAAGTCGCTGAATTCAATGACTTCAGTGGTCATCCGGTCGGCGATGGCCTTGGCGGCCAACGCGGTTTTTTCCGCCTGGCCCTGGGCGGATTCCTGAACGGCTGCCCATTGGCTGGTGGCGGCGCTGATTTGCCCGGCGAGTTTCTCCAGGTTTTCAATTTTGTCAGCCACCGCGCCGAGCGCGTTGACTTCCATGACCCTGCCCATGGCGCGATAATCGAGGATGAATGGGATCACGCCCAGGGCCGCGCCGACGGCCACACAGCCGGCGGCAATTTCCCAATGGCGGATCGGCAGCGGCGAATGCAGGACGAAAAAATATCCGAAAACCATTAACAGCGCGTCACCAAGCAGAAACGGCCACTTGGGGACCTTCCAATCCGTCATGTCTTTCATGGGGTCAGTTTCCGAAAAACCCGGGACGAGTCAAGCAAACGCCTTGCTTTCTGCTCGACTAACCGCCCAACCGCCACAAATCATTCACCGGTGCGCACCTGCGTGATCTTCAATCCGGCCGCCCGCGGCAACAAAGCCCGGCATTTCCGCCGTCATCTGGACAAAATTGGCGGGCAGTCCGCGTTGAAGGCCACCACCGCTCCCGGCGACGCGCGCCGGCTCGCGGCGGAGGCGGTGGGCGAAGGCTTTGATTTGATCGTTGCCGCCGGGGGCGACGGCACGGTGAATGAAACCCTCAATGGCCTGGGCGACGCGCCGGACGGTTTTGCACGCGCGCGACTCGGCGTCCTGCCACTCGGCACCGTGAATGTTTTCGCGCGCGAACTCAACATCCCGCAGCGTATTGAACGGGCCTGGGAGGTATTGCGCCGCGGCAACGAAACGCGCCTGGATCTCCCGCAGGTGGAATTTTCGGCCAATGGCAGCCGGCAACGGCAGTATTTCGTCCAACTCGCCGGAGCCGGGCTGGATGCGCGGGCGATTGAGCTGGTGGACTGGGGCCACAAGAAAAAAATCGGCCCGCTGGCCTATCTTATCGCCGGGCTGAAGGCCTTGAGGGAACAAAAACCTGGCGTCACCGTCCGCGCGAACGGCCGGGAGGTCGCGGGGGAATTGGTCTTGATCGGCAACGGCCGTCTTTACGGCGGATCATTTGAAATTTTCCCGGCCGCGGATTTGCGCGACGGGTTGCTGGATGTTTGCGTTCTCCGGCACATCGACTGGCCGACGCTGCTGCGTTGCGCACCGGGTCTGCTGCTGGGGAAAAGGCTGCCGGAAAAGGTTGTGCAACGCATGCGCGCGGCAACTTTTGAGCTGGTGAGTGAAGCGGCGGCCGCTTTTGAATTGGACGGCGAATGGGCCGGCCGTTTGCCGGTGACGTTTTCGGTCGGGCGTGAAAAGTTGCGCGTTGTCATCCCGTAGCCGACGGCGCGGTCATCGCCGCGTGGTGACCCTGCCGTTGGTCAATGGGCCAGCGACTTGACAGCTTCCGTGGCGAGGTTGAGCAGGGTGGCGGGAAACAAACCAATCCAGAACATGCCCGCGATGCAAATCGTCAGGGTCAATTTGGCCGGGCTGGAAAGCGGGATGGGTGACAAATCCGGCACGTTCTTGCTCCAGTAAATCGCGCGGATGACGCCAAAATAGTAGTAAAGCGAGATCACCACGCCCGCCAGCGCCGTGAACACGAGGCAATAATAGCCGTGGTTCATCGTGACCTGGGCCTGTTCAATTACCGCTTTCAACAGCAGAAATTTTCCAAAGAAACCGGCCAATGGTGGAATGCCCGCCAGCGACACCATCGCCAGCGCCAGGGTCGAAGCCAGCAACGGCGAACGCTGGTTCAAACCCGCCAGCGCGGAAATGTCCTCGTTGTCCAGATGTCGCATTACCAGCGCAATGACGGTGAACGCGCCCAGCACGGTGAACAGATAGCCGCCCAGATAATAAAGCACGGCCGCCTGTCCGCTCGCGCTCAAAGCCGCCACGCCCAAAAGCAGATAACCGGCGTGCGCAATGCTCGAATAGCCCAACAACCGCTTCAGGTTGCGTTGCGGAAGCGCGCACAGGTTGCCGTAAAGAATCGTGATGCCGGAGATGACGATCAGCAGGTTGGCCCAATGCGCCGTGACGGCCGGGACCGCGGTGAACAACACCCGCAGCAGCAGGACGAAACCGGCGGCTTTTGACCCGACGGCAAGAAAGGCCGTGGTCGGGGTTGGCGCCCCCTGGTAAACATCGGGCGCCCAGATCTGAAATGGGAAGGCGGCGATTTTGAAACCGAGGCCGACCAGCACCAGCAACGCGCCGAGCAGGAAGATGGGGTTCCCGGCCAATTGGGGCGCGACCACCGCCAGTTCGTTGAAATTGAATTTGCCGCTCGTGCCCCACACCAGGGCGATGCCGAACACCATGAAGGCCGACGACAACGCCCCGAGGATCAGGTATTTCACGCCGGCCTCAAGCGACACCAACCGGCCGCGCTGAAAGCTCGTGAGCACATAAAATGTGATGGTGATGAGTTCGATCGAGACAAACAGCATCGCAAAGTCATTGGCTGACGCCGCGAACAACATGCCCGAAAGGGCAAACACGATGAGCGAATAATATTCTGAAATCCCGGCCGTCAGCCGGTCGGAAAATTCCGCCGCCAGGAACAGGACCAGCATGGCGGCGATGACGAAAAAGCGTTTGAAGAAGACTGCCAGGCCGTCCTGGACGAAAGAGCCGTTGAAAGCCGAACCCGTCTCACCCGAGCCCATCAACAGCATCACGCCCAGCGCAGCAATGGCCCCGTAGGCGAGAAAACGCCGCCGCTCAGGCGGCATGAACACATCCGCCAGCATCAGCACCAGGCCCAGGCCGATCACCAGGATTTCCAAACTCATCAAGGACGCGTTCATCAATTTCGGATTTCGGATTTCAAATTTTGAATTTCAGAAGGGCCCGTCTGCGCCACCAGTTTGTCCGCCGGTTTTTCCGTGACGGCCATGGCCACAACCTTTGCCGCGTCGGGTGTGATTTTTTCCGTGAGCAGGCGCGGCCAGATGCCGAACACAAACAGACTCACCAGTAACAGCGCATAGGGCAGTTTGCGCCAAACATTCGACGCGTCAGGGATGCCCGACCACTTTTCCGGCAGTGGACCGTGAAGGACATCCCGCATCGCGCGCAGCATGTACAGCGCGCCAATCAACAAGGCACCCCAAAGCGCGCAGGCCGTCACGAACGGAAAGGTTTTCCAAGCGCCGAAGAACACGGTGACTTCACCGACAAAATTCGCAAAGCCCGGCAACCCACAGCCCGCCATGGCCGCCATCAACAGCGCCGTGCCAATGAAGGGCAATTTCCGGCACAACCCGCCCAGTTCGCTGATCTGGAGCGTGCCGGTCTGCTGGTAAATGTAGCCACTAAGCGCGAAGGTCAGCGCCGCCAGGAAGCCGTGGGCGATCATGATGAGCACCGCCCCGGTCACGCCGATGAGATTCAAACTGGCGATGCCGAGAAAAATGAAGCCCATGTGCGCCACACTCGAATTGCCGATGAGCAGATTCAAGTCCTTCTGCCGCATCGCCACCCAGCCGACGAACAGGATGTTGCCCAGGCACAGCCAGGCGAGGATGTGCATCCAGCCCTGTGCCGCCTGCGGCAGCAACGGCAAGGCCACGCGGATCAAACCGTAAAGGCCGAATTTCTTCAGCACGCCCGCGTGCAGCATCGCGGTCGGCGATGGGGCGGAAGCATAGCCCAACGGCGCCCAGGTATGGAACGGCCAGAGTGAAACCAGAATGCCAAAGCCGAACAGCAGCAGGGGGAAGATCAAATTCTGCGCGTTGACCGCGAGCGGGCTGGCTTTGGCGTGCGCAATCAATTTCGGGATGTCGAACGTGTTCGCCCCTGATTGCAGATAGAGCGCGATGAGGCCGATGAGCGCGATGAGCGCGCCGAGGCTCAAATAAAGCGTGATCTGGAAAGTGGCATAGTTCTTCCGCTCGCCCCGGCCCCAGACACCGATCATGATGAAAGTCGGCACCAGCGCGAGTTCATGCAGGAAATAGAAGAAAAACAGATCGAGGGACGCGAACGCGCCGAGGATGCCGCCGCTCATCACGAGCAGGAGGATGTAAAATTCCTTCTCGCGCTCCTTGATCTCCCAGGCGCAGCAGGCCGCTGCAAACGCGACGATTGCCCCCATCAAAACCAGCCCGACATTCAAGCCATCCACGCCGACGTGATAGCTGATGCCGAGCGATTCGACCCAGGGGATTTGTTGAACAAAACGATAACCATCCGCATCCGCCGGGACGCAACCGTACTGCACGAACATTTTCACGGCCAGCACCATGGACACGAACGTGGCGAGGACGGCGACGGAGCGGATGATGACGCGATAATTGCGCGGCACCAGAATCAGCGCCAGCGCCGCCAGCAGCGGCCAACCCAGGATGTAAGTGAGAATGGACATTAGTTTTGAAAACCGGATTTCAAAGGTTGAAATTCGCAGTGAGCAGAAACGCCCGCCCTCACCCTGACCCTCTCCCCCGAGGAGAGGGAACAGCAACGATCACCTTTCGAAATTTCCACCACGGCCCGTTTCGCCAACCGACGGACTACAATTCTCCCTCCCCCGGGGGAGAGGGCCGGGGTGAGGGCGGACCAAATCCCGCTCACTCCAATTCGTTCGTTGTTGTTGTGGATTATCATTTTCCAAGCATGAAATACAGCACCACCGCCACACCGAGCACGAACAGGAAGGCGTAGGTCTGGAGATTGCCGGTCTGCATGAGGCGCAATGCGCGTCCGGTAATATCCGTGCCGCCACGGATCAGCCCGATGCAGCCCCAATCCAAGAACCAGCGGTCAATCAACCCGATCACCCAGGCAATGGAATCGTGCAGGCGGATGAAGGTGGCCTCATAAATTTCATCAAAGTAAAACCGGTTCTTCATCGCGGTCGCCAAACCACCGAGCTTCGCGGGCAAGGGATCGGTTGCCGCAGTCTTGTAAAGGGTGAACGCGCCAAACAAGCCAACGGCCACGGCGCCAATGCCGAGCAGCATCGGAAAAATATTATGAAGCGGTTCGAGCGCCTGCTGCGCGACGGAAAGATTTTCAGATTCGGCGCCAAACTGCGAACCATAGATGTTGGTGATGCCGATGAAGCCACCAACCAGCGCGAACACCGCCAACACCGCGAGCGGCAGCGCCATAACGGCGGGCGATTCGTGCGCATGTTTGGCTTTTTCCGTCCGGGCTTCGCCGAGGAAGGCGACAAAGAACAGGCGGAACATGTAAAACGTCGTCAACGCAGCGACGAATACGGCAACGCCGAAGAGCAGATAATTTTTCTGTTCCAACGCCTGGGCGAGAATGGAATCCTTTGAGTAGAAACCGCTGAACGGCGGCACACCGCTCAAGGCCAGGGTGCCGATGATGAACGTCCAGAACGTGACGGGCATCTTCTTTTTCAGCCCGCCCATCTTCCAGATGTCCTGCTCCTCGTGCAGCGCGTGAATAACCGAGCCGGCACCCAGGAACAGCAACGCCTTAAAAAAGGCGTGCGTGGTCAAATGGAACATCGCCGGGGTTGGCCCGGCCAGGCCGACAGCCATCACCATATAACCAAGTTGCGACAGCGTGGAATAGGCCAGGATGCGCTTGATGTCGTTTTGCTGGACGGCGATCAACGCCGCAAGCAAGGCGGTGAATCCACCGATGTACGCAATAACCTGCAACGCCGTTGGGTCGAGCAGGAAAATAATCCGGCAAAGCATGTAAACGCCCGCCGCCACCATCGTCGCCGCGTGGATCAAAGCGCTGACCGGGGTCGGGCCTTCCATGGCATCCGGCAACCAGACGTGCAGGGGGAATTGTGCGGATTTGCCCATCGCGCCGCAGAACACCAGCAGTCCGGCGATGCTGGCGATGGTTCCGAGCGCCGCGGGATTGGCGGTAAGGATTTGTTGCAACGAGCTGAAATTCAACGAGCCGAGGGCCGTCCAGACCACCAGGATTCCCATCAGGAAACCGAAGTCACCGAGGCGGTTGGTGAAGAAGGCTTTTTTCGCCGCATCGGCCGCGCTGGGCTTTTCAAACCAGAATCCGATGAGCAGATAGCTGGACACGCCCACGAGCTCCCAGAAGATGAACAGTTCGATGAAATTGTTCGCCAGCACGATGCCAAGCATCGAAAACGTGAACAGGCTCAGGCAGGCGAAGAACCGCGCCTTGCTGCGGTCGTGGTCCATGTAGCCAAAGGAATAAATATGGATCGCGCCGCCGACGCCGGTGACGATGAGCATCATCATCAGGCTCAAAGCATCGAGTTTCAGGCCAAAGTCAATTTGCAGATTGCCGATGGAAAGCCAGTTGCCGGCGTGCCCAACGCCGGGCGTCTCTGCGTTGAGGTGAAAGCCATTGGCGCCGATGAAAACCAAAGTCATCACGAAGCCCGCAACAATCGCACCAATGGAAATGAGCGAACTGATCGTGCGATAACGCAAGGTGAAAAGCGTGATTACCGCCGCAGCCAGCAGCGGCAGGAACAAAATGATCCAGGGTAGCGCCTCGAATTTCATCGGTTAAGAAGGAAACATTCAACATCCAACATCCAACATCCAACATTGAATGTTGCTGCGTCGCACCGTTCATTGGATGTTCGGCGCTGGATGTTGGTTGTTGGATGTTTTCTCATTTTGTCACAGTTTCATCGTGGTCAGGTCTTCCACGTGCGCGGTCTGGCGTTTGCGGTAGAGGGCGACGATGAGCGCCAGGCCGACCGAGACCTCGGCCGCGGCCACGGTAATGATGAAGAAGACCAGGATCTGGCCATTCAGGTTGTTGTTGAACCAGGAAAAGGAGACGAGCGCGAGGTTGGCGGCGTTGAGCATCAGTTCCAGCGACATGTAAATCACCAGCAAATTGCGCCGGAGGACGACGCCGAGCAGCCCCAGGCAAAACAGCAGGGCGCTCACGATCAAATAATGTTCGAGTCCGACGTGCATGTTATTTGGTTTCCTTTTTGCTCAATAAAATCACGCCGATCATGGCCACCAGCAGCAGCACGGAGACAACTTCAAACGGCAGCAGATAATGCGTGAACAACAGCTTGCCGAGCACGGCGGGTTCACCTTCGGCCGCGGGCAGATGGACTTCCGGCCTGGCCGCCAGGATGGACCGCACAAAAATCGTCACGACGGCGCCGACCGAAATCATTCCGGCGATGAGCGCGAATTTTTTCACCCTGCGGTGTTCCTCCGCCTTCAAATCGAGGAGCATGATGACGAAGAGAAACAGCACCATGACGGCGCCCGCATAAACCAGGATCTGCACCGCGGCGAGGAAAAACGCATGCAACAACACGAACAAGCCTGCCATCGAAATGATGGTGAGCACGAGGAACATGGCGCTGGTGACCGGGCTGCGGCTGAAGGGATTGGCGATGACAAGCACGCCGCACAACAGCGTCAAGGCCGCAAACACGTAAAATAGAATATCGGGCAGTCCCATGATTTTTCCGCTTCAGACTTTCACCGGAAAAGATTCCTGTTCCTTTGCTTCCTCCAGCTTGTGCTTCCATTTCTGGACGCCGCCGTGCGTGCCGCCCAGCGCCAGGAGCTTTTCCTTGTCGTAAATCATTTCCTCCCGGCTCGTGCCGGTGAGCGAGTAATCCTTGAGCAGGAAAATCGCCTCCTCGGGGCAGACCTCCTGGCAAAAACCGCAGTAAATGCACCGGAGCATGTTGATCTCGAACTCCTGCGGCATTTTTTCCGCGTTGGGACGGTCGGCCATCTCGCCCGCCGGGCCGGGCGGCGTGATCCGGATCGCCTTGGGCGGACAGACAAATTCGCAAAGCTGGCAGGAGACACATTTGGTGTTGCCCTCCTGGTCGCGCACGAGGTACGGCGCACCGCGATAATCCGCCGGCACGGCCCATTTTTCCTCCGGATATTGCATCGTGACCGCCTTGCCACCGAACAACGTGCGCGCGAAATGCCGGGCCGTGACCTTGAAGCCGCCGATGATGGCCGGCAGATAAAGCCGCTCCCAAAAATTCAATGGTTTGCGTTTAACAATCATTTCAAACCTGCATTCTCGTGGCCGCGGACGTGAGTCCGCTGCGCTTCAAAATTCAATTCGCTGCGTTCTCACGAACGCAGCCACAACCAGACCGCCGTCACGACGATGTTCGCCAGCGCCAGCGGCAAAAACCGGCACCAGCCCAGATCCATCAACTGGTCATACCGGAAGCGCGGCCACATCCAGCGCACCCAGATGAACAACAGCAGAAAAACCGACACCTTCGCCAGAAAGATCGCGATGTGCACGATGCCACCCATCAAGGTCGCCGCCGGCTGGTCGAGCCCAAACCACGGCAGCGTCCAGCCGCCGAAAAACAACGTCACCATCATCGCCGACGCGAGGACCATGTTCGCGTATTCACCCATGAAAAACAGCGCAAATTTGATCGAGCTGTACTCGACGTTGTAACCGCCGGCCAGTTCCTGTTCGGCTTCCGGCAGGTCGAACGGCGTGCGGTTGGTTTCGGCAAAGGCCGCCGCGAGAAAAATTGCAAACGCCAGCGGCTGCTTGAACACCAGCCAGTGCCACCAGGCGCCGGTCTGGTAAATGA